>JAOEKQ010000004.1 GCA_028379895.1 Burkholderiales bacterium
TATGCGATTGATGCCTTATCGAGTTCCGTTGTAAACATCAAAGTTTTTATTGATTGTTCTAGCCACTCCCCTAACTTAAGCTCCGAGCGCTTACTCTTATCGGAATACCTTGCGAACTTAGCAATATGTTTGAGAGAGAAACATTTGGATGGTACTCACGTTCATGTGGTCTTGATCGGATCTTCAGGAGGAGGAATCTTTGCGGCATTATCTGCGGCGGCCTCCAAGGTTACTATGCTAAGTATGGCTGCAGTTCAGATTTTGCCGCGTGCGGCTCTTGATGTGATGCACTGGAGAGATAATGACGTGATAACTGTGGCGCAATTAATTAATGCACGAGTCATCGATAACGTTATCGATGATCTCTCAGGCGTTATTGATTAGGACTCTATTAATGGACGCAGTCACATTTTTTATTCAAACGATGAACGGCATTCAATATGGGTTACTGCTGTTCTTGGTCGCCAGTGGTTTAACGTTAATTTTTGGAATCATGGGCGTGATTAACATTGCTCATGGCAGCTTTTATATGATCGGAGCTTACCTAGCTTGGTCATTAATGGGGTGGCTTGGAAATTTTTGGTTAGGGTTGTTTGTTGGAATAGTAGTTGCATTTTTACTCGGGTTGATTCTCGAATGGTTGTTCATTAGGTTCTTGTACGACCGAGACCACCTCCAGCAAGTTTTGGTTACCTATGGGTTAATACTCATTTTTTCTGAGTTGAGAAGTGTAATCTGGGGTGACGATGTACACAGTGTCGCTATCCCCGCGTTACTAGATGGGTCAATTCAATTGACTGATAACTTAGCTTATCCTGTCTATCGATTATGGCTTTCAGGCATCTGTGTTGTTATCGCTATTTTGATGTTTTTAGGCATACAACATACCCGTTTGGGAATGATGATTCGCGCTGGTGAGTCTGATCGGGAAATGACGAAAGCCCTGGGCATTAACATTGGATTGGTCTATCGATTTATATTCGCTCTAGGAGTTTCGCTTGCGGCTTTTTCAGGAATGATCGCGGCGCCGATATCATCTATTTTCCCTGGCATGGGTGGTCAAATACTCATTGTTAGTTTTGTCGTTGTTGTTATTGGCGGTTTAGGGTCAATCAAGGGGGCGATGGTCGCGGCTTTATTGGTTGGTTTAATTGATACTTTTGGCAAGGTAATGACGCTTAATATTTTCGGCGTGAATATTTTTCCTGAGATGGCAGGTATGAGTATCTTTACTCTGATGGCCGTTATATTACTATTTCGTCCCCAAGGGATATTTGGTAAGGAGTATTAATGGGTGCAATACTGAGAAAAGCTTTTCCCGGATTAATTCTTTTGACGTTAGTGTTGTTTCCTCTCGTTGGCGACAGATTTTACATTCAATTTGCTTCAAAGATCCTATTGATGATCATTTTTGTGAGCAGCTTGAACTTATTAGTTGGTTTCACCGGTTTAGTCAGCCTAGGTCACGCCGCATTTTTCGGATTTTCAGGTTATGTCCTCGCCCTCCTGAGTCCGCCAGATTCAGCTATGAACTTTTTTATTGCACTTCTAGCCAGTATCTTAACAGTGGGCGCGCTTGGCGCAATATTCGGTGCTTTGGTGCTGCGCACTAAAGGCATCTTCTTCATTATGTCTACATTGGCGCTTGGTGAAATGCTGTTCTATTTTTTACACGATACCAACTTGGCGGGAGGCTCAGATGGCATGTATATAAATACTCGCCCTAACCTCAGTTTTTTTGATTGGTGGCAGCTTGATCTGGCGAATGTCGTTCATTTTTATTATTTAGTGCTGATTCTCGTGTGTGCAGTCTTACTTGTTATCAGAAAAATTATTTATTCTCCATTTGGAAGAGTGCTTGCGGGCATTCGCATTAATGAGCATAGAACTAAGGCCCTTGGCTACAACACATATAAATTTAAATTAGTGTGCTTTGTAATTGCGAGCATGATTGCTGCTATAAGCGGCTTTTTAGCTGCGGTGCAGTTCGGTGTTGTGAATCCGGAAATGGTTGGGTGGCATGTGTCAGGACATGCATTGATGATGGTGATTTTGGGTGGTAAAGGTACACTACTCGGACCAGTCCTCGGAACTACGGCTCTCATGCTTGTCGAGGAAGGTTTTCAGATGGTGACCAAGCATTGGCAGCTCCTTACTGGAGGCGTCATTGTTCTTGTTGCGCTGTTCTTTCCAAATGGTCTAGTTGGGCTGAAGTTTCTTAAGAAAAGACCGTAATATGCGAGCCGTGATTGAAGCAGTAGCGTTAACAAAAAAATTCTCTGGTTTAACAGCGGTCTCGGGGGTGTCACTTTCTTGTCAGCGCGGAATGATTCACGCCGTAATAGGTCCGAATGGCGCAGGGAAAAGTACTTTAATTAATCTATTGTCTGGAGAGTTGCGACCTACAGAGGGGAAAATAGTGGTTGATGGAATGACCGTCACCGGATTTGGGCCGACCAAGATGAGCCTTCTGGGGGTCGGCCGCAGTTATCAGCGCACTAATATTTATCCCAGCTTGAGCGTCCTCGAGAACTGTAATATCGCTGTTCAGTCCCGTCTTGATATTTCCATGCGATTTTTGGGGGCACTTAACTCTTATCCTGATGTTGAGGTTGGTTCTAAACGAGTCATGGAAAGATTGCAAATTGACACATTAGGTCACAAAAAAGCTAGTGAATTATCTCACGGGGAACAAAGGCAAGTAGAGATCGCATTAGCGCTAGCAACAGAGCCAAAGGTATTACTTTTAGATGAGCCCCTCGCTGGTATGGGGGCGGAGGAGTCATCGAAGATTGTGGAGCTACTTTTGGAAATCCGATCAGACTTTGCGGTGATACTGGTCGAACATGATATGGATGCGGTGTTTGCGCTAGCTGACAAGCTAACAGTGATGCTAAATGGCGAGGTTATTGAAAGCGGTAAACCTGATGTCGTTCGTTCAAGCTATCGAGTTCAAGAGGCTTATTTAGGTGAGGGTATCGATGAGTAATACGCTCATGAGTGTGACAGACCTCCACTCGCACTATGGATTGAGCCATGTGCTCCACGGCGTGACTTTAGAAATTAAACGTGGCGAAACGGTAGCCCTCATGGGCCGAAATGGAATGGGTAAGACGACGCTGATTAAGTGTCTCATGGGCTTGGTTCCCTTCAGTTCTGGAGATATAAGATTCCGAGAGCAGGACGCGAAATCATTACCTACTCATATGCTCGCTAGGACTGGTGTTGCATATGTCCCTGAAGGACGTGGTATTTTCAAAAACTTAACTGTGAAAGAAAATTTACTTTTAGCCGCAAGACTAGGTTTTGAGGGCCGACGAGAATGGACCTTTGATCGGGTCCTTGATAGTTTTCCCCGACTTAAAGAGCGTTTAACCCATGGCGGACAACAACTCTCGGGAGGGGAGCAGCAGATGTTAAGTATCGGTAGGGCATTGTTAACAAATCCGGACCTATTACTATTAGATGAAGCTACAGAGGGACTCGCGCCGCTAATTGCACAAGAGATCTGGAGCATAATTAACGTTATAAAAAAATCTGGAATTTCGACTCTAATCGTCGATAAGAATTTTAAGGCACTTTCAAAAATATCAGATCGATGTGCCGTAATGGTTAAAGGTGAGATTGTTTTTGATGATATTTCATCGAAGCTAATTGGAAAGCCAGAAGCGCTTAAAAGTTGGCTGGGAGTATGACCTTCTAAATGAATTTTATTTTTTGAAAGAGTTCAGGCTATGAGAATTACAGACGGTTATTTTGTCCTCGGCGATAAACTATTAGAGTATCGATGTATTGAGCCAAACGATGTCATTCCAAAGAACGATACGTTGGTTTTACTGCACGAGGGTTTGGGTTCTATCGATTTATGGAAAAGCTTTCCAAAGGATTTAGCTTCAGCAACAGGTTGTCGTGTCTTTGTATTTTCAAGATATGGTTACGGTAGGTCCACTCCTATAGCTGAGAAAAGATCGCTTGATTATATGCATCAAGAAGCGCTTGAAACGCTTCCGAGGTTTCTAAAACATATAGGCGTTGATAGGCCCATATTAATTGGGCATAGCGATGGAGCTTCGATCGCTATGATTCACAATGGCGGTGGATATGAGCTGGGAGGAATGGTCCTGATGGCACCTCACGTGTTTGTGGAAGACTTAACGATTCAGAGTATCGAGCAAGCTCGTGTTGCCTTTGAAACAACACAGTTACCCAAGAAACTGGGACGTTACCATGAAGATGTTGAATCCGCATTTTGGGGTTGGAATGATATTTGGTTATCACCAGATTTTAAAAATTGGAACATTCAAACCTATGTTGAAAGGCTCAGTTGTGAGTCTTTACTTATTCAAAGTGATGATGATCCTTATGGAACTTTGGCTCAAATTGAGGCTATCGAGAGGTTATCACCCGCACCGACTCAGCGAGTCGTATTGACGGAGTGTGGGCATTCGCCGCATGTAGATCAGCCAGGTGCAACGATTGATGCCATTGCTAGATTTGTTGAAGATAGTTTGTGCGAGGATCGTTATGAGTAGGAGGAAAGTCGCTCTGGTTACCGGCTCTACGTCTGGTATTGGCTTAGGTATAGCCAAGGAGTTCGCATCACAAGGGTACGATATTGGTTTGAATGGCTTTGGCGACAAGAAAGAGATCCAGGCGATAGAGCGGGATATTAAAGATGATTTTGGTGTTCTGGTATTTTACTCCGATGCAGATATGTCGAAACCTCCAGAGATTGAGCGTTTCGTGAGTGGTGCGAATGATGCATTGGGCGATGTCGACGTCTTGATTAATAATGCTGGAGTTCAGCATGTCTCTCCTGTTGAACATTTTCCAGCTGAGAAATGGGATCTCATCTTAGCTGTCAATTTATCCTCAGCATTTCATATGAGTCGATTACTCATACCGAGTATGCGTACCCAAAGGTTTGGACGAATTATCAATATTGCATCGGCGCACGGACTCATCGCCTCCGCAAATAAAGCTGCCTACGTGGCAGCGAAACACGGATTAATTGGTTTTACTAAGGCGGTAGCGTTGGAGGTTGCAGAGTCGGGCGTAACTTGTAACGCCATTTGCCCAGGCTGGGTGGAAACGCCTCTGGTCAAGACTCAGGTAGAGGCCTTATCAAACGAAAAATCACTTTCCCAGGAAGAGGTGATCCGGGATTTCATTCTGGAGCGACAGCCGACTCGAAAGTTTGTTCAAATAGAACAAGTTGCCGCCTTAGCTCTATTTCTAGCGTCCGAGCAAGCATCATCGATAACTGGTTCTTCTTATTCGATTGATGGCGGTTGGACTGCACACTAAGCGCGTTTAATATGCTTAAAATTAAATTAATCGCGAATGGTCCGTTTTGCTTCAAAGGTTCATTTGTTTATATTGATGAGCAGACAGTATCTCGTGATACTAAAGGAGACTCACTAGCCTTCTGTCGTTGTGGAAGAACAAATACCGCTCCGTTTTGTGATGGATCTCATCAATCTTTTTCGTTTAGCACTCAGGATCAGCTCAAACGCGAATATGCAGTCAGTAACGAAACACTCAATTTGAAGGATGGCACGACTGTTGTCGCTGCGATTGAAAATGGGCCTTTGCACATATCTGGCACTTTATCTCTGGTCGATGAGAAACATACGACCTGGCAGGGTAATCATGTCAAATTGTGTCGATGTGGATCCTCGAAAATAAAGCCTTTCTGTGATGGCGCACATAAGGAGGTCTTTTAGATTACATTTACGAGAGTCTTGAGTAATTAAATCATTTTAAATATCTCTCCTAATCTTGAACGATCGTATCGGCTTCCGGCTTTTAAAGGCACGATAGCATGCCATTTTTCATTTTTTCTATCGCCTATTACAAAACGAAAAACATAATCCGGCTCTATACCCATTCGCAAGTCACTAACGATTAATTGATTATTGATAATTTCTGTTTTAAGAAATCCGTGGGAAAACCAATTCAATTTTTTATATGCATCTATGTTTAATGCGATCGCTTGCGCATTAGGATCAATTCCGATGAATCTAAAATTGATCGGATTGCTGGGTTTTCTTATTGAGTAAAATCCCTCGTAATACCCTTGAGGGGTCATAGCGACGATACGCCAAAGCAGGGTATTAAAAGGGGTGGGAACTATAAAGTACTTTTGTGAATTGATTTCGTTAAGCTCTATGAGAGAAGCGAGTTTTTGTGTTACCAGGCTTTTACCGATCCAAGACCACGAAAGATAGGACGAGCTCAATATTAGCCCTATCGCCAAAGTTTTCTGTGTCGCCTTCCAGCGCGGCGCAATAATCGCTGCAAGGGCAATAATCACTAGCGGTAGCGTATAGGCAGGGTCGATTATAAAAATAGTTGCCCACATTGAGGGCGGATTGTCGAGCGGCCAGAAAAGTTGAGTTCCATATACGGTGTGGGCATCAAGAATGGGGTGCGTTACCAAAGCCAACGTAATGGATGCCAGCCAAGGGTAAGGGTCGCTCGCAACACGATTACTTAGTTTTTTCCCAAGAAACCATATTAATATCGATAACGGAATCAGCACGAGGAGAGAGTGGCTAAAGCCTCGATGTTTGATGAAGTTATCAATTGGATCCGCGTAACTAATTAACACATCGAGATCGGGAAGTGTTCCAAGTACTGCTCCCAGCAACGCTGCGCGCCTTTTATCTTGAGCTGATACGCAAATTGCGCTGACTGACGCTCCAAGCGCAATTTGAGTCAGTGAATCCAATGTTGGAGCTTTATGTAATTAAACAGTAAAAATTTTTCCGGGATTCATGATGTTTTTGGGGTCAAGGGATTTTTTGATGCTACGCATTACAGACACACCCTCGCCATGTTCCGCTGTTAAAAATTTCATCTTCCCCAGTCCAATGCCATGTTCACCGGTACATGTGCCGTCCATTGCGATCGCCCGCATGACTAAACGGTCATTTAAACGCTCAGCCTCTTTAATTTCACGCTCTTCTTCTCGTTTTATCACGAAGCCGAGATGGAAGTTCCCATCCCCAACGTGACCGACGAGGGGTGCCATAAGAAAGCTGTCGGCAAGATCCTTCTTGGTTTCCAAAATACATTCAGCAAGACGTGAAATTGGCACACATACATCAGTTGCCCATACTTCTGCTCCTGCTCGAAGTGCTTTTGTGGCGTAAGTTACATCATGTCTCGCCGCCCATAATTTGTTTCTGTCCTCAGGCTTCGTAGCCCACTTGAATTCTCCACCAGAATTTTCTGCAGCAATGGCTTGAACGGTCTCTGCCTGTTCTTTGACCGCTCCTTCGCTACCATGAAATTCTAAAAATAGAGTATCTTTCACAGGATAATCGAGTTGTGAAAAAGAATTGACCGCATCCATCTGAACGTCGTCTAATAATTCTATTCGAGCAACGGGGATGCCCAATTGTATTGTTTGTATTACCGTATCAATAGCACCTTCAAGTGAGTCAAAAGAGCAAACAGCAGCCGCCATTGCTTCCGGAACGCCATAGAGCTTTAACGTAACTTCTGTAATGATTCCCAGAGTTCCTTCAGAGCCGACAAATAATCTTGTTAGGTCATACCCAGCAGCAGATTTTCGAGCTCTTCGCGATGTACGGATAACACGGCCATCAGCGAGAACGACAGTAAGCCCTAAAACGTTCTCCCGCATTGTCCCGTAACGCACGGCATTTGTTCCGGAGGCTCGCGTAGCAGCCATGCCACCTAAGGACGCGTCAGCGCCAGGGTCTATTGGAAAAAATAGTCCCTGGTCTTTAATAAATTCATTGAGCTGTTTGCGAGTCACTCTCGCTTGGACGGTACAGTCTAAGTCTTCTGCGCTTATGCGCAATACCTGATCCATGTGCATGAGATCCACTACGACGCCGCCATTATGCGGAATAACATTGCCTTCCAGACTAGTGCCCGTGCCATAAGCGATTACGGGTATATCAAATTCGGAACAAATTTTGACGATTTCAGAAACTTCTTCCGTTGTTTTAGGAAAAACTACTATATCTGGCCGATGTGGATGATGCCACGATTCGTCTTTACCATGCGTATCTCTCACCGACGTATTAGTCGATATTCTGTCATTGAGTAAGCTCGTTAACTTATCGAGAATGGTTTGTGAATCTTTTGCTGGAAGAGCCATGTTGTACTAAACCTGTAATCGAGTTTTTCTTTAAGTTTTATGTTGAAGTCTTAATTTCTCTATATCTAGCTTCAGAAAATCCGACATAAACTTGCCCAGAGTCATCCACCAAGACTGGTCTTTTAACTAACGACGGATATGTAATCATTAGTTCACACGCTTTTTGTTCACCAACGTTGGAGCGCTCGTCAATATTTAGTTTACGCCAAGTTGTACCTCGTGTGTTGAGTAAGGTATCCCAAGGAACCATTTCACACCAAGTTTTGATCCAATTGCGATTGACCCCCTCTTTTTTGTAATCGTGAAATTCATATGTGATGTTGTTTGAATCAAGCCATTTCATAGCTTTTTTCATCGTGTCACAATTTTTTATCCCAAAGATCTTGATACCCATATTATGTGACCAAATATTGTTGGACCGCCCTCTCATCCCATGAAATTCCAATACCGGGTCTATTTGGCGTGATCGCTAAACCATCTACTATTTGAATTGGTTCTTGAACAACGCATGCTCCCCAATCCATGTACTCAAGCCAATGCCGTGTAGGTGAGGCGGAAAGAAGGTGGCAGCTTATTTCCGGAAAGAGGTGGCTTGACAAATCAAGCGCATTTGCCTGCGCCAAGGAGGCCGCCCTTAACCAGCCTGTAACGCCGCCGATTCTTTGCACGTCTGGCATGTAAAAATCTGCGGCTTCCGAGTCAATGGCTTTTTTCATCTCTAACGAGTTTAGTAAATTTTCTCCGATTTGAATCGGTGTATCAATTGTTGCTCGAATTTTGGAGCATCCTTCATAGTCGTCATGACGAATGGGATCCTCAATCCAGTAAAGTCCTTCTTGATCCAGTGCGCGACACCTTTTTAGCGCTTCATTCACAGACAGGGACTGATTAAAGTCTGCCATTAAATGAACTTTCTCCCCAATCGATTTTTTGACTGCCCTTACAGCAGCAAGATCCAAGTTAAAGTCGGGGCGGCCTATTCTCATTTTCACGCCAGAGTAATCACCACTTTCGATGAGCTCGTGTGCTAGCTGAGGCAGTGTGTCGGCAGTCTCGTTAGTCCAAAGTCCGCAGCTATTGTAGGCCTTGATTGAGCAAGGCTCTCCCCCCAGCGCAGTCGCAAGAGGAACATTTTGGCTTTTTGCTTGAATATCCCAGACCGCCATGTCTATGCCTGCCAGAACTTGTCCCAAGATGCCATGCGTGTCATATAGAGTGAAGTACTTTCTGAGTTTATTATCAATTTCTAAGGGAGATACTTGGTCGCCTATGATGAGTTCACAAACAGCATTAAAACATTCAACCGTCGGTTTCAGCATGCTTTGAGAAAAAGTGAATAGGTAAGTATGTCCTGTGATTCCCTCATTGGTTTGAAGATCAATTAAAACGAGAGCGGCTGTATCGATAGCCCCGCTGGCAGGGCGTGGTGGATACTTGATTGGTGCGGCGACCGGACGAGCTTGAGACCCCGTGATTTTTATTGGCATGTTCAATTCCTCTTTAATTTTAATATGTACTCGGCTACTTAAATTTGCGCGTTTTCCGGTCTTCCATTTTCATAAAGTTTTAATGCCGCATAAACAAACTCGTTCACAGGTGTTGGGATATTTAGTTCTTTACCAAGTTTAGCTACCGTGCCAGAGAGCCAAGGGACTTCGAGTCGGTGGCCTCGACGAAGATCTCCGCACATCGATGCGACCATGCTCGAGGGATAACTATCAATAATGGATAGCTGTTTGCTTAAGACATCATCACTAAATTTCATCCCTCTGGCGGTTGCAATATTAATGATTTCCAATAAAACTTGCGAAATAAGATTTCTCGTATTGGTATCCTCTCGTATTGGTCCTATGGGCATTCTGCATAGCGTTGTCATGGCGGACATGGTGACCAAACGAATATATTTTTCCCAAATCGCACGATTAATATCAGCAGGATTTTCGGCCTTAATATTGGCTACTTCGCAGATTCTTAGTAACTCTTGCGTGCGTTGTGAGTGAGTATTGTCCAATTCTCCAAAAATAAGGCTTGCCATATTTCCATTATGTCGAATGACCCCGGGCTCTTCGATAAGTGCGGCTATATTCGCAACACCACCCATTGCATGTTTTGATGAAAAAGTTCCTGTTAACTTTTCTTCTGCTGCGATCCCATTTTGAAAAGAGATAATTCCAGTTTTCTGACCAATTAGAGGCTTCGCAGCCTGGATGGCCTCGTCTGTTGCCCATAATTTCACTGCAATCATTACAATATCGACTTTCCCTATCTCACGAGTATCTGCCGTGCATTTAACGTCATTTAAATGCATGTCTCCTAGGGGCGAATAAATAGTTAGGCCGCGACGCTGTATTGCTTGCAGATGAGTATTTCGGGCCACAAAAGTAACATCTGCTCCGGCTTCGCTAAGTCTGGCACCAAAGTATCCTCCTACCCCCCCTGTGCCAATTACGGCTATGCGCATTTTTTTCTCCAAAAAATTGAAAATTCTGAACTTGAATCTGAAGCATTTGACCCGACAGGTACAATGGTATGTTTTTTTGGAGTGAAAACAAATTAAATATGAGTGCGTCACAGGCGAAGAGCGATGAGACCTTAATGGGACAAGCAAGGCGGCTAGAGAGCATTGAGCCGTTCCATGTCATGCGTATTATTACTCGGGCAATGGAGCTCCAGAATTCTGGAACAGATATTGTAAATTTAGCGGTTGGGGAGCCTGATTTTCCTACACCGAAATTAATTGTCGATGCAGCAGTTAAAGCGCTTAGAACGGATAGTATGCGTTATTTACCAGCACTTGGTGCTGAAGAGCTTCGGGAGGCGATATCTCAATGGTATCAACAAAGATATGGCATAGATGTTCCTAAACGACGTATCGCGGTAACAACCGGTTCGTCTGGAGCATTGTTACTCACAATGGGGGTGCTGGTGTCTCCAGGAGACAAAGTTATTATGTCTGACCCGAGTTATCCTTGTAATCGTCATTTTGTATCGACAATGGAAGGCCAATCATCTTTAGTTCCCGTTGGTCCAGATTCTAATTATCAGTTGACTGCAGAATTAGTGGAAAAAAATTGGACAGATCACACTGTGGCTGTAATGGTTGCGAGTCCTTCTAATCCTACCGGAACCTCAATCAAGCTTGATGTTTTGAGAGATATTCACCGAGTTGTTCGAGCAAAGGGCGGCACTTTAATCGTCGACGAGATTTACCATGGAATTACATTTGGAGAAGACGAGATGTCTGCTTTAGCGTTCGCTGACGATATTTTTGTGATTAACAGTTTCTCTAAGTTTTTTTCGATGACTGGTTGGCGACTGGGTTGGGCTGTGGTGCCCGACGGTTTCATCAATTCCTTTGAGAAGCTTGCTCAAAATTTATTTATCTCCAGCCCCGATGTCGCTCAGAAGGCTGCAGTTGCTGCCTTTCATCCCGAAACTGTTCACGAGTGCGAGGTTTATCGATCGCGGTATCAGGAGCAGAGAGATTTTTTGTTGGCCGAGTTGAAAGATCTTGGCTTTAAGATCCCGGTCGATCCGACAGGGGCCATCTACATCTATGCCGATTGCAGTGAGTTTTCAAAAGATAGTTTCCAATTTTGCCAGGATTTACTTGAGAAGGCGGGAGTCGCTATAGCGCCAGGTTTAGATTTTGGGGTTAATCGCGCAAGCGAGCATGTTCGATTTTCGTATCCTAAGCCTATCCCTGTGCTTACAGAGGGGGTTAAGAGAATGCGAAAATATCTTTCCTAAAAAGCCGTTATAAGTTAACGAATTATTATTTATGAAAAATCTTATAGAAAGTTAAGTATGTCTGATTTCATGACGGGGATGACTCGTTCGACAGTTAGGGCCAATGGAGTCCGAATAAATGTTTGGAGGGGAGGGGAGGGGCCTCCTTTAGTGTTGTTACATGGGTACCCGCAAACGGGACAAATGTGGCATAAAGTATCACCGGCTTTAATGAAGCAATTCAGCCTGGTCATACCGGATTTAAGAGGCTATGGAGACTCGGAAAAAGCCTCGACCGGTTACGATAAAAAAACGATGGCAAAGGATATCGCGTGCCTAGCTAGCGAACTAGGACATGAGACATTCTTGCTGATGGGTCACGATAGAGGAGCGCGAGTCGCTCATCGTTTGGCTCTTGATTTTGCAGAAAGAGTTAATAAACTTGTTGTGTTGGATATTGTGCCGACCCATACGATCTTCACTCGGACGGGTCGAGAGTTAGCAGCAGCCTACTGGCACTGGTTTTACTTCCAAGCGCCTGATCTCCCGGAAATCATGATTAGAAATAGCGCGGAGCCCTTTCTCCAGACGATGTTTCGCTCGCTAAGTTGGAGACCAAATGCAATTGATGACAAGTTATTTGCGGAATATTTAAGGGCGTTTATGCTGCCAGGAACCATCCGGTGCGGACTTGAAGATTATCGAGCTGCGGCGACGGTGGACTTTGAGGATGATGAGCAAGATTTAGGAACTAAACTCTCTTGTCCGGTCTTTACGATATGGGGTCAGTTTGGCAAAATGGATTCTCTTTTTGATGTGGTTGATACCTGGAAAGAAAAAGCTGGTAACGTAACAGGTAAATCGTTACCGTGCGGTCATTTTATTCCTGAAGAGGCGCCCGAAGAGTTGCTCAGCGAGGTCGTGCCGTTCTTTTTAGAGTGATTGCTATTAAAAGTCTGAGTCAGATTGCAGTGGGGGAAAGTATGAATATTAAGTTTTTTGTAGTCAGTTTGGTTATTGCTTTATTTGGTTTCAGTTTCGGTGTGTCTGCCGACGATTCAGCGGAGCCGCGACCTGACACATTCACGGATATCGATTCAAACAAAGATATGCTCGATCCATACAATCTTGGTCTATTGGTGGAGCGAGGGGACGTCAAGGCGATTAACAATGTTGGACTCCTTTGGGCTACAGGGCATGATGGGAAGCAAAGTTTTGAAGAGGCAGTTAAGTGGTGGACCGAGGCGGCTAACAGAGGGTATCCACTTGCCATGAATAACCTAGGACTTGCATATGCCAATGGGCAAGGAGTGGATCAAGATATCAAGGAGGCTTTTGATTGGTGGCTAAAGTCTGCTATTGGTGGTAACGCATGGGCGATGAACTCCGTGGGTGATTGTTATGAGACCGGTGATGGCGTTGCTAAGGATTATGTATTGGCGATGACTTGGTATAAAACCGCAGCTGACGCAGGGGATCCACTTGCGCATTACAATGTTGGTGCTCTGTACCAAACTGGCCGAGGAGTGGAGAGAAATTTAGATTCAGCACATGACTGGTTCATGGAGGGGGCTGAACTTGGTGATCCCTATTCGATGTTGTCCCTGGGGGATTTCTATCGAGATGGTTTCGGAGGGGAAAAAGATCTGGTTGAAGCGTTATCTTGGTATCAGATCTCTAGTCTTAGACTTGATCCTAAAGACGTCGGCAGTTTGAAGTTTTCTGAGATTGAGGCGCGGACTTTGGAAGGGCAACTGAGTGACGAGGAGAGGCAAGCAGCGGCCACACGGCTCGAGTTTTTGAAAGAGTTCACAGCCCCTCAGGTAGTAGAACAAAACCTGGATGAAGGTGAGTCTCGCATTTAGTTATCAGTTTTAAGAGATATTCTATGAGATATCTGGCGCATCGAAGTCGATATTGCTGGTTAATTTTAACCTCGATGTTCATGTGTCTTACGCTCAGTAACACTGTGTTTGCCGAAGAGAGAACTTCTCAAATTCCGGGTGTGTACAGTAATTATCCCTCAGACGGTGAGCGTGACCTTAGCTATAAGCTCGGGAAAACACACTACATTCCTATGGATGTGCTCATTTTAGATTTACTTGACGCGTTAGACCAAATCACAAAATACCGTATCCCCAAGGAGCCTCCAACGGTACAAAAAGTTGCACATTCGGTTGTTGAGCAATACGCGTGTCAAAAGCCGTGTGCCGCGCTCGCGGTGTACCGAGCCGGTGAGGGAGTGTATTTAGATGAATCCATGAAGCCAGAAACTAACGTTTTCGCGCGTTCGGTGTTATTGCACGAGCTGGTTCATTATGTTCAGGACATGAACGATGAGCTCGTAAGTTTAAAGGACTGTGAGCGTTGGTACCGACGAGAGCAAGAGGCCTACGCGATCCAAAAACGTTTTTTAGAAATTGTTGGTAGTCAAATAAGAGTGGCTTATTCCCAAGGACAGGCTTGCGATACGGGTTTGGATAAATAGATGTGTCAATATTTGTGATGCCTTCAGGCTAACGTCACATGATTGATAGGGTTTTCGTTGACGTTCTAGTTTTTTCGAGTTGATCTTTTCGGTAGACTAATAAGTTTACTTATTCTAGGACGTATACCTATGCTCAATAAGCAAGTTAAGCCTTTCACGCTAGCGGTCCCGGATCTCGTTCTCAGTGATTTAAAACAGCGATTGAAAAATACTCGTTGGCCCGATGAAATTCCTGATAATAATTGGCAGTTCGGAGCCGATTTAGGATATTTGAAAGATCTATGCACGTATTGGGCGGACGAATATGATTGGCGTGCACACGAGATTGTAATCAACAAATTTAAACAGTATAAAGCCCGAGTCGCGGGGATTGACTTGCATTTCATTTATGAGGAGGGCAAGGGAACGAACCCTCTTCCTTTACTTTTATCCCATGGTTGGCCAGGTTCAGTCTATGAATTCCATAAGATTATTCCCATGCTCACCGACCCCGAGGCTCACGGGGGATCTGCGGAGGACTCGTTTACGGTGATCGCACCCTCCTTGCCAGGCTATACGTTCTCGTATGAACCCGGGCAAGCCCGTTTTTCGTTAGAAGAAATTACTGATGCGTTCGCTGAGTTGATGACGAAAGTTTTGGGTTTCGACTCTTTCGTCGCGCAAGGGGGGGATTGGGGTGGATTTGTTACCTCTCGAATGGGTTTTGCTTATCCCGATTTGTTGAAGGCGATACATCTAAACTTCCTCGCAGTTCGAAGGGATCCGAATATTGTAGAAAACCCCTCTGCGGAAGAGGCAGTTTTTTTAAAGCAACTGAATAAGTTTTTGAAAGACGAAACCGGGTATCAATGGATACAAGGCACAAAACCACAAACCCTAGCTTATGGGTTGACAGATTCTCCGGTTGGCTTAGCAGCCTGGTTGGTGGAGAAATTTCATACCTGGACTGATCACCGGGGAGATCTAGACGGTTACTTTGGCCGGGATACAATGCTGACAGACATCATGTTGTATTGGATTACTGGTGCTATTGGTTCTTCATTTTGGCCCTATTACGCCAGAATGCATGGTCCATGGCCAATTCCAATTGGTAAAACCGTGGATGTGCCCACGGGCTACATTCAGTTTCCGAAAGAAATCATTTCTCCTCCTAGATCAGTTGCAGATTTGTTTTACTCTAATATCCAGAGTTGGACTGAGTGTGACGTGGGCGGCCATTTTGCCGCTTTGGAGCAGCCAGAATTGTTGGTTAAGGATATGCGCCAATTCTTTAAAGGTTTCCGCTAGAAGATTTTTATTAATATTAAGTCAGCCATTGGGTCCGATTGATAGGCTTTAACTGTGCTACGATAAAACGAGAATAGTTAAATAGAAACGTAGCCTGACGTTGATTCAGGCCATAAAAATAAAAAAAACATGGTTATGGGGAGATCGATGAGAGTAGGTAATTGTGCGATATGTCTAATTGCGCTTGCAATTGTGATGACCATGAGTGGCTGTGGGGATGATAGTGGAGATGTATCGCAGCCTTCATCGGGGTCAGTCGGTCAAAAAGCACAACAAAAAGTGAAACTCAATATGGCTAGCGCCTTCCCAGCATCACTTGAACTGATTGGTAAGAATGGAGTGCGTTTTTCAGAAACCCTTGAAGAGGTCTCGGCGGGGACTTTAGAGTTGAAATTTTTTGAGCCGGGCGCCTTGGTGCCAGCCTTAGAGGCCATACCAGCTGCGTCGAAGGGGTCTGTGGATGTTGCTTGGTCGACTTCTGGTTTCTATGCTGGTAATGACCTGGCGTTTAGTTTCTTTACATCGGTTCCTTTTGGCGCGTCTGCCGACGAATTATTAGCATGGCTTCAATATGGCGGTGGAAATGAGTTGGCCGATGAAATGTACGCAGAGCATAATATAAAGGCGGTACCTTGTTTTATAACGCCGCCAGAGGCGTCGGGCTGGTTCAGGAAAGAGATTAATTCCGTTGAAGACCTAAAGGGCATGAAGATGCGCTTCTTTGGTTTAGGCGCCAAGGTAATGGATAAATTAGGTGTTGCAACGCAGTTGCTTGCGGGTGGCGACATCTTTCAGGCGCTTCAGTTAGGTACTATTGATGCCACCGAGTTTTCAGTGCCTACCGTTGATGAGAGCGCAAGTTTTTATCAAGTAGCGAAACATTATTATTTTCCAGGCTGGCACCAAGCTACCGCGCTAGGTGGATTATTTTTTAACATGGACGTCTGGACGTCTCTATCTAGTTATCACAAAAAGATTGTAGAAGTCACCTGTGGTTACATCATTAAAGAAATGATCGCAGAGGGCGAGGCTACTCAGGCACCCGCTATGCGAAGAATGGTAGAAAAACATGGGGTCACTATCCATTATTGGTCGGATGAAATTCTTAATGCTTACAGAGCAGCCTGGGACGAGGTTGTTCAAGAGGAGTCCGCAGAGAACCCTAAATTTAAAAAAATTCATGAATCTTATTCGAAGTTTCGCGAGGAATATAAGCTCTGGGGGGAGAATGGCTATTTAAGGTAGGGATGATTTAAAACGATTTTTTGGCGCGAAACTGATCTTGGTGGCGAGGCTGAGTCATGATAGGGTCTCGTAATTGGTGTTTGGAATTTTTTATATTGGTGGATCGTACCTTTAACTATAGATGTAATGGATGACCCGACAAGTAGAATTGAAAAAAATGAAATTGAAAGCACTAAAAAGTGCAATTGGAGGATTTTTATGATTAAATTTAAAGGTATTTTGACAATCGGTTTCATCAGTCTGTTTGTTTTGACTGGTTGCGGTGGCGGAGAGGAAGTTGCTACGTACACCGGTGAGACGCCGACAAATGCGCCTGTTAAAAAAGTTAAATTAAAGATGGCAAGCGCATTCCCGTCTTCTTTGCCGATTCTAGGTGATGGGGCGGTTGATTGGACAAAAACGGTTGATACTTTGTCTGGTGGGACGCTAGAAATAAAATTCTTTGAGCCGAATGCTTTGGTTCCTGGGTTGGAGGCTATCCCCGCCGCTTCCAAAGGCTCAGTTGAAATGGCTTGGGCGACATCTGGATATTACGCTGGAATCAATAATGTTTTCAGCATGTTTACTACCTTGCCGTTCGGGCCAAACGCAACTGAGTTCTTGGCGTGGTACTACTATGGCGATGGCGAAAAACTGGCTAATGAGCTATATCTCGCGCACAATATAAAGTATCTGCCATGCATTATGATTCCACCAGAGGCATCAGGCTGGTTTAAAAACGAGATTAAGAGTCTTGACGATCTCAAAGGCCTGAAGATGCGATTCTTTGGCTTAGGAGCCAAAGTGATGGAGAAGCTAGGTGCATCTACGCAGCTACTTGCAGGCGGTGAAATTTTTCAGGCGTTACAGCTGGGAACAATTGATGCTACAGAATTCGGAAATCCAGCTATGGATGAAGGTATTGGTTTATACCAGGTGGCAAAACATTATTATTTCCCAGGATGGCATCAACCTGCATCTTTTCTGGGAGTGTTCATCAATATAGACGTATGGAATAAATTGTCCGACCATCATCAGGCTGTGATCGAGGTGTCCTGTGGCGACAAAGTGCGCGATGGATTAGCGCTGGGAGACTTCTCTCAACCAGCAGCCATGACACGAATGGTGGAACAAGGCGTTAATATTCATTACTGGAAACCTGAGTTTTTGGCGGCATTTAAGGCCGCCTGGGATGAGGTGGCAGCGGAGGAAATGGCAATTAATCCCGAATTCAAAAAGGTTTACGAAAACTACCTGGCATTCCGTGAGCAGTTTGCCATTTGGCGCGATAATGGGTATCTCAAACAATAAATTGGTTGTTCGGCGACCAGAGCGGGCTCCGCCGGCTCTTTAAAAAAGTATGAAAAAGTGTATCAGGAGGAATATATGATTAAATTTAAAGCCGCGTTGACTTCGAGTCTGATCGGTCTATTTGTTCTAACGGGCTGTGGTGGTGGAGAGGAACCTTCGACCACCAACGATGGTGTGGGACTTACAAACGCGCCTATTAAGAAAGTTAAGTTACAAATGGCGAGTGCTTTTCCGTCCTCACTTCCGATATTAGGCGTCGGTGGAGTTGACTGGACTAAGAAAGTGGAGCGGTTGTCGGGAGGAACGCTGCAGATAAAGTTTTTTGAGCCGAACGCTTTAGTACCTGGGTTGGAGGCTATTCCTGCCGCTTCTAAAGGTTCAGTTGAAATGGCCTGGGCCAGTTCGGGTTATTACGCCGGTATCAATAACGTATTCAGTATGTTTACGACACTGCCGTTCGGTCCCAACGCAACTGAGTTTTTGGCTTGGTATTATTACGGCGACGGTTCTAAGTTTGCTGATGAGCTCTATGGCGCGCAGAATATTAAATATATCCCATGTCATATGATTCCACCCGAGGCCTCAGGTTGGTTTAAAAAGGAAATTAAAACATTAGATGACCTTAAAGGCCTAAAAATGCGGTTTTTTGGTTTGGGTGCAAAGGTTATGGAGAAGTTAGGAGTTTCCACTCAACTCTTAGCTGGCGGTGAAATATTCCAAGCGTTACAGTTGGGGACTATTGATGCAACTGAATTCGCTATGCCATCTATCGATGAGGGTATTGGTCTCTACCAAGTGGCAAAGCATTACTATTTCCCAGGATGGCATCAACCGGCATCTTTCAACGGGGCATTTATTAACCTGGACGTATGGAATAGCTTATCTAAACAACATCAAGCGGTAATTGAGGTTTCGTGCGGAGACAATATACGTGATGGATTAGCTCTGGGGGATTTCTCTCAACCAGCAGCGATAGCATCAATGATGGAACAAGGCGTTAACATTCATTACTGGAAACCTGAGTTCCTTGCTGCGTTCAAAGCGGGATGGGATGAGGTGGCAGCTGAGGAAATGGCGGTGAATCCAGAATTTAAACGGGTATATGAAAATTACATGGCATTTAGGGAGCAGTTCTCTATTTGGCGAGATAATGGTTATCTTAGATAAAAAGTAATCAGTTACCCTATATTATTTTAGACGGGTCTCGGCCCGTTCTTTTTAAACTTTCTACTATCATGTGGTGATTTATGAAATCTATGCTGGATGTGAGTGACCGTATCGACAGAGTGCTTGATCGTTTGGCAGATACTGTTGGTTGGTTATTTATTCTTACAACTATCGTGATCGCCTTTGATGTAGTGACGCGAAAAATTGGATATCAAATGCCCGGGATGGGCTCTACGAAGTTGCAAGAACTTGAGTGGCATCTACATACCGCTTTGTTTTCGTTTTGGCTTGGGGCGGCGTATATCCACAACGCGCATGTCCGAATTGATATTGCTTATATCAACGCAAAACCAAGAACGATTGTGTTCGCGGAGTTTATAGGATGTTTGTTTTTCGCGATTCCCTATTGTTTACTTGCGATATATTTTAGTGCTGACTTTACCTGGGAAGCGTGGGTTGATAATGAGGCCTCACCGTCTTCAAATGGTTTACCTTTTAGGTGGATACCGAAAGGCTGTATTACTATCGGATTGATTTTACTTTTCGCGGGCGTTATTTCAGTATTAATGCGTTCCATCGTTTATTTATATGGCGATCCTAGCCTTAGGGGACGAGCAACGCCCGCCGTAATTGCGAGTAAAGTGGAGGCGTCATCATGAGTTGGTTTGCACATCATATTTCTCTGTTTTTATTCGCAGTCCTGGCAATTTCATTATTTTGCGGCTTTCCAGTAGCGTTTGTTCTCGGTGGTGTGGCCATATTGTTCGGTGGGATTGGCATATTGCTCGATATTTTCAACCCTATTCAGTTCTTCAATCTAATGCCTCGCGTTTGGGGTACAGCTGCTTCGAATCCGATCATAGTTGCAGTGCCCATGTTTATATTTATGGGCACCATGCTTGAGCGAAGTGGCGTCGCTAAAGACTTATTGTCCACACTTCAAATTGTTACCAGACGGATTCCCGGTGGTTTGGCGATGTCAGTCACCCTCATGGGAACGATTATGGCGGCGACCACTGGAATCGTAGGTGCCTCCGTTGTTATGCTAACCATGATCGCGTTGCCTTCAATGATGGAGCGCGGCTATTCGAAAGAGCTAGCGACCGGCACAATAGCCTCTGCGGGGACGCTTGGGATATTAATCCCACCATCGATTATGTTAGTGATAATGGGCGACCTTTTATCGGTCTCGGTAGGAGCATTATTTGCGGCTTCTATCGTCCCTGGAATGATCCTCGCCGGTTTATACCTTTTCTATATTGGCTTAACTAGTTTTAGGAACCCTAATAAAGCGCCTCCGTTACCAGATGATGTCGGACCTGATTCAAACGCGGAACTGATCACTCTAATTCTCAAGAGTTTCTTTCCACCGTTGTTGTTGATCACTTTGGTATTAGGTTCTATTTTTGGTGGATTCGCAACACCGACCGAGGCGGCGGGTGTGGGTTGTCTTGGGGCTATATTCCTGGCTTGGATGAACAACAAGCTTAGTATGAAAACGATGAGAGAGGTCATACGTCGGGCGGGCTTAACGAACGGCATGGTCTTTTTTATATTTTTTGGCGCACAGCTGTTTAGTTATGTGTTTCGGGCTCTAGGTGGAGATGATCTCATTGTTGAGCTATTAGAGACTATCGGTATTGATACGGGGTGGGAAATATTGACATTTATGTTGGTGTTAACTTTTTTACTCGGATTTTTCTTTGACTGGATCGAAATCACATTAATCGTTCTACCAGTCTTTGCGCCAATACTTCAAGGAATTGACTTTGGCCCGCACATTGGTGATGGTGGCCCTATCGTATTCCTCACTTGGTTTTGCGTGATGCTTTCAGTCAACCTTCAGACGTCCTTCTTAACACCGCCCTTCGGTTTCACGCTTTTTTATATGAAGGGTGTTGTACCACCCTCTATAAATATGGGGCATATTTATAGAGGCATCATTCCTTTTGTGTTACTCCAGTTAACGGGGTTAGGTTTGATTATCGGTTTTCCTGAATTGGTGCTTTGGTTGCCTAGGGCCTCAGGATTCCTCATGTAGCGTATCAGCGGGAGCGTGATAAATCCTGCATTTCACCCGGTTTTTTGGAAAGGTTTGAGGAATGCTTCTGTCTCGGTTAGTGTTTTTTATGGGTTGTTGTGTACCTCTCACCTTGTTTGCTCAAAGCGTTGTTGTAGGCTCCGGTGTTGACCCTGACGGTGGTGGCGGAGTTGTGCTTGAGTATCATAGAAGTGGCGAGTTCTCAGGAGCAGTTACGCAATGGCCATGGGCTACCGCGCTGAGATTTGATGCTGATAGCGATTTTTGGGTGGGTGTAGGCTTACACAAACAGCTTGATATATCGGGACCATTTTTTTTTGAGGCGAGTTTTATGCCTGGATACTACAATCCGGAGGATACTGATTTGGGCGGAAACATCCATTTTCGCTCGTTAGTTGGGTTAGGTCTTCAGTTAGCTGGTGATTCGGCCCTATCAATCAGTATTGATCATTTATCTAATGGTGGATTAACGACTAATAATCCTGGATCGGAGTTAGTTACGATGCGTTACACCATCGCCTACTAATTTAAGGTTGCTGATCCTCTTCTTGTTCGAAGTACTAAAACAATAAATTTCAAATAACAGTGAAGCTTACGTTTGTTTAACTGGATATCCATTGGACATAAATCACATCGTAATTGTTGGGGCAGGTACTATGGGTACCGACCTTGCCGTCAAGTTATCCGTATCTGGAGTTCGGGTTACCGTGGTGGGCCGCCCTGGCGGTCGTGCTGACACGTTTAGTGTTCGAGCTATAAGCGTGGCTCGTGACTTGGGCGTATCGCCTGATGGTCTAGATATGCGCTTGGTGTCGGATTTGGCGTCTGTCGATTGGCTCTCTGCGGATCTTGTCATTGAGAATATCGCTGAGGAGCTTGCAGCTAAACAAAGTATATTTAAACAGATAGCTTCTCTTGCGAATAAAAAAACTATCATTACAAGTAATTCCTCCACTTTTGGTATTTCTCGTATCGTTGATGGTTTGAGCCAACAGGCGCGTTTCTTTGGCCTGCATTTTTTCATGCCTGCGCATTTGGTACCGCTGGTGGAGATTGTTATGTCGGAGAGCTCTGATCTACAAACAGCAAAGGACATCAAGCAATATTTATCTGCTCTTAACTTTGTGCCAGTGATTGTACATAAAGATGTTCCTGGATTTCTGGGAAACCGTATTCAGGCGGCAATGATGAGAGAGGTGTGGCATATATTAGAGTGCAAGATTGCCACTCCTGAGGATGTTGATAAAGCGGTCATGTACGGTTTCGGATGTCGGTTCCTTGCCGCTGGACCAGTGATGCAAAAAGAAATTTCTGGATTAGATGTTACTTATGCAGCAAATGCGAGCATATTTTCAGATCTTAGTAACGCGGATAAGCCCCCCTCATTTCTTGCAGACAAAGTTAAGCGAGGTGAGATTGGCATGAAATCTGAAAGAGGTTTTTGGCATTGGAATAAGGCCTCTATTCGTGAGACCCGTGAGCGATATATGCAACGGCTGAAATCCAGTATAAAGGTGCTTCTCGAGAAATAAATGTCTTGATAAGTTTAGCCTGTAAAGGCGTATCAATTGGACAATGTTAGAATGCTAGCTCAATGAATATCACTATTCTGTGAATAGAGCCAAACTTAAATCTGGAACAAAAACCGATGAGCGATGGGCAAGGCATAAGTGAACTAAGACTAATTCTAAGAGAGTCCAAAACCATTGCAGTTGTTGGATTGTCCGCCAATTGGTACAGACCGAGTTATTTTGCAGCGAAATATATGCAAGAACATGGTTATAAAATAATACCAGTAAATCCCGCGTACAAAGGACAAGAGGTTTTGGGAGAGCGCTGTTATTCATCGCTTGGTGAGATTGAAGAGCGGGTTGATATGGTGGATTGTTTTAGAAAAAGCGAGGACATAATGCCGATCGCTGAACAGGCTGTAGCGATTAGAGCCAAAGTGCTTTGGTTGCAGCTCGGCGTTAAGAGCGAAGAAGCGAGCCAAGTCGCTGGTAACGCGGGCATTACCTACGTTGAAGACCGTTGCGTCAAAATAGAGCATGGAAGATTATTTGGGGGTCTAAGCTGGGTTGGGGTTAACACTAAGATTATTTCCTCAAAGCGGCCTAAATGGCTACCCTAAATGAAGAAGGAAAATAAATAATGGCAGACCGAGAGTATGGGGTGGGTACCCTTTGTTTACATGCAGGTCAGATCCCAGATGCTGTGACTGGATCGAGAGCTGCTCCGATATACCAAACCACGTCTTACGTTTTCGATTCTGCAGAACATGCGGCGAGTTTATTTAACTTGCAAACTTTTGGTAATGTTTATTCTAGGTTATCTAACCCAACCGTCGCAGTTCTCGAAGAGCGAGTAGCCGCACTGGAGGGCGGACGAGCCGCTCTAGCAGTTAGCTCTGGTCAGGCAGCGCAAATGTGTGCGATTTTGACATTGCTTGAGGAAGGCGACGAGCTTTTATCTGCAAGTACTTTATACGGTGGAACGTATTCGCAGTTTGACGTTACATTCCGGCGTTTTGGTATTCATACAAATTTTGTCGATCCTAGTGATCCTGAGAATTTTAGAGCGGGAATAACGCCTAAAACAAAGGCGATTTACGCTGAGACTATGGGAAACCCGCAGGTTAATGTTCTTGATATTCGTGCGGTAGCAGATATTGCACATGAAGCTGGAATCCCCTTGGTAATAGACAACACATTTGCGTCGCCTTATTTATGCCAACCGATTAAGCATGGCGCCGATATCGTGGTTCAATCGGCGACAAAATTTATTGGTGGTCACGGTACGACTATGGGTGGTGTGATTGTTGAGTCAGGCGATTTCCCCTGGGATAACGGTAACTTTCCCTCAATGACTGAGCCATCAAAGGGATATCACGGAGTTCGTTTTTACGAAACTTTTGGTGATTTTGGATTTACTATGAAAGCTCGCATGGAAACTTTGAGAACGCTCGGACCTTCTTTGGCTCCAATGAGTGCTTGGCTTCTTTTGCAGGGACTAGAAACGCTGCATGTGCGTATGGATCGGCATGTCTCAAATGCACTTAAGGTGGCAAAATTTCTAGAGTCTCACGATTGCGTATCGTGGGTTAATTTTCCAGGTTTAGCCTCTAGCCCGCACGCTGAATTGGGCAAGAAATACATGCCTAAAGGCTGCGGCTCAATCATGACCTTTGGCATTAAAGGCGGTTTGAGTGCTGGCGAATGCTTTATTGAAGGGCTCGAGTTTTTTTCGCACCTAGCTAATGTTGGCGATGCTAAATCCCTCGTAATACATCCGGCATCTACCACACACCGACAGTTATCCGAAGAGGACCAAATGAAAGCGGGTATTTCTCCCGATATGATTCGTTTATCGGTTGGTATTGAAGATATTGACGATATTCTTTGGGATCTTGACCAAGCCTTGCTTAAATCTTTATCCACCACGTGATCGTGCAAAACTTGAGTAAATCATCTGTTTTGCTGATGTAGTGGGTATTTTGCCTTAAGTAGTTTTTACGTCAATGTTTATTGCCTCCTTATTGGTCACCTTAGCTGTTCAAATTCAAGCTTCTTTGGTGGTTTTTACGCCGCCAATCTTGGCGCCAGTAGCCCAAGGTGATGTGGGTGTGAGTGCGGCTTCTGTGGGACTCATAATCGCTTTAATTTACTTGTCTTCGGTCCCATCAGCCTTGTTTTCGGGATTATTGATTGGTCGCCTGGGTGCGATTCGGGTCAGCCAATTATGTGTATTGTGCGCTTCGCTGGGTATCGTACTCATGTCAACGGGAGATGTGTTTTTAATTGTACTGGGGGCCTTAGTTGTTGGATTGGGGTATGGCGCGGTAACACCATCGTCGTCTACCGTTTTGGCTGATCAGGCGCCGATGAACATGCGTTCTTTGGTGTTCTCGATAAAGCAGACAGGCGTTCCGATAGGAGGTGCTCTCGCTGGGGCGCTAGTACCATTTTTGATGTACTACTTTGGATGGAAAGAAACAGCCATTATCATTGGCTTGACTGGCGTATTTGTTATTTTATTTGCACAAGCTATTCAAAAGACTGTTGATCGACAATCTCTAAATGCCCCAAGTGAAATACAATCATTTAGGTTGCTCGAACCTCTAAGGCTCGTCTTTTCACATAGAGGGTTGCGAGAGCTTGCATTATCTTCGTTTGCATTTTCTGGTATGCAAATGAGCTTAGGGTCTTATCTGGTTGTTATGTTGACGGAGCAAGCACAGCTTACGGTATCTATGGCTGGTTCGGCTCTTTCAATTGCTATGATCGCTGGTGCTATTGCGCGTTTATTTTGGGCACTTCTCGCTGATTATGGCTTTTCGCCCCGTTCCGTATTAGGTTTTCTCGGATTGCTGATGGGCGTTTCAGCAGGAGCTATATGTCTCGTTCACCCAACGTACCCAATTATTCTAATTTATGTTTTCTCTTTTTTCTTTGGGGCCTCTGCTGTTGGATGGAATGGGATATATATAGCCGAGGTCGCCAGAATTGCGCCACCTGGTTGGGCTGGTGCCGCTACTGGAGCTTCCCTTGCGATGACTTATTCAGGCGTTGTTTTACTGCCAACTTTTTTTTGGTTGATCCACTTATTGACTGAAAGCTACGTCTGGGGTTTTTTAGCATTGGGTACGTTTACTATTTGGCGAGGCCTATTATTTTTTAATAAAACCGAGTGACGACAGAATTTTTTGAGTGGAAGGTTAATCGACAAATGATTCTATTGCAGCAGCAAGTTTTTTTGGCTGTACATGGTGCATCATATGTGAGGAATCAGTTATAGTTTGTTCACTTAGGTTTTTGTAGTTTGACCGATATTCGTTAATAGTTTCGTAGTCATCTTTCATAAATTTACGTAGCCAACCACTATCACTGTGTAACCATAAAGTTGGACACGTAATTCGTTTCCAAAAAAAAGATGCCTCTGTTGAGCGGTAAAGAATCGGGTTGATCATTTTGTGCTTTGGATCTGCTCTGAGTTTAAATTCGCCATTAGGTTGTTCGATGGCCCAATGCGGTGCAAGAAATGATGCTCGCCGATGAGTTAGTTCAGGTGTGTTCGCGATGAGCCTTTGCGCCACTTCTTCGAGCGATTTATATGGTTTTAGAGTGGGTTGATTATGCTTTTGGTCTAACCACTTCTTAAGATGGTTAGGTGCGTCACTAGCGTCTCTTGGCGGCATGCCAAAACCCTCAGCCAAAATTAGTTTGTTGACTTTTTCTGGGAAAACCCCTGTATATAAGCCCGCAATATTCCCGCCCATACTGTGCCCAAATAGGTTGATTTCTTTTTCTTTTGAAAAGGTGTTAATGATCTGTGATAGGTCTGCAACGTAATCTGGAAACCAATAGCCGTCTGGCGACCAATCCGTTAGCCCAAACCCACGCCAATCAGGAGCAAGGATGAACCAGCTCTTGCTGAGTTCATTCACAAGAAATTCAAAAGAAGCGGACATATCCATCCATCCGTGCATCAGATATAAATGTCTTTCATTGGCATTACCCCAGGTTCTAACGTGATAATTGAGTCCGTTTAAATTTAAAAATTGACTTCTTGATGCTGATTGCACAGTTCCACCTTAATTTGATTATAAATATTCAGCCCAAACACCCTCAATCGTTGGATATCTAACTGACTGTCATCGTACAATAAAGATATGATTCATTCTCATTTTGTGCATTTAAGAACCCACAGCGAATATTCGATTACCCAAGGTATGGTTCGAATCCCTGAGCTATGTGACCGCGCTGTTGAGTATGGGATGCCATCACTAGCCCTTACTGATTTAGATAATCTGTTTGGTGTTGTCAAGTTCTATAGTGCCGCTCGCAAGCGAGGACTTAAGCCAATTATTGGGTGTGACGTTTCTGTTCGGACTCCAGACAGAGAAACTACCGTTCGCCTGCTACTCTTGGTTCAAAATATGGAGGGTTATTTAAGGCTCAGTCGTTGGTTGACCCGTGCCTATGTTGGTGAAGAGCGTAAAATGCGAGCGGCTATTCATAGCGATTGGATTCAGTCTGACGGGTCACAGGGACTGATTGCCTTATCAGGTTGGAGGGATGGCGACATCGAACGGTCCTTGATGGACGATAACGTTCAAGAGGCCACAAAAAAAGCTAAGTATTGGAGTGATCTCTTCGAAGGACGTTTTTACCTTGAAATACAAAGGCCGAACCGGGAGGGCGGGGGCGCATTAGAGTTGAACATGTTGCGGCTTGCGGAACAAGAACAAATACCAGTTGTAGCAACTCATCCCGTGGAGTTTCTAGCGCCAACTGAATTTATGGCACATGAGGCGCGCTTTTGTATCTCGGAGGGCTTGTTGCTTGCAGATCAGAATAGGTCGCGTCCTTTTAACGAGGAGCAGTACTTTAAGTCTCAACCGCAGATGCATGACCTGTTCGCGGATTTGCCTGGGGTCATTGAGAATACGGTTGAAATAGCTAAAAGGTGTTCATTGGAATTTGACTTAGGTAATCCTCAATTACCAAATTTCCCAACGCCACCAGGTATGTCGCTTGAGCAATTTTTGGCGCAGGAGTCTGCCGTTGGGCTTGATAAACGAATAGCTCAGTTAGCCTCTGTTGATAGTGAATCGACGGCCGTAAGTGAGGTGTATCGAGAACGGTTGAAGTTTGAGATAGACACGATCGTTGATATGGGTTTCGCAGGGTATTTTCTGATCGTTGCTGACTTCATCAATTGGGCTAAAAATAATGACGTTCCTGTTGGCCCCGGTCGTGGATCGGGAGCGGGCTCCTTGGTTGCTTTTTCTCTAGGCATCACTGACTTAGATCCAATTCAATACAATCTTCTGTTCGAGCGGTTTTTAAATCCAGAGCGGGTATCAATGCCTGATTTTGATATTGACTTTTGCCAGCATGGCAGGGACCGAGTTATTGATTATGTTCGTGAGAAATATGGAACGGATTCTGTAAGCCAAATCGTCACGTTTGGAACGATGGCAGCCAAGGCTGTTGTTAGAGATGTCGCTCGTGTTATGGAGTGGAGTTATGGTCGTGCAGATGAGTTAGCTAAGTTGATACCATTCCAGCCTGGCAAGCTGATTACGCTTGATTTAGCTCGTGAGATGGAACCTCGATTGAAAGAGAGAGAGGATTCGGACGAAGAGACACGCGAACTTCTAGCGTTAGCTAGACAGCTGGAAGGAGTTACCCGAAACGTAGGTATGCATGCTGGTGGTGTTTTAATTGCGCCGTCTGCGTTAAGCGATTTTTGCCCGTTGTATTCGGCAGATGGCTCCCATGGCGTTATTTCACAGCTGGATAAAGATGATGTCGAGCATATCGGCTTGGTTAAATTCGATTTCCTTGGCTTAACTACGTTAACCGTCATTGATTGGACGCTTAAATTCATTAAGAGGTTAGACCCCGAAAAAGTTATTGATCTTGCGACTCTGCCACTGGATGACCCACTGGCTTATCAGATATTTTCCAGTGGAAATACAGCTGCTGTGTTCCAATTCGAGTCCCGAGGAATGAGAGATTTGATTGAAAGAGCGCAACCAGATAGGTTTGAAGACATTGTCGCCCTAGTAGCCCTTTTTAGGCCAGGTCCGATGGATCTTATTCCTGATTTTGTGGAACGGAAGCATGGTCGCCAGCAGGTGAACTTCCCAGATGAGCGCGTCAAAACTATCTTGGAGGAGACTTATGGGATTATGGTCTACCAAGAACAAGTTATGCAGATGGCTCAAATTATAGGGGGATACTCCCTTGGTGGAGCTGATCTTTTAAGGCGAGCCATGGGTAAGAAGAAGCCAGAGGAAATGGCTCAGCATCGTCAGCTTTTTCTTGATGGATCGAAAAATAACGGGTTGAGCGAAGCTAAGTCAAATGAAATTTTTGATTTGATGGAAAAGTTTGCGGGTTATGGCTTTAATAAATCACATGCTGCTGCCTACGCGTTAATAGCGTACCAAACAGCTTGGTTTAAGTGTCATCATATCTCTGCGTTTATGGCGGCAAACATGTCTGCGTCCATGGATGATACAGATCGAATTCAACATCTTTATGCAGACTGTGCGAAAAACAATATAAAGCTCTTGCCTCCAGATATTCATGAGTCTGAGTATCTATTTTTCCCAGTCTCTAGCTCTCAGGTCCGCTATGGATTAGGGGGCATTAGGGGCTCTGGAGAAGCCGCCATCGAGCAGATTCTGTACGTTCGGTCGAAAGGTGCTTTTACGAGCTTTTTTGACTTTTGTTGTCGTGTTGACAGACATATTGTTAACAAGCGTAGCATCGAATCGCTAGTAAAAGCTGGAGCTTTTGATAAGTTAGACGATAACCGTGCACGGCTCCTTGCTTCAGTCCAATCTGCGACGATGGCAGCTGAACAACAGGAGCGGGATCTTTCTCAAAGGAGTTTATTTGATGATGATGCTGTATCCGTATCAAATGTGGCGATTACAGAGGCGCGTGTTTGGGCGGATTACGAGCAACTACAGCATGAAAAAATAGCTCTAGGCTTTTATTTCAGTGGTCATCCCTTCAAAAGTTTTGAGGAAGAACTATCGTTAGTCGTATCCACTCGCTTAAATTCTGTTTCTGTACCCGCTCCGGAAGAGGGGGTTCGCCAAACTTTACTGGCTGGGGTGGTTGATTCGACGAGGATACAAAAGACGAATAATGGAAGGATGATGATCGTGACTATCTCGGACGGATATGGCTCAGAGGAAGTCGTACTTTACGATGAGTTTATTGACCAGTTTAGAGATGTAGTTAAAGAGGACAAGATCGTTGTTTTCGAAGCTAAAATTCGCTCCTATCGTCGGGGTTCTGAAGCCAGTGAGACCTCAATTATTTCAAGAATTGCGGCGGAAAATGTGTTTAGTCTTGCGGCTGTTCGCGAGCGGTTTGGCAAGACGCTGAAGTTACGCATGGGGCGAAGCGCTGATGCGGCGCAGTTGAAACAAATTCTCGGTAGGTACCGAAATGGAGTTATTCCGGTAACGGTTATGTATCAGGGTCCCAGCGGAGCGGCTGAAATCGACTTGGGAGAGGAGTGGCGTGTCCGACCCGAGGACTCACTTTTCAGTGAGTTGCAGAATTGGCTGAGTCCGGAGGATGTGAGCCTCAAGTATTAATCGGGACTTTATTTGACTTGCATCCCGGGAACAGCCCCCGAGTCTGGAGAAATCAAGAAAATCCCAGATTCTTCGTTGCTGGCCGCAAGCACCATGCCTTGTGATTCCCCAAAACGCATTTTCCTTGCCTTTAGATTTGCCACTACCACAACAAGCTTTCCTTCAAGATCCTCCGGATTGTAAGCAGACTTGATGCCAGCGAACACTTGTCTTTGCTCATCACCAAGATCGATTTTTAAACGCGCTAATTTATCCGCACCTTCAACATTCTTGGCTTCAATGATTTTACCGACACGCAAGTCTATTTTGTTGAACGTGTCAATCGTGATGTCCGAAGCGTTTTCAACGGTATTTTTTTTGACGGTCATTTTTTTTGTGTTTGGTTCACTTGAGTGAGTTTTTGGCTCAATGGACTCCTGAGAATTCAATGTAATTAGTTTATCAATCAATTTTTGATCAACGCGTCCCATCAGATGTTTATACGATTTAATCACATGTCCTCTAGGGAGACATTTCTTGCTGTCCGACCATTTAAGACTGGTTAAGCTTAAAAACCCCTCTACTCCAGCCGCCAAGGTCGGCAGCACTGGTTTCAAATAGACGGTCAATATTTTAAATAAATTAATTGCTATTGAGCACACCTCATGGAGCTTCTCTATGTCTGTGTGTGATGCGGATTTGGCAAGTTCCCATGGTTTCTGAGTGTCAATATAACTGTTCGCGCGATCCGCTAAAGCCATGATTTCTCGAATACCTCTGCTGTATTGTCTCGCCTCAAAAGCGTCAGCGATAGTTTCAGAGCGCTCAAAGAAACAGCACATAACCTCATTATCAGTAAGCGATAAATCAGTTAATTTACCATCGAACTTTTTAGCGAGAAAATTAGCTGAACGACTGGCAATATTGATGTATTTGCCGACAAGGTCGCTATTAACCCGCGTCATGAAGTCTGAAAGATTAAGGTCGATGTCTTCCATCGAATCATTCAATTTGGCTGCGTAGTAATAACGCAACCATTCTGGTTCTAGGTCGCTTTCTAAAAAGCTTCTGGCTGTAATGAACGTTCCGCGGGACTTAGACATTTTTTGCCCATTTACCGTTAGGAAGCCGTGTGCAAATATTTTAGTCGGCGTCCTGAATTTCGAGAACTCAAGCATCGCTGGCCAAAATAACGCATGGAAGTACAGGATATCTTTACCGATAAAATGTATCAGCTCCGTTTCTCCCCCTTTCCTCAGAAAGTCTTGAGTGTGCTTGGTGGTGTCTAAGGACTGGTGGTTCGTTAGGTAATTTAGAAAACTACCAAAATACCCAACGGGAGCATCTAGCCAAACATAAAAGAATTTTGTTTCATTTGTTCCGGGTATTGGGAACCCAAAGTATGGCGCATCTCGAGAAATGTCCCAATCGGATAGTTTCGTCTCGCCAGCCTCGCCGAGCCACTCTTTCATTTTGTTTGCGGCTTCGGGCTGAAGTCTATCCGTATTCTGAGTGAATTCTCTTAAAAAATGCTCGCAACGAGCATCCGAAAGTTTGAAAAACAAGTGCGTCGACGTTTTCCTATCAGGTTTTGCGCCTGAAACTGTTGAGTAAGGTTCAATTAAATCCGTAGGAGAGTATGTTGCGCCACATGCTTCACAAGAGTCTCCATACTGGTCGGGTGTTTGGCATTTTGGGCAGGTTCCCTTGACGTATCGGTCCGGAAGAAACATCTGTTTAATTGGATCATAAAATTGCTCGACTTCCTTTTCATCGATTAACCCAGCATCTGATAGCGAGCCGAATATTTCCTCACACAGTTGCTGATTTTCCGGCGAATTCGTGGTGTAGTAATTATCGAATCGAATGCCAAAATCATAAAAATCTCGGGAGTGCTCTTCGTGAACATGTTCAATTAATTGTTCAGGAGATAAGTTCTCTTGCTCTGCCTTCAGCATAACGGGAGTACCGTGCGTATCGTCAGCGCAGACATAGTGTACTTCGTGACCTAACATTTTCTGCGCCCTTACCCAAATATCGGTCTGGATATACTCAACAAGGTGGCCAAGATGGATACTCCCATTTGCATAGGGCAGCGCTGATGTAACAAGGATTCTTTTGGCCATATTTTATTATCGCTATGATTCTCTGTGATTGAGCTGGAGATTTTATCAAACCAATTGGTAAAGAGCGCACAACAGCTCGTACGTTTTGGTTAGAATGATGAATAAAGAAAGTGAGTGTAAATCATAATGATAACGAACGAAGCTGTTAAAGAAGAAATTTTAAAGATCAATAATCCAGCCACTGGAGAATTAATTGGTAAATGTGGTGAGCAAATTGTAGTCGAATCAAATGAATCAACGATAAACGTCATAATCCTTGTTGGCTATCCGATGAAAAGTATGGAAACATCCCTTTCCTCACTTATTGTTGATCAAATAGGCAAAGGGAATGACGGCATTCAAGTCTCGGTGTCTATTGAGCTTCGAGTCGTTGCGCACGCAGCGCAATCGGGTTTAAAGTTGCTGCCTAATGTGCGTAATGTTATCGCGATTGCATCTGGTAAGGGTGGAGTAGGGAAGTCGACAACCACGACTAATTTAGCCTTAGCATTGTCTGCTGAGGGAGCCCAAGTTGGTGTTTTGGATGCGGATATTTATGGGCCGTCCCAACAAGTTATGCTTGGTCTCAAAGGACGACCAGAATCTGCTGATGGCAAGACGATAACACCAATGAAGTCTCACGGTGTTCAGGCGATGTCGATCGGTGCATTAGTTGATGTCGATCAGCCAATGGTATGGCGAGGACCCATGGTCTCACAAGCTCTAGAGCAGCTTCTGAGGGATACTATGTGGTCAAATTTAGATTATTTGTTGATTGATTTGCCGCCGGGTACGGGCGATATTCAACTGACCTTATCCCAGAAAGTGCCTCTTACGGGTGTTGTTATCGTTACGACCCCTCAAGACATTGCGCTGATTGATGCGAAAAAAGCGTTAAAGATGTTCGAGAAGGTGCATGTCCCGATACTTGGCATTATTGAAAATATGAGTGTTCATATATGTTCGAAATGTGGCCATGCTGAGCATATTTTCGGTCAAGGAGGGGGGGATGAGATGTCAAAAGATTATCAAGTAGACGTATTAGGCGCACTTCCTTTGGACATCAAGATTAGAGAAGCATTAGATGCGGGCACGCCAACATTGATATCTGACCCAGGTGGTGCCGCGAGTTTGACGTATAAAGAGATCGCTCGGTCTGTAGGGTTGAAGCTCGCGAAAAGAAAGCGTGACTATAGTCAGACATTCCCAAAAATCAAAGTTGAAAATAACTAACGGCCGGGGATGACGAAAGCAGCGCGCTAACTAAAAATAATGAGATAGGGTGAAAATATGAGTGTTAAGTCTGATCGATGGATTCGTAAAATGGCTTCGGAGCACGGAATGATCGAACCATTTGAGCCTGGACAGATAAAAGAGGTGAACGGTGAGCGAGTAGTGTCTTTCGGAACATCTAGTTATGGATACGACATTCGATGTTCTGGAGAATTTAAGATTTTCACAAATATTAATTCGACGATTGTGGACCCTAAGAACTTTGATTCGGATTCGTTTGTGGATTTTCAGGGTGATGTTTGCATAATTCCGCCAAACTCTTTCGCTTTAGCTAGAACTGTAGAGTATTTCCGTATTCCGCGAGATGTGTTAACGATTTGCCTCGGGAAATCTACATACGCGCGCTGTGGAATTATCGTCAACGTTACTCCTTTTGAGCCCGAGTGGGAGGGTTTTGTCACGCTAGAATTTTCGAATACAACTCCTCTACCAGCTAAAATCTATGCGAATGAAGGGGTTGCTCAAGTTATATTTTTTCAAGCTGATGCCGATGATGTGTGTGAAACGTCCTATAGCGATCGCGGTGGTAAGTACCAAGGTCAGTCTGGAGTTACTCTACCTAGAATATAACTTGTTGAATAAATTTATTATTAGTTGGTTTTTGTCGACATGAAGCTTGAAGCATAATTTTTCTTGATTCTTGGTTTAGAGTGCCTATAATTGCGCGTCTTAAATCCGCTATGGAATTTCGAGCTCTTTTACTCATCAGCGGCTTAAGAACGTACTCTAGTAGCTTAGAATCTCGATTCTTTGTTAATTTCAATGACTTCTATTTTTTTTAGGAAATTAGATGACGATCCAAGCGGCGCTCGATCAACAAGTTGAGTTGGAAAGTTTATTTGATTCGCATCAGGAGCTGAGCCTTGATGTTGCTCATGTCACGCGAGCGTTGCGAGATGGATATAAGCAACCGGTTCTTATTTTGGACCTCGATATCGTCCGGCAAAAATATGATCGTTTTAAAGCGGCAATGCCGGGAATTGGTGCCCATTATGCTGTGAAGGCGAACCCTGACCTTCGTGTGCTTGAAGCTCTAAAAGGGCAGGGGTCCAAATTCGAGATTGCCTCAATTCAAGAATTAGATTTGTTGTTATCCATCGGTGTTGATATCTCTACAGTCCATTACAGTAATCCTGTAAAGCCCAGTTCTTTTATTAAGTACGCAGCCTCGAAAGGTGTCCGTTGGTTTGCATTTGACAGCAAAGAGGAGCTTGTAAAGATAAAAAATATAGTCCCGGATGCGAAGTTATATTTACGGTTTGATACTCCTAATATTGGAAGTGATTGGCCTTTATCAGGTAAATTTGGGGCTAAGATTAGAGATATTGACGACATTCTAGATATGGCCATCGAGGTAAATGCGGACCTTTGCGGACTTACGTTTCATGTTGGTTCGCAGTGCCGTAATGTTGATAATTGGAACCAAGCAATTGACACTGCTAAGAAAATCTTCAAAAAGATGGTGAATCTAGGCTTGAAGCCCGAATTGTTAAATATAGGTGGCGGGTACCCAGTTCGGCTCACGAAGCCTATTCCATCGATAGAGTACATTGGTCGGGTGATTAAAAAAGCATTGGAAGGCTTTGATGGTGAGATTGAGATCACTGCCGAGCCTGGTCGATACATGGTCTCTGACGCTGCTTTTTTTGTATGCCAAGTGATTGGCACTGCGATTAAGGGTGACGAACGTTGGATGTACTTGGATGCGGGTGTGTTTAGTGGCTTGATGGAGTGCACGCAGGGAATTCAGTACCAGATTGAAGTCAACAATAAATCGGGTAATGAGGTTTCCTGGCATGTTGCTGGGCCAAGTTGTGATTCCGTTGATGTTTTGGGCCAAGAACAAACGTTACCCACTACTACGTCAGAGGGTGACCTTTTGTACTTCCCGAATGCTGGAGCTTATACGACTGTATACGCTAACGAATTTAATGGGTTTCCTCTGCCTAATATTCTAGTCATTAATGAATAAAGGCATATTGGGTTTTATTAAAGTGTATTTACCCTTTTGTAAGTTATAAAAGAATAGTTTAGGTCTGACTTACAATCTTGGTGTTCACTACGCTTCGATTCTTTCCAAACATTAGAATTCACGAGCGGGAAATACGTATCTCCCGATACATCCTCATGAATCAGTGTCATTTCTATAGTGTCCACTATAGACATCGCAAGGTTATATATTTCAGCGCCGCCGATAATAAATTTTTCTGAATCATTCGGCGCAGCGTGAAGCGCTGCTTCCAGGCTTGTGACTGTTTGTGCGTCTTCAAGAATTAAATCGGAGTTGCGTGTTATTACAATATTTTTTCGGTTCGGAAGAGACTTGCCGATGGAGTCCCAAGTCTTCCTACCCATGATGACCGTATTACCAGTGGTCAATTGTTTAAATCGTTTTAGGTCCGCAGATAGATGCCATGGCAGTGTCCCCTTAACGCCGATGGTTCTATTTTTCGCCTGGGCAACAATAATTGTGATTCCCATTTGATCCTCTTTATATTGCTACAGGAGCTTTGATTGGTGAATGTGGATCATAGTTTTCAAGTTTAAAATCCTCGTAACTAAAATCAAAGATATTTCTAACTTCAGGATTCAGTGTCATCTTGGGAAGCGCTCGCGGAGTGCGGGAGAGTTGTTCGTCAGCCTGTTCTAGGTGGTTCATGTAAAGGTGACAATCACCAAATGTGTGAACGAAATCGCCTACTTGCAGTTCGCATACGTGAGCTATCATCATGTTTAATAATGCATATGAAGCGATGTTAAAGGGTACGCCAAGAAATAGATCCGCACTTCTTTGGTAGAGCTGGCAAGATAACTTACCATCCGCCACATAAAATTGAAACAAAGCATGACAAGGAGCTAACGCCATCTTGTCTATCTCTCCAACATTCCAAGCTGACACGATCAACCGTCGTGAATTTGGGTTTTCTTGAATTTCTTTAATGACTCCCGTGATTTGATCGATATGGTTGTCAACAGATGTCGGCCATGAGCGCCACTGATGTCCATAGACAGGACCAAGATCACCCTCATTATTTGCCCATTCATCCCAAATGGTGACTCCGTTATCCTTCAGGTACTTGATATTCGTATCTCCAGTTAAAAACCAAAGTAATTCGTGAATGATTGATTTAAGGTGGACTTTTTTTGTCGTTAAAAGTGGGAATCCTTGACTCAAGTCAAAGCGTAACTGGGCACCAAAAATGCTAAGGGTCCCGGTCCCGGTCCTATCACCTTTGGGGACACCTTGATCGCGGATGTGTCTCATGAGTTCTAGATAAGAGCGCATTATTAGTTCCTGTAATGAGTGCGTTATCTGGTCAATATGTTAAAGACTAAGTTTACCAACTAATGCAATCGCTAGCACCTTTTTCCAGCTCCTTTGGGGGCGGGTGGTGTGTTAACATTGGCTATATAAATGTTTACAACACTAATAAGCTGACCATGTCTGGAAATACGATCGGAAAAGCATTCTGCGTAACATCTTTTGGGGAGAGTCATGGCCCAGCGATTGGTTGTGTGGTCGACGGTTGTCCTCCGGGCCTCAATCTTAGCCCGCAGGATATTCAACAAGAGCTTGATCGGAGAAGACCTGGTACATCCCGTCATGTGACCCAGAGAAGAGAGCCAGATACAGTTGAGATTTTGTCTGGTGTTTTTGAGGGACGTACAACCGGAGTGCCGATCGCACTTTTGATCCGTAATGTTGATCAAAGATCGAAAGATTATGGAAATATTGCTGATCAGTTTCGCCCTGGTCATGCGGATTATACCTACTGGCAAAAATATGGGGAACGTGACTACAGAGGAGGTGGTCGTTCATCAGCGCGTGAGACTGCGGCCAGAGTGGCAGCCGGAGCAATAGCAAAAAAATGGCTTCGTGATCGCTTTGGTGTGGAGGTGCGAGGTCATATGTCGCAAATTGGGACACTAAAGATTGGCTTTAAAACATGGGATAGCGTGAATGAGAACCCTTTTTTTTCAGCCGACCCAGAGATTGTGCCTGAACTAGAGAGCCATATGGACAAGATGAGAAAGTCTGGTGACTCATGCGGCGCTAAGATAACCATAGTGGCTTCTGGAGTTCCAGTTGGTTGGGGGGAGCCGGTCTTTGATAAGTTGGATGCAGACCTTGCTGGGGCATTGATGGGTATTAATGCAGTGAAGGGTGTCGAGATCGGTGATGGATTTGAATCGGTTGCGCAGTCCGGAACTACACATAGCGATGAGATGGCACCGAACGATTTTTTGAGTAATCACTCAGGTGGGGTACTTGGGGGTATTTCTACGGGGCAAGATGTGATTGCGCGGATTGCGATAAAACCCACTTCGAGTATTCGTCTTGATCGACAATCGATAAACAAGAGCGGCTCGCCGGTTACTGTCAATACTTATGGGCGACATGATCCGTGCGTGGGAATTAGAGCAACGCCTATCGCAGAGGCTATGATGGCTTTAGTCCTCGTAGATCACGCATTAAGACATCGCGGCCAAAACGCAGATGTCGAGACGATTACGCCAAAGCTTCCTGTCAAAGACTGAGTGGTTTTGGTTCTCAGCCGATGGACTGGATTTGTCGAGCCAATGTATAAGGGTTGTTTATAGTGCTCGACAATTTATGACGTCTCTATTTGCTCGATTATCAAATTTTTATTTTTGGTACTTCGCTTTTGTAGGTGCATTCGCACCGTTCTTTTCTCTATACCTTCAGCAAAGGGGATTTGCCCCAATCGAGATAGCAATATTGTTAGGAGTTAGTCCAACACTAAGGATCGTCGTTCCTTTTTTTTGGGCTTGGTTGGCCGACCACTGGGGCTATAAGTACAAGCTTTTAAGAATTCTTGCATTCGTGAGCCCTTTACTTTTTTCTTTTATGATCGCTAAGGGTTCTTTTCTATCTGTAGCGGGCGTTCTGATTCTGTGGGGACTTCTTTGGTCTGGAATTCTACCAATCGCGGAAGCGCTATGCGTCCAGGCGTTAGGTGAGGAAATGTCCATTTATGGCAAGGTTCGCGTCTGGGGCTCGATTGGATTTATCTTGATGGTGGTTGGTGGTGGTTATCTCTTTGAGTCGCTGGACGTACTTAATCTCGATTGGATTATTTGCGCGATGCTGGTAATCATCTTGGGTGCAATCCTGGTACTTCCGAAGGACACCAAAACATCAGTGAGAGCTGATCATGTCAGCCAATCTTTTCAGTTTCTGACGGACAAACGAGTTATCGCGTTGTTGTCTTGTTTTTTCATCATGCAATTTGCGCATGGTGCATATAATGCATTTTTCTCGATCTTTCTAGTTGAGCAGGGATACGGCAAATCTACAGTTGGTTGGCTTTGGGCAATCGCGGTTATTGCAGAAATTTTTATCTTTTTATTAATGCCGAGGCTGTTTAAGAAATTCAGCATTAATGATTTCTTTTTATTTTGTTTTCTGATTGCCGCTTTACGCTTCTTTTTGGTTTACATTGGATACGATATTTTTTGGATTCTCGTAGTCGCTCAAATGTTGCATGCCATTACTTTTGGTATGTTTCATGTTGCGGGTATCGCAGCAACAAATAAACTTTTCACAGGAGAATATCGTTCAAGAGGGCAAGCTCTTTATTCGAGTGTAGGTTTTGGAGCTGGTGGTGCCTCTGGGACCCTAGTATCTGGATTTGTTTGGGAGAGTTTCGGTGGCGCGGTAACCTTCGCGATGTCCGCTCTAACAAGCTTGTTGGGTGTCGTTTTGATGCTTTGGGTACGTCGCCGCTTCAAGGATTAGCAAGTTATTCCTGCAAGATCAGACTGTATCTGTATGTCATAATCCTTTCTTTCAATCTTAATTAGTTAGCCGATAGGTATATCAGTATGTTGAAAACCTTGTATGACAAACTTTGGGATAGCCACGTCGTCAGAACGGAAGACGATGGCACTGGCCTTATATATATCGATAGGCACCTCATTCACGAGGTAACAAGTCCACAAGCCTATGAGGGACTGAAGCTCGCGAAAAGACGTCCTTGGCGAGTGGAATCCATTGTGGCGACGGCTGATCACAATACGCCTACAACTGATTGGGACAAGGGGATCGAAGATCCAATCTCTAAGTTACAGGTAGATACCCTAGACCAAAATATCAAAGAATACGGATCAAAAGCGTATTTTCCATTTCTAGATTCAAGGCAGGGCATCGTTCATGTCATAGGGCCAGAGCAAGGTGCCACTCTGCCAGGAATGACGGTGGTTTGTGGTGACTCCCATACTAGTACGCACGGAGCTTTAGCGTGTTTGGCGCATGGTATTGGTACATCTGAGGTTGAGCATGTTCTAGCGACTCAGTGTCTCGTTCAAAAGAAAATGAAAAACATGTTGGTTCGGGTTGAGGGGCAGTTAGGTGCCGGCGTCAGTGCTAAGGATATAGCGCTTGCGTTAATAGGAAAAATCGGCACTGCCGGCGGCACTGGCTACGCTATAGAGTTTGCTGGCTCAGTTATTGAATCTCTATCAGTTGAAGGGCGTATGACCTTATGTAATATGGCAATTGAGGCTGGCGCTCGGGCTGGGATGATTGCCGTTGACCAAGTCACAATCGATTATCTTCATGGTCGAACGTTCGCACCAAAGGGTGACCTATGGGATCAGGCTGTGTCCTATTGGAGATCGCTGCGGTCGGACCCAGGAGCAATTTTTGACTTGATGGTGACCTTGAACGGAAGTGAGCTCATTCCACAGGTTACTTGGGGAACCTCTCCTGAAATGGTCGTTGGTATTGATGGTCGAGTACCTGACCCAGAGCATGAGAAGGATCCATCTAAAAGAGAAGGTATTGAGCAAGCACTTAAATATATGGGGCTTGAGCCAAATACATTGTTGACTGAAGTCGAAATTGATAAGGTGTTTATTGGCTCCTGTACCAACTCAAGAATTGAGGATATTCGGATTGCAGCGAAGGTTGTTGCTGGGAAAAGGGTTGCGCCGAATGTTCAGTTAGCAATGGTCGTTCCAGGGTCTGGTTTGGTCAAGACTCAGGCTGAGCAAGAGGGGTTGGACAAAATATTCATTGCGGCAGGATTTGAATGGCGGCAACCCGGGTGTTCCATGTGCTTAGCTATGAATAATGATCGACTCGAGGCGGGAGAGCGTTGCGCTTCGACATCGAATCGCAATTTCGAAGGTCGCCAAGGTGCGGGTGGTCGAACACATTTGGTTAGTCCAGCGATGGCTGCAAGTGCCGCGGTAAACGGCACATTCGTTGATGTTCGCGAAATAATTACTGACTAGCTTTTAATTTTCGAATATATAAACGGAACGGATAAGACATGGAAAAATTTGCCTTACACAAAGGACTCGTTGCACCGCTTGATCGTGCAAATATAGATACGGACGCCATTATTCCAAAACAGTTTCTTAAGTCAATTAAACGATCCGGCTTTGGTGTGAACTTATTCGATGCATGGCGATTTTTAGACGTTGGGCAACCGGGCGTATCTATTAATCAAAGGCGACCAAACCCAAATTTTATTTTGAACGAGCCACGATATCAAGGTGCATCGATTTTACTCGCTCGAAAAAACTTTGGTTGTGGTTCATCTCGCGAACATGCCCCGTGGGCTTTGGCAGATTATGGATTTAAAGCTGTTATTGCTCCCAGTTTTGGCGAAATATTTTTTAATAATTCGTTAAAAAATGGATTACTACCTATCGTACTTTCAGGTATCGAAGTCGATGCCTTGTTTCATGATGTTCTTGGGTTTCCGGGATTTCAATTAATCGTCGACCTGGAAAACCAGCGTGTCGTGACTGAGACTAATGGTAAGAGTTTCAACTTTCAGATTGATCCTTTTCGTAAACATTGCCTTTTAAATGGATTGGACGATATTGGCTTGACGCTAGAGCGTGTTGACGAGATTAAAAAGTTTGAAGAGCAGCATAAATTGAACCAGCCATGGTTGTTTAGCTAAGTTTTAAAATTTGATCAATCTATTATTAAATGGCTTTGGGGAATAAAATGAAAATAGCAGTACTTCCGGGGGATGGCATCGGGCCTGAGATTATGACTCAAGCGCTGCGTGTGTTGAAGGTTTTAAAGGCTGACGGATTGCCAATTGATTGGGAAACAGGGGCAATTGGAGGTGCCGGATATGACGAGGCTGGTGATCCCCTGCCGCACGCTACAGTTGCTTTAACGAAGCAGGCTGACGCGGTTCTTCTGGGGGCAGTGGGAGGTATCAAATACGACTCTCTCCCCCGGGCAATGCGACCGGAGCAAGGGCTATTAAGAATTCGTAAAGAATTAGGTCTGTTTGCGAACCTTCGTCCCGCGGTGGTTTTCCCCGAACTGGCGGCAGCCTCAAGTTTAAAGTCAGAGCTAGTTGAAGGGTTGGATTTGATGATCTTGAGAGAGTTAACTGGCGATATTTATTTCGGTCAACCCAGAGGCAGGCGTCAAAATGAGGCTGGGGAAGATGAAGGGTTCGACACGATGAAATACTCTGTGTCTGAAATTGAGAGAATCGCTCGTGTGGCGTTTGATATCGCGCAGCAAAGAAATCGTAAATTATGCTCGGTTGACAAAGCTAATGTTCTAGATACAAGTATTTTGTGGAGGGAGGTTGTTACAAACATCTCACAAGAATATCCATCGGTCGAGTTAACGCACATGTACGTTGACAATGCAGCGATGCAATTAGTGAGAGAACCAAAACAATTTGACGTAGTTTTGACGGGAAATATATTTGGCGATATTTTGTCAGACGAAGCATCCATGTTAACTGGATCCATCGGGATGCTTCCTTCCGCATCTATGGATGTTAACCGTAAAGGTTTATTTGAGCCTATTCACGGCTCTGCTCCTGATATTGCGGGTAAGAACGTTGCTAATCCGCTAGCGACCATTCTATCTGTTTCGATGATGTTGAAATACACATTTAATGAGACGGAGGCATCTGAGCGGGTGGAAGCTGCGGTGAGACAGGTTCTTTCTAAAGGATTTAGAACGGCAGACATTTATCAAGAGTCAGCGCGGCGTGTGGGTACGCAAGAAATGGGCGACGCGGTTATCGAGGCGATGTAATTATTTGAGTTGTCATCTTATATGCGATTGGTTTTTATGAGTTTTAAGGATTAATTTATATGCAAGTTGGATTGGTTGGTTGGCGGGGTATGGTTGGTTCTGTTCTCATGGAGCGGATGGTTGCTGAGAAGGATTTCAAAAATATTACCTCTGTTTTTTTTAGCACCTCTCAAGCTGGACAGGCCGTTACTATGCGGGATGGTAGAGAGATTGTGCTGAAAGACGCGAAAGACCAGAGTCAGCTTCTAGAAATGGACGCTATTATTTCTTGCCAAGGTGGGGACTATACGAAAAAAATTCATGGACCTCTAAGACAGGCTGGGTGGCAAGGATATTGGATTGATGCTGCTTCGACGCTTCGCATGGCATCGAACTCTGTGGTTGTTCTTGATCCGATTAACAGTGTAGATATTAATGCTGCGATAGATGATGGAAAAAAAGATTTTATTGGAGGAAACTGTACTACCAGTCTAATGATGCTTGCAATGCATGGCTTGTTTCGCGCTAAGTTAGTTGAATGGGTCTCTGCTATGACATATCAAGCTGCATCAGGCGCTGGGGCTCAAAATATGCGGGAATTAATCGAACAAATGGGCTCGATTCATGATGCAACCAAAAATAAGCTTGCGTCTCCGCAGGGAGACATCCTAGAAATCGATGCCCTCGTTCTTGAACGCATGCGGGCACTAGAATTTCCGACAGAGCAATTCGGCGCGCCTTTGGCCGGCAGTTTAATTCCTTGGATAGACGCTGATTTAGGTGATGGACAAAGTCGCGAAGAATGGAAGGCGCAAGCAGAAACCAATAAGATTTTAGGTAGAGAGGAGAACCCTATACCTGTTGAGGGTATCTGTGTGCGGGTTGGTGCGATGAGATGCCACAGCCAAGCTTTGACTTTTAAGTTATCGGAGTCGGTTTCTGTTCTGGAGGTTGAGAAAATATTGAGCGAAGCGAACGAGTGGGTATCGGTAGTTCCAAACGATAAACTTTCTACGATCGCTATGCTTTCCCCAACACGCGTGACAAGAACATTAAGCGTCCCTGTAGGGCGCATAAGAAAATTAAACCTTCCAGATAACATCTATTCAGCATTTACCGTCGGAGACCAGTTACTATGGGGTGCTGCTGAGCCTCTAAGACGAATGCTAAGAATTTTAGTTGACCGTGGATGAGATTGAAGTCAGCCGCTAGCATGACATTCTGCATATATTGGATCAACCTATGATCAGAGGAGTTTATGAGCTTGAGTAAAAGACTGATGTGTTTCTTTCAAGTGCTTCTAGGAGTGGCTTTCATTTCGATTGGATTGAACGCTCAGGCGGTGCGGATGGGCGCTCTAACCGTTGAGTCAGCGCTAGGGGAGCCGCTTAGGGCCTCTATTCGTCTTTATGACGTTGAGGGAATTACTGTCGACGCTGTGACTGTTTCCATGGCCTCTCCATCTGCCTACGATAGCCTTGGATTGATTTATAACGATCTCATTTCAAGAATTAATCTGCAATATGATGGCGGGATTAATGGTCCGCAGGTTCGATTGTCTACTCAAGAGCCGGTGAATGAGGTTGTTCTAGATCTACAGGTTGAGCTCGTTGGGCCACAGGGTAAAGTGAGCAAAACTTATGTTGCGTTTATTGATCCGCCGTTCCTTGTTGATGAGCGTTTGTCTCTGTCTGCGTTGGAATCTGAGTTATTGGATGCTGAGGAGTTTTCAAAGGAAATGTTGACCGGAGAGGACATTGATATCTCTGAACTTCTGGTTGGTTCTGTAGAGCCCGACCTTGAACCTGTAGTTGATGAGTTAGTGCGAAATGCGGAAAGCATTGCCTCTAAGCCAAATATTATTGATCAAGTGAAGGATGAGACGTCTGAGATAACAACTTTATCTGATCGACAGATCGTTGTGCGCCCCGGGGACACCTTAACTAAAATCGCTCAGAGGGAGGGGTTATCGGATTTTTCATTAGAGCAGATGCTGGTAGGCATCTTTCGTAAAAATAGAGAGGCCTTTGTTGGCGATAATATGAACCGCCTAAGGGCGGGAAATGTTGTTCGAATCCCGTTAGAAGATGAGCTCCAGACTATTTCTGAGAAAGAAGCAACCAGTGAAATCCAAATCCACATGGCTGATTGGCGAGCCTACAAAGATAGTCTTGCCGTTAAACCTAGAGCTCAGCGGCAACCTATAATTGAGCGAGCTGATAGGAGCAAATCCGGAGTTGTTGAGGGGGGTTCAGATCAGGTTAATATTCAAGCTCAATCAGACAATACTTACGTTGTTGAAGTCTCGACGGGCCGCGACGATGGGAATTTGGGCTCACAGGTTTTAGAGGAGCGACTACTAGCAACCGAAAAGGCGTTAGACGAACAAAAGAAGCGAGCGGATGAGCTCGAGAATATTATTGCTGATTTAAAATCGTTAGTGCAGTCACAGCAAGATCTCGGTTCAATTACTCTGCCTGAGGACGAACGAGGAATGGGGGGCTCTAGACAATCGATACGGGAAGATTTAGAGGCACCTTGGCAGGCTAAAATAATTGAAGCTGTTTTACGTCAACCGTTCTATTTGTTAGTCCCGATTTTATTTCTTTTAATTGTTGGTTTGTGGGTTTCTAAAAGATTAAATAGATTGGATGATAACGACAGTACTCATGAGGCAATACAGCCAGCCGTTAAGAAGAACGACGAGGTCGGTTTTAGAGAGCCGACTGGTTCTAAAGAGCCAGGAGAAGCTAATGTGTTACGGAACCAGGATCCAGTTGAGGATGCTGATATTTTTCTAGCTTATAGCCGTTATCCCCAGGCTGAAAAAATTCTGAAAGAAGCGCTAATCATTGAGCCGGATAGATTAGACGTATTATTGAAATTAGCTGAGGTTTATTCCCGACAAAAAGCGTTAACTAATTTTGATTCCGTTGCCGAGCTTATTGCTAATATTACGAGTAAAACAGGAGCTTATTGGGAGAGACTCGTTGCGCTGGGATACCTGACAGATCCGACCGACGAGCGTTATGCTGATGGGAAATTTGCAAGTGAAGGACCAGCTTCAATAAAGCCGGTTGATTTGTCATCGATTGACTTGGATCTTGGCAAACCTCCGCCACCGAAATCATGACCGCACCCCTACGCCTAGGTGTCTTGCGCTAGTGCGCAATAAATTTATTATTTTCTGGCGTTTTAGGGGTCCATTCATTAGCCTCTGAATATAAGAGGAGATAAATTTGAGACTAGCTCTAGGTATCGAGTATAACGGATCGGCTTTCTTTGGTTGGCAAGTCCAGCCTAATATGGCGACTATTCAAGGTGAGATTGAGAGGGGGTTGAGTCAAATCGCTGGGGAGCGGATACGTGTTTTTTGTGCAGGTCGCACAGATACAGGTGTCCACGCAACATATCAGATTGTTCATTTTGACACCGCAGTCGTTCGGCCGAGTAGCGCATGGGTGCGCGGCTTAAATACAATAATTTCAAACGATATTTCAATACGCTGGGTGAGAGAGGTGAGCTCGGATTTTCATGCAAGATACTCAGCTATTCGTCGAACATATCGTTATTTATTATTAAATCGAGCACAGCGTCCGGGACTGTTCGCTAACAATGTCGGTTGGTACCATAAACCGCTAGACGTTAATGCTATGAATTATGCTGCGTTAGTATTGGTCGGGCAGAATGATTTTTCCGCATTCAGGTCCTCAGAGTGCCAAGCCAAAAGTCCGATAAGGATTATTGAAGGCTTGTCGATTCGCTCAATCGGGGACATTGTTGTTTTTGAAATTACAGCAAACGCATTTTTACATCATATGGTTCGTAATATTGTGGGCACTCTTGTTTATATTGGTGCGGGTAAGCATTCAGTGAGCTGGATGGAAGATATCCTTCTTTCCAAAGATCGGACTTCGGCTGCCCCAACATTCAGTTCCAATGGACTATACTTAACGTCTATTGATTACAGTTCAGACTGGGGAATACCAGGGCCTGGATTGTTTTCGGACTTCGAGGTTGCACTAGCCTCTCTTATCGCTTAAAACTTATTTGAGAACATGAAGAACAGCACTACGGCTATTAAGATTTGTGGCGTAACATCAGCGGAAAACGCTCTTGAGGTGGTGCGGTTTGGTGTAAGTGCGATAGGGTTGGTTTTTTATGCCGAGAGTCCGAGAAACGTAGGTTTGGAGGTCGCTAAAAATATTGTTAAAAATTTACCGCCATTTGTTTCCGCGGTAGGTCTTTTTGTCAATCCGTCGGCCGATGAGGTATTCAAAATTTTGGAATCAGTTGACCTGAGTGTCTTGCAATTCCATGGGGAGGAGGCGCCAGCTTTTTGTTCAAAGTTTAAAAAACCTTATTTAAAAGCGACTAGCGTTTCTAATGGGGTAGATTTGATAGAATACGGTAAGGTTTATGAAGAAGCATCTGGATTATTATTAGATTCTTTTTCTGAAAAAGTGCGAGGTGGTACAGGCGAGACTTTTGATTGGAGCCTCGTTCCAAGTGAGTTAGATGTTCCAATAGTTCTGGCAGGGGGATTAAAACCGGATAACGTAGCCGCTGCGATTGACTGTGTGAGTCCTTGGGCAGTTGATGTTAGTAGTGGTGTAGAAGGCACGCAAAAGGGAGTTAAGGATCTTGCGCTGGTGCGAGACTTTATTGATGAGGTAAAAAATGCAGATGCAAGAAAATTTACAAAACTATAATTTCCCTGACCATAAAGGTCATTTCGGGCCTTATGGCGGGGTCTTCGTTCCAGAGACATTAATACATGCTCTGGAGGACTTGCGAGACAATTACGAGAAATTAAAGAATACTCCGAGTTTCATGGAAGAGTTTCATGATGACTTGAAAAATTTTGTGGGTCGACCGAGTCCGGTCTATTACGCTAAGCGTTTGTCTGAGATGCTTGGTGGGGCGCAAATTTGGTTTAAGCGTGAAGATCTCAACCATACTGGCGCCCATAAAGTTAACAATACGGTTGGTCAAGCACTTCTGGCCCGGCATATGGGCAAGAAACGAATTATTGCTGAAACTGGCGCGGGGCAGCACGGAGTAGCTTCTGCTACAGTTGCCGCGAGATATGGAATGGAATGTGTCGTGTACATGGGGTCGGAAGATATCAAACGACAGGCCAGTAATGTTTACCGGATGCGGTTGCTTGGTGCTGAGGTAGTCCCGGTTGAGAGTGGATCGAAAACTCTAAAAGATGCGCTTAACGAGGCTATGCGTGATTGGGTAACCAATGTTGAGAACACGTTTTATATTATTGGTACTGTAGCGGGACCCCACCCCTACCCGATGATTGTTCGTGACTTTAATTCGGTAGTTGGGGAAGAATTGAAAACACAAATGCCACAGATGATTGGTCGCCAGCCTGACGCTGTTATTGCATGTGTAGGTGGAGGTTCAAATGCTTTAGGCGTTTTTTATCCATATATAAAAGATGAAGGTGTGCGTTTAATTGGTGTGGAAGCCGGCGGATCTGGTGTTGAAACTGGTAAGCACGCCGCTCCTCTTGCGTCTGGAACACCTGGCGTTTTACATGGCAACCGAACTTATCTTATGCAAGATTCAAATGGACAAATTATTGAGACACATTCGATCTCAGCGGGATTAGATTACCCAGGCGTTGGACCAGAGCATTCCTGGTTAAAAGATATAGGGCGTGCGGAGTATGTATCAGCGAATGACGATGAAGCGTTGGAGGCGTTCCATAAGCTTACAAGGATAGAAGGTATCATGCCGGCCTTAGAGACAGCTCACGCAGTAGCACATGCAATGAAAATTGCGCCTGAAATGGGCTCTGATCAAGTGCTACTTGTCAATCTTTCTGGTCGTGGTGACAAGGACATGTCAACTGTCGCAACTGCTTCTAATATGGGATTGTAAAAGTTATTTATGTCGCGAATTAAAAATAAGTTTGAAGAGTTATCGCGAAATAATCGTAAGGCGTTAATTCCGTTCATAACTGCGGGAGATCCTAATTTAGAGACAACTTTAATATTGATGTCGGCTCTCGTGAAGAGTGGCTCGGATATTATTGAACTCGGTATTCCATTTTCTGATCCCATTGCGGATGGACCGACTATTCAAAGGGCTAGTGAACGGGCATTGGCCGGAAAAACGAGTTTGAGCAGTGTCCTTGATCTAGTCCAGAAATTCCGTGAAAAGGATAAAGAAACTCCTATTGTACTGATGGGGTACGCGAACCCCATTGAGGCTCTTGGTGTAGATGCATTTGTTGCTCGTGCCGCAGAAGTTGGAGTTGATGGTGTTTTGGTAGTTGATTATCCCCCCGAGGAGAGTGGGGCTTTGAATACAGCGCTTAAGAAAAACCAGATCGATTCAATTTTTTTACTTGCGCCAACCACTTTGGAGGCGAGAATCGCTGATGTGGCGGCGTTAGCAACCGGCTATGTTTATTACGTGTCTTTAAAAGGTGTAACTGGAGCAGGTCATTTAGATTTAGAGGATGTATCAAAAAGAGTTGAGCAAATTAAGAAACACGTAGAGGTACCTGTGGGGGTCGGTTTTGGTATTCGTGATGGTGAAACGGCCAGAGCTGTGGCGCAATTGTCGGATGCTGTAGTTATAGGCAGTCGACTTGTTGAAGAAATTGAGCAATCTGATGCTAAAACTATCGTAACTAACGTCGAAAGTTTTATTCGATCCATTCGTAAGGCGATCGATACGGAATGAGAGCGCACCCTTTGGACATGGCTAGATAATGAGTTGGCTTCAAAAAATACTACCGCCAAAGATTAATAAACTTGATGGTTTAAAGAATCCTCGTAAGGCAGTTCCTGAGGGACTTTGGAGTAAATGTCCTAGTTGTGAAGCAGTGCTTTATCAGGCCGAGTTGGAAAAGAGCCTGCAGGTCTGTCCAAAATGTTCGCATCATGGCCGGCTAAATGCTCGTCAACGATTGGATGCCATCTTTGACGACGGTAAAAAACGCTTAGATATTGGCCAAAATACAAAGCCGGTTGATTTTTTGAAGTTTGTTGATAGTAAAAAATATAAAGATAGATTGATTGCAGCTCAAAAGGTTACAGATGAAACCGATGCACTTGTTGTGCAACAAGGATCAATCAAGGGGATTAGCGTAGTTAGCGCGGCATTTGAGTTTTCGTTTTTAGGCGGTTCGATGGGTTCTGTAGTTGGTGAACGTTTCGCAGCTGGGGTTCGGTATAGCTGTGCAAAAAAAATCCCTTTTGTCTGCTTTTCAGCGAGCGGAGGCGCTCGTATGCAGGAGGGGCTTACATCATTAATGCAAATGGCAAAGACGACTGCGGCACTATCTCAGTTATCTGCTCAAGGTTTACCATTTATATCGGTGCTGACCGATCCTACAATGGGGGGCGTCTCTGCTAGTTTTGCTATGATCGGCGACGTCGTTATTGCGGAACCTGGTGCCTTGATAGGCTTTGCCGGGCCCCGCGTGATTGAGCAAACAGTCGGACAAACTTTGCCTGAAGGGTTTCAACGCTCTGAGTTTTTGTTGGAACATGGGGCGATTGACATGATCGTTGACCGACGAGAAATGAAGGATCGGTTGGGTAATTTGCTTTCATTGTTTACCCGTATCCGAGCGGCTTAATTCTCTAAGCGTGTTTTGAATTATAAAAAATTATTGTTTATCCATTGAGTAAGTCGCTTGCATATTGGTTGAGTCGCATTGACTCGATCCACCATAACGAAATTGATCTAGGACTAGAAAGACTTTCACAAGTCGTAGAGAAAATGTCTCTGTATCCCTCATGTCCCGTCATTACCGTTGGTGGTACGAATGGTAAGGGATCGACTTGTGCCATGCTTGAGTCTATATATTCGAGGGCTGGATATCGAGTAGGTTTATTTACGTCGCCTCACCTTATTCGTTTCAACGAAAGAATCAGGGTGGATGATAAAGAGGTCAGCGATGATATGATCGTTTCTTCTTTTGAGGAGGTAGATTTAGCTCGTGAGGGCGTCAGCCTGACGTACTTTGAATACGCTTTTGTCGCAGCATTAAATATTTTTTTACAACAACGTGTCGATTTAGTCATTCTTGAGGTTGGTCTAGGTGGGCGCTTGGATGCCGCTAATGTTTTGGATCCTATCTGCGCGATTGTGACCAATGTAGGACTCGATCATCTGGAATATTTGGGCGATACTCGAGAAAAAATTGGTTTTGAAAAAGCAGCTATTTTTCGTGGGGGTGAGGCCTACTCTATATGCGGAGATGAAGATCCACCTGAGTCCCTTTTTAGCGCTGTTTCTAATATTGGGGGTGTCCTACAGTTAATTTCTAGAGATTTTGGTTTTGTCCGGGAGTCAACTGGTTGGACATTTTGGTCTACCAATGGACTAAGGATGAATTTGGCGTTTCCACTTATGCAAGGAGAACATCAATTAATTAATGCAAGTTTGGCTATTGAAGCAGCCACGTTATTAAAGAGACAGTTACCAATTGATGCGTCTTCAATTCGTGAGGGACTTTTGGTAGCGGAACGAATGGGCCGATTTCAGGTGTTGCCGTCGCGTCCCTTAGTTGTATTGGATGTCGCACATAACGTAGATTCGGTGACCAGCTTGGTGGATGAACTGAATCGCGCGGCTTTTAAGGGCAAAACAAGAGTTGTTTTTGCGGTGATGGCAGATAAGCAATTTGAGGAAATGTTGGATTTGCTGGTTTCGGTAGCTGATAAGTTGTTTGTTTGCGGGTTGGAGGCTACTCGTTCGGCTCATCCAGATGACGTAATCAAGAAAATCTCTACTAATGTTAACATTGGCAAAATGAGCTCATGCAAGTCGGTGGGTTATGCTATCGATAAGTTACTCGAGATCAGCGACCCAAATGATAGAATTATCGTATGCGGATCTTTTTTCACTGTATCGGCGGCTTTGAGGCACCCATATGTTGTTAACTTAGTTCATAATAAAATTTAAAGGAAACAACTAAAGACTATATGATGCAAGTAGCAGAGGAAATAGAGGAGCTAGAGCTTAAGAAGCGAGCTAGGAGGAGGCTTGTAGGAGCGATAGTGCTAGTTCTCCTTGTGGTTACTTTGGTGCCTTTAGTTCTCGACAATGAACCCCGCCAAATCGGAGACGATGTGGAAATTAATATTATTTCCACATCTAAACCTCAGGGATCTCCAGTGACTAGAGATTCTGGATTGAGCGGTGAATCCGATGTTGACAGTCAAGCGGCAAAAGATGATAAATTGACGAATCTCATTCAGGATCGAGTGGGGGCTAAAACGCTAGAAGCGAAGGGTGAAGGAACTGAATATGTCGTCAGATTGGGACTTTTCTCTAACGAAAGTGGCGTCAAAGATTACGTTGAAAAGTTAAAAGCCGGAGGTTTCTCGGTTATTACAGAGAAAATTGAAACAGCCAAAGGTCCGAGAACATTGGTACTTGTAGGTGTTTTTTCTTCAAAGAATCAAGCGGAGCTCATGCTTGAGCGCCTGAACGCCAGAAAGCTTACTTATGGCGACGCTCAAATCTCTAAAACAAAACGTTAGACTAATTCATAAATATGGAGCTGAACCTTACCTGGTTTGATTATGGATTTATTGCCGTTATCTTAATTTCAACCGGTTACGGTTTTTTTCGGGGCTTTACTCGGGAGATTTTTTCTCTTGCCACTTGGTTTTTAGGTTTTTGGATAGCTAAAATTTTAGTTAGTCCTGTCTCTGAAGTTTTCAATCAGTTCATTACTAGCCCGAGACTCAGGTTGATTGTTGCATTTGTCGCGATCTTAATTCTGTGCTTGTTCGTGTTCCATTTTCTAACGGTCAAACTGTCGAGGCTTGTTAAATCCTCAGCACTTACGGGGATGGATCGAGCATTGGGATCTTTATTCGGTATGGGCCGGGGCATCTTGATCGCGGCACTCTCAGTGATTCTTATGAGCTCAACGAATTTTTCAAGGAATTCTCAGTGGCAAAATGCGGAAATACGATTTCCATTAGAAGTTGTTGCTTCGTTTTTACAATTAAAAATTCCCGAACTCGAATGGGATATCTCACCTAAATGATAGACGGGATGTATATAATTAATTTGGCAATTAAATGGGAGAGTTTTTGATGTGTGGTTTACTTGGAGCGGTAGCAAAGTCCCCCGTTAACCAGTTGCTCTACGATGGGTTGCAGGTGCTACAGCATCGAGGCCAAGATGCTGCTGGGATTGTTACTGCAGATGGCCCTAGCTTTCATATGCATAAGGGTGGTGGTTTGGTTCGAGACGTGTTCCGAACGAGAAATATGCGATTATTAGTTGGAAACTCAGGCATCGGACATTGTCGGTATCCAACTGCGGGTTCGGCAAGTGCTTTCGATGAGATTCAACCAATGTACGTAAATTCGCCATTTGGGATAGTCCTCGGGCACAACGGGAACCTAACAAATTCCCAGAAGTTAAAAGTAGAGCTTTTTCGACAAGACCTTAGACATGTGAATACTAATTCTGATTCTGAAGTCTTATTGAATGTCTTTGCTCACGAACTACAAAAGTCTAGCGCGGGCGTCAACTTGAACACCAAGGCTATTTTTGACGCTGTTAGTGGGGTCCATCGAAGAATTCAGGGTGCGTATGCAGTTGTCGCTATGGTCTCTGGGTATGGTCTTTTGGCGTTCCGAGATCCTTTCGGAATAAGACCTCTGGTTTACGGCGTACGACAAAAAGGCTCTGAAAAAGAATATTTAGTAGCGTCTGAAACTGTCGCACTAGACACGCTTGGTTTTGAGTATGTTCGTGATATCGACCCTGGGGAAGCATTGTTCATCACGAATGATGGTGTCGTTAGTCAGCGCCAGTGCGCGTCTAGCCCAGTTAGGTATCCGTGTATATTTGAATATGTTTATCTAGCGCGACCAGACTCTGTTATTGACGGAATCTCTGTGCACGAAACGAGGATGAGGATGGGAGAGAGTCTAGCCAGAAGAATTAAATCCCAACACTCGGAATTAAAAATAGACGTTGTGATTCCTATCCCTGATTCGAGTCGCCCTTCGGCGATGGAAATTGCGGATGGTTTAGGAGTTCCTTACCGGGAGGGCTTTATTAAAAATAGATATATTGGCCGCACATTTATCATGCCTGGACAGGAGGTTAGAAAAAAATCTGTTAGACAAAAACTCAATGCAATCGGATCTGAATTTAAAGGCAAGAATGTACTTCTTGTTGACGATTCGATTGTGCGCGGTACAACTAGCCGAGAGATTGTACAGATGGCAAGAGATGCAGGAGCGAATCAGGTATATTTCGCATCTGCAGCGCCACCGGTTCGTTTCCCGAATGTGTATGGAATTGATATGCCAAGTTCTAAAGAGCTCATTGCTCATGGTCGAGATGAGGCGGAGATAGCTGCTGAGATTGGTGTCGACCGTATTATTTACCAGACCGTAGAAGACCTGATATCGGGATGCGCTTCTATTAACCCGAAAATTACTGAATTTGAGACATCCTGTTTCACTGGCGAGTATGTCACAGGAACTGTGTCAGCGGAGTACTTAGATTCGGTTGAGGGTGAGCGAAACGATGAGAAGCTTTCGACGGTGATCCAGGCTACCTCAGATTTGGATTTAGATGTAATTAATGGTTAGGAATAAAAAACGGCTAATTAACTAAAAATCTAAAAATCAGAAAAAATTAAATAATTGAGTTAAGAAGAGAGGATTTAAAAAGTGAAATATAAGAAATTTGACGGTTAGAAATTATCGCTTAATAAAAACTCAAGAGATGTTAGTTGGAGTGATAAAGCATAACTATTATAAAATTTTCAGCTGAAGAACTCGTCAGAATAATCCGATCCGGTAAAGGTTAATGCTTGTCCTTGGTCACTCCAATCCGAGAGAACAAATCTTTCTCTGATTTGATCGTCAATTAGATGCTTGTGATGCGCATGGCGGTGCGTGTGCCCATGAATAATTCTCTGGCAATTGTAAATCTTGAATGCGTCTTCCACTGTTTCAACTGATACGTCCATAATTTCTAAATCTTTGGTCTTTTTTAACGCGTCACTTTTTCGTCGATAAGTCTTTGCATGATCATGTCGCTCTGGCAATGATAGTTTTAAAAAATTATGTGACCATTGATCTGTTCGGATTAGAGATCGGATCGACTGGTATTCCTTGTCATCGGTGCACCACTGATCTCCATGACTTAGAAGGGTTCGTTGGCCATCTAGATTAAACAAATGTGGATCTGAAAGTATGTGTGCGCCCGTAAGTGCAGAGAAGTGTTCACCGATTAAAAAGTCTCGGTTACCACGCATGATACTGAGTTTTGCTCCTGAACTCGTTAACTCATTTAACGCTGGCAAAATGCGCTGATGCAATTGGTTGTCGATGTCATCATCTCCAACCCAGTAATCAAACAAGTCACCCAGGATGAACAAATGATTACGGTTCTCTGAGCATCTTTTCAGAAACCGTAAAAACACATCTAGCTTTACGGTTTCCGAAGAAGATAAGTGCAGGTCAGCAATAAAAATGAATTTATTGTTAAGCATCATTCACCCTATCACTTAGCTGTTGGACATCGTTAAATTCTAGAAGCACTCTCGATTGTTAATGTCTCGTCCGGTACATCTTGATGGAATCCACTGGTTCCTGTAGGAACGTTTTTCATTTGATCAACGACCGGCTCGCCTTCGACAACTTTACCAAAAACGCAGTAACCGTAGCCTTGAGGTGTTTCCGATGAGAAATTTAGGAAATCATTATTTGAGACGTTAATGAAGAATTGCGAGGTTGCCGAGTTGATATCGTTAGTTCGCGCCATTGCGACGGTATAGGCATCGTTTTTGAGGCCATTATTCGCTTCGTTCTCGATGGGTGGCTGAGTGTTTTTTTCCTTCATATTTGAGTCCATACCGCCACCCTGAACCATAAAACCATTGATAACTCTATGGAATATAGTGCCATTATAAAAATCAGAATCTACATATTTTAGAAAATTTTCTACAGTTTTCGGTGCTTTTTCTGCATTTAACTCAATGACAATGTCTCCCATTGATGTTTTTAATTTAACTTGTGTGGACATTAACTTCTCTCTGTGATGTTGTGTGAATATTAGATTGTAATTACCCTAGCTCATAAATCCTGAGGTGGATGAATTGCATCCGTGCATTTGGGTCTCTAACGATATCAGAAACTTTGCCAAAGGGTTTTTTTAACCAGCTCGCTGATGACTTTAAGGTGGAACGCGAAGGCGCTCTGTTATACTTCGCATCTTTAAACCTGAGGTAAATCGAGTCTTTCACCGAGGGCATGACTTTTATATTGCGTGATCGATAGAAACATAAATATGCTGAAAATTTTCAACTCCCTGACGCGTAAGAAAGATATTTTTAAACCAATTCAAGATAATTCCGTTCGAATGTATGTGTGTGGAATGACGGTTTATGACTTTTGTCACTTAGGTCACGCTCGAGTGATGGTTGTATTTGACTTGGTGCGACGATGGCTCAAAGTCTCTGGTTATGACGTTCTTTATATTCGTAACATTACGGATATTGATGACAAGATTATTAACCGAGCGAATGAAAACCAAGAGTCATTTTTAGAGTTAACTGAGCGATTTACTCAGGCCATGAATGAAGATGCCCTAGCACTTGGAGTGATGCCGCCAGATGCAGAGCCGAAGGCTTCAGATAATATTCCTCAGATGATTTCACTTATTGAGCAATTATTTGAAAAGGGCCTGGCATACGCCAATCCTAATGGAGATGTTTACTACCCGGTTAATAAATTTGAGCGGTATGGACGCTTATCAGGAAAGTCGCTAGATGATCAAAGGGCTGGGGAGCGGGTAGATATAAACCATGATAAGAAGCATCCAATGGATTTTGTTTTGTGGAAAGGTGCAAAGCCAAACGAACCCTCTTGGTCGTCCCCTTGGGGGAAGGGTCGGCCCGGTTGGCACATTGAATGCTCGGCAATGAGTGAGCGATATTTAGGCGCACATTTTGATATCCATGGAGGCGGACAAGACCTCCAATTTCCCCATCATGAAAACGAAATTGCGCAGTCTGAGGGTGCTCACGAGCATGATTATGTGAATTATTGGATGCACAATGGGTTTGTTCGCGTTGATGAGGAAAAGATGTCCAAGTCATTGGGTAATTTTTTTACAGTTAGAGAGATATTGAAGAAGTATGATCCCGAGGTTGTTCGCTTTTTCATTCTTAGAGCTCATTATAGAAGTCCTTTGAACTACTCCGATAACCATTTAAACGACGCGAAAGCGAGTTTAAGTCGGTTGTATACCGCCCTAAAAAAGGTTGGTGATCATAGTATAGGTGGTGGTGTTGATTGGAGTCATCCCATAGCTAAAAAATTTAGGGAGGCATTGAATGATGACTTCAATACATCTGACGCTATTTCGGTATTATTCGATTTGGCGAGCGATTTAAATCGAGATGGCAGGCAGGAAACGGCTCAATTGCTAAAGGGACTCTCCGGAATTTTGGGTTTACTGGAACGTGACCCTTCTGAATTTCTGCAGTCTGGCGTGGCTTTTAGTTTATCGGCAGGTGATATTGAAATGATGATTAATAAGCGAAACGAGGCTCGCGCGAACAAGGATTTTGCAAAGGCAGACCTCTTGAGGCAGGAGTTATTGGATGCTGGCGTTATCTTGGAGGATAATTCAGGAAAGACTACTTGGCGCAGAGCTTAGCCGTCAAAGAAACTTTTGACCTTATCCATCCAAGATTTTGCCCTTGGACTGTGTAAATTTGAGTTCGATTGATTAATTTCCTCAAGGTCTGCTAGTAATTCCTTTTGTCTCTTAGTCAAGTTGACGGGAGTTTCTACGACTACGTGGCACATAAGGTCTCCATGCCCATTACTGCGAACACCTTTAATTCCTTTGCCACGTAATCTGAAGACTTTTCCTGTTTGAGTTTCTGCTGGGACTTTTATTTTAGCTGATCCCTCGAGAGTAGGAATTTGAATTTCACCGCCTAGTGCTGCAACGCTAAAGCTAATTGGCATTTCGCAGTGTAAATTATTTCCATCTCGTGTAAAAACTTCATGCTCAGGAATATTTATGACCACATAAAGATCGCCCGAAGGACCTCCATTGACACCAGCTTCACCCTCTGCCGAAAGTCGAATTCGGTCACCCTGATCCACACCCGCAGGAATCTTTACTGATAAAGTTTTATGGTCTCTTGTCCTACCTTGTCCGCTACAAGCACTACATGGTGTCTTAATAACCTTCCCGCTACCTTGGCAATCCGGACATGTCTGAGCTACGGAAAAAAACCCTTGAGTGACTCGAACTTGACCTTGGCCTTGACAGGTTGGGCAAGTGACAGGCTTTGTACCCGCTTTAGCCCCCGAACCGTTACATTTTTCACACTGATTGTAGGAGGGGATACGAATTTTTGTTTCTGTGCCTCGTGCCGCCTCTTCAAGTGAAATTTCCAGGTTATATTTTAAATCGGCACCGCGATATACATTTGAACGTCCGCCTCCGCGTCCACCACCAAAAATATCTCCAAAGATATCGCCAAATGAGTCCGAAAACCCTCCAAATCCCCCCGCACCTCGTCCGCCAGATTGTTGATCGAGGCCTGCGTGACCGTACTGATCATAAACGGCTCTTTTTTCGGAGTCCGACAACACTTCGTAAGCTTCTTTGACTTCAGTGAAGTGATTCTCAGCCTCGGGATCATCTGGATTCTTATCCGGATGAAATTTCATGGCAAGACGCCGATAGACTTTTTTAAGGTCGCTATCGGACGCATCGCGATTCACTCCAAGGACTTGGTAATAATCTCGTTTTGCCATAATTTCTTTTCTGCTTTGAGTTCTTTTTGTAAATGCAAAATGGTCGGAAGGGTTCCCTTCTCGACCATTAATTTCCTACACTATTCGTGGTTGCACTATGACGACGCTTTTTTATCGTCTTTGACTTCTTCAAATTCAGCATCAACTACGTCGCCTTCATCCTCAGGAGCGCCGTTTTGATTTCCACCGGTTTGAGTTTCTTCAGCTTGTTCTGCATACATTTTTTCAGCTAAAGACTGAGCAAGACCCGATAAAGCTTCTGATTTGGCTTCAATATCGGTCTTATCGCCACTCTTTAATGCTTCTTCAGCCTCTTTTGCGGCATTTTCTATGTTTGCTTTTTCTTCCTCCGAAACCTTATCCTCGTTCTCAGCGAGAGTTTTTCTCACGCTGTGAATTAATGAATCGCACTGATTTCTAACGTCAACTAATTCTCTCGCTTTCTTATCGTCTTCAGCATGCGCCTCTGCGTCCTTAACCATATTTTCAATTTCTTCATCTGACAAGCCAGAATTTGCCTTTATAGTTATCTTATTTTCCTTTCCGGTCGCCTTATCTTTGGCTGAGACGTGAAGGATTCCGTTAGCATCAATATCGAAATTTACCTCGATTTGAGGCATGCCTCGAGCTGCCGAGGGGATATCTGTTAGGTTGAATTGACCCAAAGATTTATTGTCTTTCGACATTTCACGTTCTCCTTGGAGAACATGAATTGTTACCGCAGTTTGGTTGTCTTCAGCAGTCGAAAAGACTTGATTTGCTTTGGTTGGTATCGTGGTATTTTTTTCAATCAACTTGGTCATGACACCGCCTAAAGTCTCAATTCCTAAAGATAACGGTGTAACGTCAAGCAGCAACACATCTTTGACATCCCCCCGTAGCACTCCACCCTGAATCGCTGCTCCCACGGCGACAGCTTCATCGGGATTAACGTCTCTTCGTGGATCCTTATCGAAAAAGCCCTTTACGGTTTCTTGAACTTTTGGCATTCTTGTCATGCCTCCAACGAGGATGACATCGTCTATGTCGGAAGTCTTTACTCCAGCATCTTTGATTGCTACACGGCAAGGTTCTATCGTCCTGCTTATGAGGTCATCAACGAGACTTTCAAGTTTAGCTCGAGTTATCTTAACGTTGAGGTGTTTCGGCCCTGATGCATCAGCCGTTACGTAAGGGAGGTTTACATCAGTCTGTTGGCCGGAGGATAGTTCGATTTTCGCTTTTTCAGCAGCCTCTTTTAGACGCTGTAGTGCTAAAACGTCGCCACGTAAATCGACACCTTGTTCTTTTTTAAATTCATCCGCGAGATAATCAATGATCCGTTGGTCAAAGTCTTCGCCACCAAGGAAAGTATCCCCGTTTGTTGAGAGCACTTCGAATTGATGCTCTCCGTCGACTTCAGCGATTTCGATAATTGAGACGTCAAAGGTTCCGCCCCCTAGGTCGTAAATAGCAATTGTCCGATCGCCCTGTTTCTTATCCATCCCAAAAGCTAGAGCGGCGGCAGTCGGTTCATTAATGATCCGCTTAACTTCCAACCCCGCAATCTTCCCTGCATCCTTAGTAGCTTGTCGTTGAGAATCGTTGAAGTACGCGGGTACCGTGATTACGGCCTCTGTAACTTCTTCGCCAAGATAGTCCTCAGCAGTTTTTTTCATTTTCATTAAAACCTGTGCTGAGATCTCTGGGGGAGCACTTTGTTTTCCTCTTACCTCTACCCAGGCATCGCCATTTTTGGCACCGACGATCGAAAATGGAGAGTTTTCCTTTGCTTTGGCAACTTCCGCATCTTTAAAACGACGACCGATCAGTCGCTTTACCGCATATAGCGTATTTTTTGGGTTTGTTACGGCTTGCCTTTTTGCTGGGGCGCCGACAAGCACCTCATCTTCATCGGTATAAGCAATAATTGAAGGAGTCGTTCGTCCTCCTTCTGCATTTTCGAGCACTTTAGCTTCGCCGCCATCCATGACCGCGATGCACGAATTTGTAGTTCCTAAGTCAATACCAATAATTCTGCCCATGTCTGTAATCCTCAAATTCTAAAATATTTGTTTTTAAATTGGGTCAATAAATATTTTTTCAACCCTTTTACTCTTTACTTTTAGCCACGCTAACTAAGGCTGGCCTAATCAGACGGTCGTTAAGTAGATATCCTTTTTGAAAAACGCTCAAAATCGTATTGGCCGATTCGTCCGAATCCAATGCACTCATGGCTTGGTGTTTATATGGATCGAGGGTTTCTCCCATTGGATCAATTTCCTGAATGCCAAAGGTTTCAAAAACTTTTGATAATTGTTTTAGGGTTAGATCAACACCGTCTTTAATAGCTTCGAAAGTCACGTTGTCGGCCACAAGTGCCGCCTCGAGACTATCTTTCACAACAAGAAGTTCCGTCGAAAAACGCTCTAAGGCGTATTTGTGTGCCCCAGCCACGTCCGCTTGAGATCTTTTTCGAACATTTTCTAGTTCTGCTGTAGCACGTAACCATGAGTCCTTGTGTTTCTCAATCTCAGCAGTAGCCTCCTCGAGTTGTTCTTCGAGGCTCTTTGACATCTTTGCAGTCGATAGTCCGCCTACCTCATCATTTTTAGGGTTGAGAGGCTCAGATTCCTCGCCTAGTTTAGGGTTAGCCTCCAAGGGATCCATTCCCTCGACTTCTTGTTCCGCTTCTTTTTTTGACATAAAAAATACTCCATAAATTCCCAATTGTTTAAGTGAGGGTGAAATTTATTATTTCAAGGGCGGCTTAACTTTAGATACTGAGCTTTATTCTGATAACCTAACCAATGAGTTAATTCAGAATTAGTGGAGGACGTATGTGGCAACTGCCGAGTTTGAGGCTAACCAGAACAGTAATTTTTTTAATTTCTTATGGAATTGTTAACTTTGCTTGTTCTGCTCCTTTGGTCCATATCGGGGCAAGTTCGTACAGCATATTAGGCCAGTCCTCGCTCATTTTAAGCGCTGAAATGCGAGCTAAAGGCCCGCTTGGCGATGACGGAAGGCGCCATCCAGCAAAGACCAAATGGGATTTACAATGGCGTTTTAAACATAAAGAATTGAGTGCTCGGTGTGGCGTGGATTCTGTGCAAGTATCCCTTGGCATTACTCACACGAAGCCTGTGTGGAGGAACAAGAGCGACGCCAGCCAGTCCTTGATAGATCGGTGGGACAAGTTTGAGCGGGCGTTACTAGCAATCCAGAGGCAGCACGAAGACCTTGCCATGAGGGCTGCACAAGAAATCGAGGATAGCGTACTTGACGTAACACCTCAAAAAACATGCGAGGAACTGGAAACAATGGTTGGCGCTATCGTTAGAAACCTAAAAGAAAAGTATCGAGCGCTAAAAATTGATTACGAGTCTAGTACTGATTATGGTCGTCGCATGGGGTTAAGCTTAATGTGAGTTCAAGACGCTCGTTGTAGCTAGGTCGGATCAATTTTTAGCTCCGTATTTTAAGGCCTCAGTCCTGCTCGTAACCGCCTTATGATCAGCCTCGCCAGGAGATTTTTCTTGGTTGAGCCATCCTCCAAGGTGATCTAAAACAATTTGGTGTAGTCCTTCGACCCAGCTTGGGCTGTCATTCAGACATGGAATGTAATGGAATTCACCACCCCCATGAGTTAAAAATTCTTCTCTGTTTTCCATGTTGATCTCTTCAAGAGTTTCTAAACAATCTGCCACGAAGCCAGGACAGAACACATCCATCCTGCTAAGCCCTTTCCCCCCCAAATCCTTCATGGCCTCGATGGTATAGGGTTTTAGCCATTCAGCCCTACCAAAACGAGACTGAAACGTTGTAATTATATTTTCATGGTCAAAATCTAGTTGTGCGGCCAGGAGCCTACTGGTTTTATAACACTCACAGTGGTAGGGGTCTCCCTTGGTGAGGCTGAATTTTGGCACACCGTGATATGAGAGGACTAATTTTTCGGGTTTACCGTGAGATGCCCAATATTCTTTCACTCTATCTGAGAGCGCGTTAATGTAGCCACTGTGGTCGTGATAATGTTTTATTAGGCGAATGCCTGGAAGGTTTCGTACTTTCTTGAGGCTATCGAAAACCGCATCATAGATGCTCCCGGTTGTGCTCGAATTGTATTGGGGGTAAAGCGGAACGACTAATATTTGATCGCATCCTTCGGCCCGAAGTTGGGTCAGTCTTTCATCTACAGAAGGCTTACCATAACGCATCGCTGATTTAACGATAACTTTTTGGGGTGTTTGCTCGTTAAATTTTGATTGTATTAATTCCGCTTGCTTTTCGGTGAAGATCCTCAGCGGAGAGCCTTCATCAGACCAGATGACAGCATACTTTTTCGCCGAGGCTTTTGGTCTTATTCGAAGAATAATTACGTTCAGAATCAACCACCATATCGCCCTGGGAATTTCAACCACTCGTGGATCCCACAAAAATTCGCTGAGGTATTTTCTTACTGATTTTTTAGTGGGCGCTTCTGGAGTTCCAAGGTTTACAAGTAACACACCTACGTGAGCGATAGAGCCATGGGTATATTCTGATTCTTTTTGAAGTTTCATATTTTTTAGATTACAGGTGGATCAAAGACTATGGATGGGACAGCGCTCCAGACAAAAGTTTCGCCGTAATATCTACTATGGGTATGACTCTTTCATAAGCCATTCTTGTGGGACCGATTACGCCAACGGTTCCAACGACTTGGCCATTGACTTGATAAGGCGCCGTTACTACGCTGCACTCGTCTAACGGCACTAAGCCAGATTCGCCGCCGATATATATTTGCACCCCGTTAGCTCGATCACTCGTATCAAGTAATTGAAGGATCCCAGTTTTTTTATCAAACATGTCGAAAAGAGTTCTTAAACTGTTGATATTTGTTGAGAGGTCATGAACGTTTAACAGATTTTTTTCTCCAGATACGATGTATTCTTCACTCTTCAATGAGTTTTCCTCACCAGCTGATATTGCCAGGGTCATTAACTGAGAAATATTGTCTTTAAGCTGTTTGAGTTCCCCTTGTATCCGAGATTTGATCGCATCGAAGGACATTCCTGCATAATTTTGATTCAGATAGTTTGTTGCCTGTGTAAGTTCGGATTCTGTGAAGTGACGGGAGGCCTCAAGTACTTTATTTTGAACGTCTCCATCTGGTGTAACCACAATGAGTAATATTCGTTGGTCAGATAGAGAGACAAATTCGATATGTCGAAATGAGCCACTTTGGCGAACTGGCGATTTGACTACGCCAGCAAATCGCGTGAGATCAGAAAGTAACTGTGAGGCTGTGGATATCAATCCATTAGCACTATCAGGTCGGAATTGGTCTTCGATTTCATGCAGCTCTATTGAGTCAAGTGGCTGAACAGTGAGCAGTGAGTCAACGAACAAACGATATCCAAGTGGCGTTGGGATTCGACCTGCTGACGTGTGCGGGCTGGCGATAAAGCCCATTTCTTCGAGGTCAGCCATAATATTTCGTATGCTGGCCGGGCTCAGTTCCAGCCCCGAGGATTTTGCTAGCTGTCGCGACCCAATAGGCTGACCATCTGAAATATGCTTCTCAATAAGCGATTTCAGTAAAATTCGTGATCTTTCGTTCATCATATTTTCATTTTACAAACTTTTTGTCTTCGATTTGGGTTTTTTTATTTAGTAGAATTTGCGATGATGCAAATCATCTCTCGTGTATAACGTAAATATGAATAAATTTAATCAAGTTTGTATCGTTGGTAAATATAAGAGCGCCGAGGTTCGGCGTCCAGTTTCCCAGATTATTGACTTTCTGCAAGGAGAGGGTGTTCGTTGTATGGTTGATGACATGACCGCGCAACAACTCCCGGGAATTAAGGTGGAGTGCGGGCCGATGGATGATGTTGTCAGACGTAGCGATTTAGTGGTGGTCCTTGGTGGTGATGGCACGCTGCTTGGTCTTGCGCGCACGGTAGCTTTGCACAATGTGCCTTTGCTTGGTATTAATTTGGGCCGGTTAGGTTTTCTGGCAGATATATCACTGAATAAAATGGTGGCCAGCTTGCGTGCGGTACAAAGGGGCGAATACATTATTGATGATCGCGCGATGCTTGAGGTGAGCACCGATGGCGAGCCTAAGAATGGAATTTGGGCTTTGAATGATGTTTCAATTGGCAAGGGGCAGAGTGGTAGTTTGATTCAGATGAAGGTTACTATTGATGGCGAGTTTGCCTATAACCTAAGGTCCGATGGGCTAGTTGTGTCAACTCCAACCGGCTCCACTGCGTATGCGCTCTCCGCTGGAGGCCCTATAATCGCGCCTGGAGTGGATTGTATCTTGTTAGTGCCTGTTTGCCCGCATTCCCTGTCCAATAGGCCTATCGTTATTCCGGGTACCTCTCGGATAGAGATTGAGTTGATGGAGTCGATCGATGCGCGTGTACACATTGACAGCCACACCCATTTGAACATTAGCGAGGGAGAACGACTAATGATTCAAGTAGCGGCTCCAAAAGTAAGGTTAGTCCATTCGAGGGGTCATGATTATTTCGGAACGCTCAGGGAAAAGTTACATTGGGCTGGAACAATGGGGTCGTAATTTTGCGTAAAGATCTTTCATGCTGATTCGTTTGACGGTTAAAGACTATGTTTTAATCGATTCGATTGAACTCAGTTTAGATCCTGGGTTTACAGTTCTCACAGGAGAGACTGGTGCGGGTAAATCTATATTGCTTGGCGCGATTAGTCTTATCTTAGGGGGGCGCTCTGATGTGGGGAGCATTAAAGCTGGTGCAAGCCGAACGGATATTGTTGCTGAGTTCGACATATCAAACTTACCGCTTGTTTGTGCTTTTTTGCAGGACGGCGAATTAGGTGTTGACGACTGTGTTTTAAGACGAGTAGTTGACACCGCAGGTCGGTCGAGAGCCTGGATCAACGGTATTCCTGTTACGGTAAAACAACTTAAGGCATTGGGTGCATTATTGATCGATATTCATGGTCAACATGAGCACTACTCTTTAGTTGATGCCTCCACTCATACCCAGGTTCTAGATTCTTTTGGTAATTTGTCGAATTCAGCTGAGCTAGTTGGGAGTGCATGGAAAAATTGGCAGTCTGAAAAAATAAAACTAAATCAATGCTTGGAGCAATCAGAAGCGCTCAAGCAAAAAACCGAGGAGTTACGTCAAACGCAAAGAGAGCTGGATGTTCTAGGGTTTTCTGACAAAGAATGGCTTCAAACCCTAGAGCAGCATCGCAAGGCGAGCAATATCAATGAGCTGATTGATGCGGCCAATCAATCTGTTCATATGCTTGGGGACGGCAAGCAAAACATTTTGTCTATTTTGGCTAATGTTCGATCCAAACTCGCTGGTGTAGCCGAAATAGATCCGCAAGTCGATATAATGTTAGGGGACATTGAGGGGTTGGAGATCCAACTCGGAGAATTTAGTCGAGATCTGCGTCGATACGCAGAATCGCTTGATTTTGATGTCGGTTTAGCTGAGACGCTGGACCGAAGAATTACGGAAGTGCAACGTTGTGCTCGTAAATATGGCGTTAAACCTGATGATTTGGATGAGATGGCCTCGAACGTTCGGGATGAACTTGAGAAGATATCTTTAAGTACTGATTTAGACGAGCTCCAGAGAGCAGAGGCTCGTGTGAGAGACACATATATGGAGGCCGCCAGGCAGTTGAGCTCGGACCGAGGGAGCTCATGTGTTGGGTTGACGCAAAAGGTCAACTTAGCACTTGCAGATTTAGCGATGTCGGGAGTCCAATTTGAAGCTCGCCTTGTTCCTAATGCCGAACCTGGCGTTACAGGCCTCGAGCAGGTAGCCTTTTACGTGGCTACAAACCCTGGTGCTGAGGCTAAGCTTGTGGGTAAGGTGGCATCAGGTGGGGAGTTATCAAGAATATCATTGGCAATTCAGTCCGTCGTGCATCAAGATTCCTCTGTACCAACGGTCATATTTGATGAGGTTGACTCTGGGGTGGGTGGTGCAGTGGCTGAAATTGTCGGAAGGATGCTAAAAACAGTTGGCAGACGTGCTCAAGTTTTGTGTGTGACGCATTTGCCGCAAGTTGCTGCCCTTGGGGACTCGCATTGGAAGGTTTCTAAAGCTCAGTCAAAAACAGCTTCTAGTACGCGTTTGCAAAAACTCAAATCCAGGGAGTGTGTTGACGAAATCGCTCGAATGTTGGCTGGTGAGGTGATATCAGAGCAAGCGAAAGCCCATGCGCGAGAGCTGATCAATTCGGCATCGACGTAAATCGCAACTTCCGAGTTGTTTTAGGATTGTCTCTTGTGTGGACAGTTTAATTTGGTGCAGTCTGCATAAATATGCAGAGAATGACCGATGATTTCAAATCCTCTATTCTTCGCAATTTCGGTTTGCTTGAGCTCGATTTCTTCATCAAAAAATTCTTCTACTCGACCACATTGATTGCACACCAAATGATCATGGTGCTCTCCTTGATCAAGTTCATAAACAGCTTTGCCGGATTCAAAGTGGTGTCGTATGAGTATTCCTGCTTGTTCAAATTGAGTCAGTACTCTGTAGATAGTGGCTAACCCTATATCCATCTCGTCATCTAATAGGTGTCTGTACACGTCTTCTGCTGAAAGATGCCTCGCTGTTGACGTTTCGAATACATTAAGTATCTTCAGACGGGGTAGGGTGGCTTTTAGCCCCATATTTTTGAGGTCTAGAGGTGTTTTCATGACAGTGTAATTTCTGTTGGTTTAGCCTATCATAACGTTTTTGTTACTTATTGACTAACCATTCAGGCCTAAAATTAATATGAATTGGATGTATACAGCTCTTCTACGTTGTGTGAGCTCTTTAGCTCTTGTGCTAACTTTGTCGTCGTGTTTTCTGTCTCCTTATAAATTAGAGGTTCGTCAGGGGAACTATCTTGATGAAGAAATGCTGATGAAGCTCAAGCCTGACATGACCAAGGACCAGGTGTCCTTTATATTGGGAACGCCTTTGGTGATTGACCCGTTGACCCCTAACAATTGGAATTATGTTTATTTAGCTGGATTAGCGGGCGATGTTAAGAGAGAGCGAACGATTATTGTCGTCTTTGAGCAAGATCGATTGAGCCGGTTAGAGGGGGACGTGACAGTAGAGGGCTGGACAAGGCAATAGTCAAAACGTACGTTATGTCGACTATAGTCAAACTTGTAGAGGCGGGCAGGGAGTAGTTATGAATAAATTGAAAATAGCTGTGTGCGGTGCGTCTGGGAAAATGGGGCGGACATTAATCGGTTGCATAAGAGAAGACGAAGCGCTGGTCTTGGTTGGGGCTTTAGAAACTCCAGATAATGCTTGCTTAGGTAAGGATGCCGGTGGGCTGGTTGGTTTTGATTCGGGGGTTGTCATATCGTCAAATGTCGATGCTGTTACTAGTGGCGCGGATATATTGATAGATTTCACTCGGCCGGAAGGAACGATTGAGCACCTGAAGTCGTGTTTATCGAATAACACTGCTATGGTTATTGGAACGACAGGTTTTACTGACATCCAGAAAAATTCGATAAAGCAAGCTGCCGCAAGCATACCTCTTGTGAGTGCACCCAATATGAGCGTCGGTGTCAATGTATTACTGAGATTATTAAAAACAGCATCTATCGCTTTAGATGATGATTACGATATTGAGATTGTCGAAGCTCATCACAAACATAAAGTTGATGCCCCATCTGGAACGGCGCTAAGGATGGGAGAGGTCATAGCAGACTCTCTGGGCAGAGGGCTCTCCGATTGTGCGGTTTTTGCGCGTGAGGGCTATACGGGGGTCCGTAAACCTAAGACGATTGGTTTTTCTACCGTGAGAGCGGGAGATATTGTCGGTGAGCATACGGCTATATTTGCAGGGACTGGAGAGCGGATTGAGATAACCCACAAGGCCTCTGACCGAAGTAATTTTGCGGTCGGTGCGCTGAGGGCGGCGAAGTTTTTATCCGGGAAGAAAGAAGGCCTTTTCGATATGCAGGACGTTTTAGGCGGCTAAGATTCCTAGGGTATTAGAATCAGCCTGGCTGCATCGAACATGTGAATATAAACATTTAGAAGTTTATAGAGATTGATCGATAGTTCTTTCCGCCTGTATAATATTGCAGTTGCGGGGGGGAACGCTAAGCGATTCTTCCCGTTTTTTGCAAGTGCCTCAAGGGCGCCGCTTCCCGTACTCAAATTTATCCTCGGAGGTCGATTGTCGTATCAAAAATGTGATCCAGCGATCTTGGTTCTCGAGGATGGCACCGTATTTCAGGGTTTTTCGATCGGCGCCGATAAACCTGCTGTTGGTGAGGTGGTTTTTAATACCTCGATGACCGGTTATCAGGAAATTCTCTCTGATCCTTCATATCAAAATCAAATTGTTGCGCTTACTTATCCTCACGTGGGCAGCGTTGGCTGTAACGCAGAGGATATGGAATCAATTTGCGCGCGCGCCGCAGGGCTCATTATTCGTGATTTGCCATTGATGCAAAGTAATTTTCGGTCCACGAGTTCGCTCAGTGAATGGATGAAAGCTCAAAACGTTCCAGGGATTGCAGGTATTGATACTCGAAAGTTAACTAGATTGCTCCGAGAGAAGGGTGCGTTGCGCGGCGCGATAGCCGCGGGCAAGGCCAACCCAGAAGAGCTAATGGCTCTTGTCCGCTCGTTTCCTGGGTTAGGAGGAAGCGATCTGGCCATTGAGGTGACGTGTGATAGTGCCTATGAGTGGACTCAGTCAGAGTGGTCGCTCGGCTCAGAGGTTCGCAAGATAACTAAATTAGAACGTCATATTGTTGCCTACGATTTTGGCGTCAAACATAACATACTGCGGATGTTGGTCTCTCGGGGCTGTCGCGTGACCGTCGTGCCGGCGACAACTACTGCAGAGGAAGTAAGTAAGTTGAGTCCTGATGGCGTCTTCTTGTCCAACGGTCCAGGTGACCCAGAACCATGTGTGTACGCGGTTGAGGCCATTAAACAACTGTTGGTTAACCGAGTACCAATGTTCGGGATTTGTCTTGGCCATCAATTACTCGCAATTGCAAGTGGCGCTAGGACTCGAAAAATGAAGTTTGGTCACCATGGGGCGAATCATCCCGTTAAAGACCTTCTTACGGGACAAGTTTTAATTACTAGCCAGAATCACGGCTTTGAAGTTGATCAAGATTCGCTGCCAAATGATGTTCAAGCCACCCATGTCTCTTTGTTTGACGGAAGTTTGCAAGGCATTCAGCACTTGAACGCGCCTGCCTTTTCATTCCAGGGTCACCCTGAGGCGAGTCCGGGTCCTCATGACGTAGATTATTTATTTGACCGTTTTATGAAAAGTGTTGATCAAGCCAAAAATAATTAAAAACAAGTTATAGGGAGCGCTGGGACGATTCATGCCGAAAAGAGAAGATATTCAATCCATATTAATTATAGGTGCGGGTCCGATTGTGATCGGGCAGGCCTGTGAGTTTGATTATTCTGGTGCTCAGGCATGTAAGGCTCTCAGAGAAGAGGGCTATCGAGTAATTCTGGTCAACTCAAACCCAGCGACGATAATGACCGATCCGGAGCTGGCGGATGTGACATACATTGAGCCAATTACCTGGCAGATTGTAGAAAAAATCATAGTTAAGGAACGGCCTGACGCATTGCTCCCCACTATGGGTGGTCAGACCGCTTTGAATTGCGCCTTAGATCTGGCTAAGCACGGGATATTGGAGAAGTATTCTGTTGACATGATCGGTGCCAGCAAAGAGGCGATCGATAAAGCTGAGGATCGAGAGAAATTCAAGGCCGCGATGACTAAAATTGGTCTTGATAGTCCGAAGTCTATGATTGCGCATAGTTTGGAGGAGGCGATCCAAGTCCAGGCTCTGATTGGTTACCCTGCGATTATCAGGCCCTCTTTTACAATGGGCGGAGCCGGTGGCGGGATCGCATACAATAAGGAAGAGTTCGTCGATATTATCGAAAGAGGCTTAGACGCATCTCCAACAAAGGAAGTTTTGATTGAAGAGTCAGTAATCGGTTGGAAAGAATATGAAATGGAGGTTGTTCGTGACCGTTCGGATAACTGCATAATCATCTGTTCAATAGAAAACTTGGATGCAATGGGTGTGCATACCGGAGACTCGATTACGGTTGCTCCAGCGCAGACGCTCACAGATAAAGAATATCAAATAATGCGTAATGCTTCGATCGCGGTTTTGCGTGAGATTGGAGTAGATACGGGCGGCTCAAATGTACAATTCGCAATTAACCCGGATGATGGTCGCATGACCGTTATAGAGATGAATCCGCGAGTATCTCGGTCCTCAGCTCTCGCATCTAAAGCAACTGGTTTCCCTATTGCTAAGGTGGCAGCAAAGCTCGCGGTTGGTTTTACACTTGATGAGCTGAATAACGATATAACTGGTGGACAAACGCCTGCCTCTTTTGAGCCGACTATAGATTATGTAGTGACAAAGATACCTCGTTTTGCTTTTGAAAAATTTCCTCGAGCTGATTCGCGACTCACAACTCAAATGAAGTCTGTTGGAGAGGTAATGGCTATTGGGAGGACATTTCAGGAGTCGTTCCAGAAAGCTCTCCGGGGGTTGGAAACCGGGATTGATGGTTTGGATGAACGATCTGATGACATTGAATTAGTGAGAGGCGAGATCACAGACCCTGGGCCAGAGAGAATTCTGTATGTTGCTGATGCCTTTCGCCTTGGTTTTAATCTCGAGGAAATCCATAACATCACCCATATTGATCCATGGTTCCTAACATACATAGAGGACTTAGTCGTCGAAGAACGTGCAATTTCGGAAGGGTCCATCACAGACTTTGATCAAACGTATTTGAGACGCATAAAACAAAAGGGTTTCTCGGATAGACGAATCGCTAAATTGTTGGATATCGATGAGGGTGAGGTGCGTAGAGTACGAAATGCGCTCTCGATACGTCCTGTATTTAAAAGGGTCGATACTTGCGCAGCCGAATTTGATACGAATACGGCCTACATGTACTCCACTTATGAGGAGGAATGTGAGTCAAGGCCATCAAGTCGAGACAAAATAATGGTTTTAGGTGGGGGGCCAAATCGAATTGGTCAAGGTATTGAGTTTGACTACTGCTGCGTTCACGCTTCTTTAGCTCTTAGGGAAGATGGTTTTGAAACGATCATGGTAAATTGCAATCCCGAGACCGTTTCTACTGATTACGATATTTCCGATCGTTTGTATTTTGAACCTCTGACGCTAGAGGATGTATTGGAAATTGTCAATGTGGAGAAGCCCAAAGGCGTCATTGTTCAGTATGGTGGTCAAACTCCACTTAAATTGGCTGCTGGATTGTATGCCGAAGGCGTTCCAATAATAGGTACCAGTCCAGAAATGATTGATTGCGCTGAGGATCGGGAAAAATTTCAAAAATTATTGTCTGACCTCGGCTTGAAGCAACCGCCTAACAGAACAGCCAGAAATTCTGAGGAAGCGATAGAACTAGCTAAACAAATTGGTTATCCACTTGTTGTTCGTCCGTCCTATGTTCTAGGGGGGAGAGCGATGGAGATTGTGCATCAGCAATCTGATCTTGTGAGGTATATGAGAGAGGCCGTCAAAGTCAGCAACGATAGCCCTGTGCTCTTAGATCGTTTCTTAAATGATGCAATAGAGGTTGATGTTGATGCAATTAGCGATGGTCACGATGTAGTAATTGGCGGGATTATGGAACACATTGAGCAGGCGGGCGTTCACAGTGGTGACTCTGCTTGTTCACTCCCTCCTTACAGCTTGTCTGGACTTCTTCAGAACGAACTACGACGCCAAACTATTGAGCTTGCTAAGGGGTTGCAGGTCGTCGGGTTGATGAACATACAATTCGCCATTCAGGATCAAGATGTATTTGTGCTTGAGGTTAATCCGCGCGCGTCGCGAACCGTACCCTATGTTTCAAAAGCTATCGGCCGACCTCTAGCTAAGGTGGCAGCTAGCTGTATGGCCGGTAAAACACTGTCTCAAATGGGGGTGATATCGGAAATAGTGCCACCTTATTATTGTGTGAAGGAGGCAGTATTCCCATTTATTAAATTTCCTGGTGTTGACACGATCCTCGGTCCTGAGATGAGATCAACTGGAGAGGTGATGGGCGTGGGCCACTCTTTTTCAGAAGCTTTTGTGAAATCTCAGTTGGCAGCGGGAGTTTTGTTGCCGACCTCTGGGAAGGCGTTCATGAGCGTTCGAGATCTAGATAAAGATAAGATTATTGATATAGCTCGCCGTTTATCTGAAATCGGTTTCGAACTAATAGCGACTAACGGCACGGCAAAGGCGCTCTCTGAGCATGGCCTTAGCGCCGAGCGGGTCAATAAAGTGACGGAAGGTCGCCCTCATGTGGTGGATATGATTAAAAACGGAGAGATTGCAATGATCATCAATACCGTAGATGATAGCCAATCTTCCATTAGGGACTCCTATTCAATAAGGAGAACCGCATTACAGGGACGGGTCACTTACTTTACAACCATTGCTGGCGCAAGAGCCGCGAGCTATGGAATCAGTCAGATGACTGATATGAAGGTCTACTCTGTTCAAGATTCTCATGGCTTGATCAGCTGACTCTTTTTTACTTATTCATTTAAACAATTAAGGACTGTCGGTATGTCAAAAGTACCTCTCACAATGCTAGGAGCTGAGAAACTTCGAGATGAATTACATCACTTAAAAACCTCAGAAAGACCGTCCGTTATCAGTGCTATTTCAGAGGCTAGAGCTCACGGTGATTTGTCTGAGAATGCTGAGTATGATGCCGCAAAGGAGCGTCAAAGTTTTATCGAAGGTCGTATCCTTGAGTTGGAAGGTAAATTATCCAATGCGCAAATTATTGATCCTGCTTCCCTTGACGCTGAGGGACGGTGCGTATTCGGCGCCACTGTAAATCTCTCTGATTTAGAGTCCGATCAAAAAGTAACGTATCAAATCGTGGGAGAAGACGAAGCAGATATCAAGGGTGGGAAGATATCAGTTAACTCCCCTATTGCAAGAGCGCTTATTGGTAAGCAAGAAGGTGATGTTGCTGAGGTTAATGCGCCCGGCGGGGTTAGAGAGTACGAGATATTAGCTGTCAAATATGTATGAGGCCTGTTCTTTAGTTTGTACTAGAGGATTTACAGCGTTGACATTCATTTGGAATTTTCTTCATTTTTGCGGAAGATCACTAATACCTTTCCGATATGAGTTATCGGAGTCGCGTCGAGGGACTTAGTAATTTCTGACATGATCGTTTTGCGTTCGATGCGGTCGTCTGAATGCACTCGAACTTTTATTAATTCATGTGCGTCCAGGGCTATATTTAGCTCTTTTAAAACCGGTTTGCTTAGCCCTTTATCACCAATGGTGACAACCGGGTTAAGGTGATGGGCTTTACCCTTGAGTTCGCGTTTAAGTTTTTCTGTTAGTTGGTTCACTGTTGTTCCCAATTATGATTTCGATATTGAGTCGATATTGTAGTCTCAATGCACTGAATAAGTTACTCGGATATGTCAAAACATAAAAAGAACTGGATGCAGGAGCATGTATCTGACCCGTTCGTTAAAAAAGCGAATGCCGACGGCTGGCGTTCTAGAGCTTCATTTAAATTACTTGAGCTTCTGGACAAAGATGAGCTGGTGAAACCGGGTATGGCTGTTGTTGATTTAGGTGCTGCTCCAGGGGGTTGGAGCCAGGTGATATCACAACGAATGCAAGGTGATGGCTTGGTGATTGCTGTTGATTTACTGGAGATGATGGAGCTTCCCTCAGTTAAATGTATTCGTGGCGATTTTGGGGAGCCGCTTACGTTAAAGGCGATTGAAGCAGAATTAACAAATCGTGAATTAGATCTTGTAATTTCTGATATGGCCCCCAATATTAGTGGAGTGAAGTCGTTAGATCAGGCGCGGTGGCTAAATTTGGCTGAAATGGCGTTAGACTTTACGCAAAAATATGTGAGTACGGGCGGCAGTTTGGTTATCAAGTGCTTTGAGGGTGAGGGTAGTCAGGAATTTTGCAAAAGCGTTAAATCTGTTTTTCGTAAAGTTCACAGAAGAAAACCGCAAGCATCTCGCGATCGATCTAGTGAATTTTTTATCGTTGGGTTGAACAAAATTGGCTAATTGGGGCCTTACACATGTGAAATCGGTCTAGAATAGTAAGTTAACATACGCTCGGAAGTAGTCCGTGGGTTGGCAGGTAGGAGTTAAAATTGAATAATACGTTTAAAAACATAGCAGTATGGCTTGTAATCGCACTTGTCTTGATGACAGTGTTCAATCAGTTTAGTGCGCGGCAACAACAGCAATCTTCAGTTCCTTATTCCCGCTTTATTCAAGACGTGAATTCGGGTGGTGTCGCTGGAGTTACGATTGACGGCCGCAATCTTACGGTCCAAAAGTCAGATGGGCAACGATACAGCGTTTATTCACCTTCGGACCCTTGGTTGGTCTCTGATTTGCTAAAAGCTGGGGTTGTAGTTGAGGCAAAGCCGGAGGAAGAGCCGTCTTTTCTTATGAACATATTCGTTTCCTGGTTCCCAATGCTTCTTTTAATAGGAGTTTGGATCTTTTTCATGCGTCAGATGCAAGGGGGTGGGAAAGGCGGTGCATTTTCGTTTGGAAAAAGCAAAGCGAAGCTGCTTGACGATACGAATAACGGTATAACGTTTGCCGACGTCGCAGGGTGCGATGAGGCAAAGGAGGAGGTAACTGAGTTAGTGGACTTTCTTCGGGATCCGGGTAAATTCCAGAAACTTGGCGGTCGAATACCTCGAGGAGTTTTGATGGTAGGGTCTCCAGGCACGGGAAAAACGTTACTCGCTAAGGCAATCGCAGGTGAGGCAAAGGTGCCGTTTTTTTCTATTTCAGGTTCAGATTTTGTTGAAATGTTTGTCGGTGTTGGGGCAGCTCGTGTGCGCGATATGTTTGAGAATGCGAGAAAAAATTCTCCTTGCATATTGTTTATCGATGAAATTGATGCAGTGGGGCGACAGAGAGGCGCTGGGCTTGGCGGCGGTAATGACGAGCGAGAGCAGACGCTTAATCAGCTTCTAGTTGAAATGGATGGTTTCGAAACGGGTGTGGGCGTCATTGTCATTGCAGCGACAAATCGTCCGGATGTTCTAGATCCAGCGCTTCTAAGACCTGGCCGTTTTGATCGGCAGGTCGTTGTACCGCTTCCCGATATCAGAGGTCGAGAGCAGATTTTAACGGTGCACATGCGAAAAGTACCTATGGACCCCGACGTGAAGGCGGACATTTTGGCGCGTGGTACACCTGGGTTTTCAGGGGCGGATTTGGCAAATTTAGTTAACGAGGCTGCACTGTTTGCGGCGCGAGCAAGTAAACGGCTCGTAGATATGTCGGATTTTGAAAATGCAAAGGATAAGATAATGATGGGCGCGGAGCGCCGCTCAATGGTGATGCCAGAAGAAGAGCGGAGAAATACGGCCTATCACGAGTCAGGGCATGCGGTAGTCGCAAGGCTTCTTCCAAGAACTGATCCGGTCCACAAGGTTACGATCATTCCGAGAGGGCGCGCTCTTGGGTTAACCATGCAATTGCCTCAAGAAGATCGTTACAGTATGGATAAAGAGCAAATTCTTCAAAATATAGCCGTATTGTTCGGTGGACGTATAGCAGAAGAAGTTTTCATGAAGCAAATGACCACTGGTGCTTCCAATGACTTTGAGCGGGCTACCGATATGGCGCGAAGAATGGTTACCCAATGGGGGATGAGCGAAGAATTAGGAACAATGGTGTTCGGTGAAAATGAAGGGGAAGTATTCCTTGGACGTTCGGTGACGACAACTAAAAATGTGTCAGAAGCAACGATGCAGCGCGTCGATAACGAAATAAAGAAGATAATAGATGAGCGATACGCGTTAGCTCGCAGCTTAATTGAGGAAAATCGAGAGAAGGTCGAATTGATGGCCCATACCCTACTTGAATGGGAAACAATTGACGCTGATCAGGTGAATGACATAATGGAAGGGCGTCAGCCAAGGCCACCAAAGCCAACTCAAAAGCCAGAGGATCCCAAGACTCCACCGGACGTATCCAGCCCAGAGCCCACAATAAGGCCTGCAGAGGAAGCCTAGTTCTTAAGGTTCTATAGGCTCGTTAGCAGGGTGCAGAGTGACTTGTTTATTGATCGTTGGGAGCGGAAAATGGACGTCAGGTTTAGTCAGCGGATGGATCGGAATTGCTCCTGGGGTACTCGTCGCTTTCACCTAAATAGGCCGCTGATAATGGGGGTGCTAAACGTTACCCCAGACTCGTTTTCGGATGGTGGCGAGTATCTTGATCCTTTGATTGCGGTCAAGCGAGGTCAAAGGCTCTTCGAGGAAGGCGCTGACATAATAGACGTCGGCGGAGAATCAACTCGCCCCGGCGCCAAACCGGTTACTATTTCTGTAGAACGGTCGCGAGTCCTGCCAGTAATTAGCGGATTGACTCAATTAGGCATCCCTGTCTCTATTGATACTCAAAAGCCTAATTTGATGGAAGAGGCGATTGATAGTGGCGCGTGTTTGGTAAATGATATCTCAGGCGCCCAGACACCGGAGGTGGCCACGTTGGTGGCGCGAACTGGCGTAGGTATTTGCGTAATGCATATGCAGGGTGCGCCAGACCGAATGCAAAAAAATCCCGGCTATGACGACGTTATCCGAGAGGTTTTCGACTTTTTGAGCGCAAAGGTCACCACTCTTATTCGCGCGGGAGTAAGTTCAAATCAAATAGTAATTGACCCAGGATTTGGTTTTGGCAAAAAGTTAGAACACAATATTGCTTTATTGAGACATTTAGATAGGTTTAGGGAGATTGGGCGTCCTATTTTGGTAGGTTTATCCAGAAAGTCGATGTTGGGGTTTATCACCGAAAAGCAAGATCCTACGGACCGATTAGGGTCCAGTATTGCAGCGGCTATATTTGCTTTCGTCAAAGGCGCTGATATTGTTCGTGTGCATGACGTTAATGAAACAAGAGATGCTCTTGTGGCTTGGCAGTTTATGTCCGACAAGCCGAACTCGGAGGAGAGCCAGTGAATAAGAGCAGAAAATATTTTGGTACCGACGGTATAAGGGGCTTAGTGGGTGAGGATCCTATAACGCCCGAGTTTATGTTGCGTCTAGGCTTTGCTGCAGGGAATGTTTTTTTGCGGAAATCTGCCCCGACCTCTGCCGGCCGTGTCAAAGTTCTTATTGGTAAAGATACCCGTTTGTCGGGCTATATGCTTGAATCCGCGCTTCAATCTGGTTTGGCTGCGGCTGGTGTCGATGTCTTACTTGCGGGACCCCTTCCGACGCCAGGTGTTGCTTACTTGACGCGCGTTTTGCGTTTAAGTGCTGGCATTGTTATTTCCGCCTCGCATAACCCTTATCAAGATAACGGGGTTAAGTTTTTTTCGGCGCAAGGAAGTAAGCTATCTGACTCAATTGAATCAGATATTGAGCATCAGCTTAATGCAGGGGCTGAGGTCATTACGTCCGAACATATTGGCAAGGCCAAAAGGGTTGTGGACGCGGTTGGCCGCTATACGGAGTTCTGTAAGAGCACTTTTCCCGAAGAGCACGATTTGTCCGATTTACGGATAGTTGTTGACTGTGCGCATGGGGCAACGTATCAGGTTGCTCCGGCTGTATTCAGTGAGCTGGGCGCAACAGTTATTGTTATCGGGAACGAACCTGATGGGACTAACATCAATTCTAATTGCGGTACTTTGTATCCCACTGCTATTCGAGAACGAGTGCTGCAAGAAAAAGCCGATATTGGAATCAGCTTTGATGGTGATGGTGATCGGTTAACGATGGTAGATGAGTCGGGGACTATTTTTGATGGCGACCAGCTGTTGTATGCGGTCGCGAGCCACAGGAAATTGAAAAATCAAGGTGGCGTTGTTGGTACCTTAATGACTAATTTAGCAATTGAAAATGGGTTTAAAGGCTTGAATATCCCGTTTGTACGTTCCGCGGTTGGGGACCGTTACGTTTACGAAAAGCTAATTGAGAACGGGTGGGTTCTTGGTGGTGAGGGCTCCGGTCATATGATTTGTCTTGATAAGCATACGACGGGTGATGGTATTATTTCTGCACTTCAGGTTCTCGCGGTTTTGCGTGAGTCCCAAAAGTCTTTGGCGCAATGTTTATCTTCTATTGAGCTCTATCCCCAACTCTTGCATAACATTAGGCTTGAGAATAAATTGAATGAGCGACAAATGACGCGAGTGCAAGCGTTGGGTGAGGCGACCGCAAAGCGATTGGGCTCCAAATATCGTGTACTGATCCGAGCATCAGGAACAGAGCCTTTATTGCGAGTTATGGTCGAAGGTGAGTGTGAGGATGTTGTCGCGGAAGCAGTTGAGGGCTTGTCTCACGCCATTGAATTGGTAATTAGAGAAGTATAAAGAGCGGCATATTGCCAATATAACATTCGTTTAATTTTATATCCGCGCAACAAAAAAATAGATTTTTATGGGTTTGTAACCTTGGTGTAACACAACAAATGTATAAAGTGAGTAAGTCAAAAGTAATTTAGCGATACAACTGAATTTGCTCGTTATACAACATCACTAAGGAGTTTTAAATGTCTTTTCGTTTTTTAACTGCAGTTATCATTTCTTTCGTTATGACTACTACGGCTGTTGCGCGCGACTATGTATCAATATCTGGTTCGTCAACGGTATTTCCATTTGCTACGATTGTTGCAGAAAAGCTAGGGCAAAATCCTGCCTTTAAAACTCCTGTTGTTGAGTCTGGGGGATCTTCTGTGGGCAAAAAGAGCGTATGTGATGGAACTGGAACGCAGTTCACCGATATTGGCAATGCTTCATCTCGAATGAAGGTTAAGGAGCTCGAATATTGTGAGGGAAATGGTGTCGCAGTGACTGAAATTAAAGTGGGTTACGACGGGATTGTTTTAGCTAACTCCAAAAAGGCACCGCTACTAAAGATCTCTAGAGCAGACTTAGGTAAGGCATTAACGGCTGAGGTACCCGACGTATCAGGTACAAGTTGGGTTCCAAACCCCTATCAAAAGTGGTCTGACTTAAATCCTACGTATCCAGATATTACTATTCGAGTTTACGGCCCGCCAACAACATCGGGCACTCGCGCTTCATTCGCTGAACTGATCAATCAAAAATCTTACTGCGGCAATGATAAGGTGGCAAAAGCGTTGTCGGCTGAACGTGGCGATAAAAAAGGTAAAAAATGCCGGGCGATGCGCACTGATGGCGCGTATATTGAGGCTGGCGAACAAGATAACTTGATCGTTCAAAAGCTCAAGGAGGACCCGAGTTCTTTTGGGATTTTTGGGTTCTCCTATTTGGATCAGAACTCTGACACCGTACAAAGCGCAGAGCTGGATGGCGTATCACCAACGTTTGAAGCAATCGGATCAGGAAAATATAAAGCTTCTCGAGCATTATATTTCTACGTCAAGCACGCTCATGTCGGCGTTGTTCCGGGTATTGAAGAGTACATGACAGAGTGGACGAAACATTGGGGCGATGATGGTTTTCTTGCGGATGCTGGTATGATTCCTATGTCAAAGGTTGAACGAAAAGAAATGATGGATCGGATGAATGATCTACCAGCTCTCAAGAAGGACGATCTTAAGTAAGAACAACAGGCAAAAGCGTACGGGCAAGGAGCCAGCTTTTGGCTGAAAGCTGGCTTTTTCTCATATTAAGGAATGCATTACGGTGTCATTAACAAGTCTAATTTTTACCTTACTCGTTATTGGCGCGGCCTATTTTTATCTGGGACAACATTGGGGTAGGAGGCAATGGGCTCTTGGCTCTGTTAATTTGCATTCACTGCCAAAGTATTATGGATTCTGGACAGGCTTGGTAGCCACAGTGCCTGCGATCCTTCTCCTGATTATCCTCTCTCTGGGGGATGATTTCCTCTTTAAATCCATGCTTAAGCAATTCTACCCCTTGGATGTTCTCGATGGGGATGTCGTAGCGCGGGCGATAGCTTTTACTAAGGTCATGAATCTAGTCGAGGGTGTCCGTTTTGGAGTTCCAGAGCCATGGGTTGAGGCAGCCGCTAGCGCCTGGATCGGCTGGCAAAAGCTAGCTGACCTCGTGATCGCTGCAGCTACCATTGGGTGTTCATTGGCCGCCGGAATTTTTGCTTACAGGAAGATAAGCCCAGCATTCCGAGCGCGTAATGGGGTAGAACGTATTATTTTATGGGCACTCATAGCGTGTTCTTCCATTGCGATATTTACGACGATTGGCATAGTGCTCTCTGTGTTGTTTGAATCAATTCGATTCTTTAAATTAATACCGTTTCAGGATTTTATTTTCGGACTTGAGTGGAACCCTCAATTCGAGGGGGCGGAGCGAGCCGGTTCGGGTGGTGGAACTGCAACGTACGGGATGCTACCGATGTTTGTTGGGACGTTTTTAATTTCAGCGGTTGCGATTACAGTTGCAGTGCCTGTTGGCCTATTCAGCGCCATCTATCTTGCAGAGTATGCAGGCTCGAGGACGCGCTCAGTTGTTAAGCCATTGCTTGAGATTTTGGCGGGTGTTCCGACTGTAGTTTATGGATTTTTCGCCGCACTGACTGTTGCCCCCTTTGTAAGGGCGGTCGGGGCTTCTCTGGGTATTGAGGTTGCATCAGAGTCCGCCCTTGCAGCTGGCCTTGTAATGGGCGTCATGATTATTCCGTTTGTGTCTTCGTTGTCTGACGATGTGATTAATGCGGTTCCTCAGTCACTTCGAGACGCCGCTTACGGTCTAGGGTCAACCAAAAGTGAGGCAATTCGTAAGGTTGTGCTGCCTGCTGCTTTACCCGGGATTGTTGCTGCAGTCATTCTTGCGGTATCCCGTGCGATTGGTGAAACAATGATCGTAGTAATGGCGGCTGGCTTAGCTGCAAACTTATCCTTTAATCCCTTGGATGCCGTTACTACCGTGACGTCACAAATTGTTACTATTTTAAGCGGTGATCAAGAGTTTGAATCTGCGAAAACACTCTCTGCTTTTGCTTTAGCTCTGGTTTTGATCATTGTAACCTTAGCGCTAAACTTTTTTGCATTGCAAGTTGTGAAGAAATATCGAGAACAATATGACTAGATCAACAGATAGCGGTCTGCTGAGTCCTCAAGAGGCTGCGGTACGGGTGGCAGCGTCATTGAAAAAGCGTGGTCGAAGTGAGCGGCGCTTTCGGTATCTCGGTATTGCGGCGATAACGCTATCGATTTTATTTTTAGTGCTTTTGTTCGCGGGTATTTTTACTAAAGGCATACCCGGTATGTTCCAGCATTACGTGACATTAGATGTCGTTCTGGACAAAGGTCGAATGGACCCGCAGGGAGATATGAGCGAAGCTTCATTGTATTCTGGTGATGCACGTGGTCTTGTCAATGAGTCATTGCTGATCGCACTTGGGAGTCCGGAGGGCCGAAAAGCTAAGCGTGCTGCGCGGTCGATACTGTCCTCAGGATCAGCAAGCCGGTTGACTGAATTTACTTTAAAACATCCTGAGCTTATTGGTGAAAATGTAGCGGTTAAATTTGCTGTTGACGACGATATTGATTCATTTATGCGCGGGTTTATCTCAAGGGAAACGCCAGAGTCGGATAGACGAATAAACGACGAAACCATCGAATTTGTAGATAGATTAGATCAAGCCTCGCTAATTTCTTATGAATTTAGCGATTATCTCTTTACGGGGTCAGCTTCTCGAGATGCTGAGATAGCCGGAATTAAAGGTGCATTGATCGGCTCGATATGGACCTTAGGTGTCTGTTTGCTAATTGCCTTCCCATTAGGTGTGGCAACAGCTGTTTATTTAGAGGAAATCGCGCCTAAAAATCGAATGACAGAAATTATAGAGATTAATATCAACAATTTGGCGGCTGTTCCGTCCGTTGTATTTGGGATTATGGGCCTTGCAATTTTTATTCTTGTCTTTGGATTGCCGCGTTCGATTCCCCTGGTGGGCGGTATTGTTTTGGCGCTAATGACTTTGCCGACGATCATCATCTCCTCTCGAGCGGCGATCAGAGCGGTACCTCCAAGTATTCGAGATGCGGCGTTGGGAATTGGGGCATCAAAGATGCAGACAATTTTGCATCATGTTATCCCACCAGCTATGCCGGGAATGTTGACTGGCACCATTATCGGTATGGCTCAGGCCCTGGGGGAGACGGCTCCACTTTTGATGATTGGGATGGTCGCGTTTATTGTGGATGTGCCCGGTGGTGTGACAGAGCCGGCCACAGCGCTACCTGTACAAATATTTATGTGGGCTGATTTTGCGGAGCGTATGTTCATCCAAAAAACCAGCGCGGCTATTATTGTTCTGCTAGCCTTTCTAATCACGATGAACGCTGGTGCAATTATCCTTCGAAAAAAGCTTGAACGTCGATGGCAATAATAAAAAACGGATTAAACAAATGGCTGATGAAGTGATTGGCACTAAAGAGGTTAATTTTCAAGATAGAGAGGTTCCTGACGAGACTGTCGGTGAGGTATTTGTCAATAACCCAAGGATGACCGCGCGTAATGTAAGTGTGTATTACGCGGAGAAGCTTGCGGTTGATGATGTGACATTAGATGTTGGTTCTAGTGAGGTTATCGCCTTCGTGGGCCCATCAGGCTGCGGTAAGTCAACATTACTTCGATGTTTCAACAGGATGAATGACACTATTGATATTTGTCGAATGGAAGGGAAAATAAATATTGATGGCGACGATATAAACGACCCTAAAATTGACGTGGTCTCGTTGCGAGCCCGGGTCGGCATGGTTTTTCAAAAACCGAACCCTTTCCCAAAGTCTATTTTCGATAATATTGCTTACGGTCCTCGTATTCACGGACTTGCCAGAGATAGTGTAGAGCTTGATGAGATAGTAGAACGTTCTTTGGAACGAGCAGGGCTATGGAGCGAAGTGAAAGACCGTTTAGATCAACCTGGTACAAGCCTATCTGGGGGCCAACAACAGCGGTTATGCATTGCTCGGGCTATTGCCGTGGGGCCTGAAGTAATATTGATGGATGAGCCTTGCTCGGCGCTGGACCCCATCGCTACAGCCAAAGTAGAGGAGTTGATTTCCGAGTTGCGTGAGCAGTATTCGATCGTGATAGTTACGCATTCCATGCAGCAGGCAGCGCGAGTTTCCGATAGGACCGCTTATTTCCATCTTGGGAAACTTGTGGAAGTTGGCGAAACCAAACAAATTTTTACCCGGCCGGTCCATCGGTTGACTGAAGATTATATTACTGGTCGATTTGGATAATGTTTGGTTAGTGGGCGAATAGGCTTATTTTGGGCTTTGAGTCGTCGACCCCTAAATTCTCGACATTGACCCGAAACCCAGTAAAAAGGTAAAATTATGCCGTTTTACTTTGGTGGTTCTAAGTATGAAGCGTAAGCAACTTGTTGTCGGTAACTGGAAAATGAACGGATCGTTATCCGATAACGCGGCCCTGTTAGATGGTTTGTCGGGCGCTGACGGTTTAATGGCGCTTGATGTTGCGGTGTGCGTACCTTATCTTTATCTCGCACAAGCGCGGGAACGCTTGGCATCGGGGGGTGTAAGTTGGGGCGCTCAAAATGTTAGTGAATACGATTCGGGGGCTTATACAGGAGAAGTTTCAGGGAAGATGCTCGTAGATTTTCAGGTCTCTTTCGGGCTTGTTGGACATTCAGAGCGCCGCAGTCTTTATGCTGAACCCAATGAACTAGTAGGAATCAAAGCTAGAAAACTACTTGAGGTTGAGGTGACACCGATTGTTTGTGTTGGAGAGACACTTGAACAAAGAGAGGCGGGGCAGACCTTCGAGATTGTTTCTTCTCAATTTGAAGCGGTTATTGAGCAGATCGGTATAGAAAATTTAGGGCGTATAGTTATAGCGTATGAACCGGTATGGGCAATAGGAACAGGTTTAACTGCGTCGCCTGCGCAAGCGCAAGAGGTCCACGGGTATATTCGAGAGCAAGTCGCTTTACTTGATAAGGCTGCTGCTGGGTCGTTGAGGATTTTATATGGCGGAAGCGTAAAACCTGATAGCGCTGAGAAATTGTTTCAACAAGCAGACGTTGATGGCGGGTTAATTGGTGGTGCTTCACTTAACCTTATTGATTTTTTGACAATTTGTCGGCTAGCAACTTGAGCGGCATCACTTTGATGATTGACGAAATATTATGAGTTTTATTGTATTAGTAGTACACGTTTTAGCTGCTCTTGGTGTAATTGGACTCGTGTTAATGCAGCATGGTAAGGGCGCGGATATGGGGGCTGCCTTCGGAGGCGGATCATCAGGAAGCCTCTTTGGATCTAGCGGTTCAGCTAACTTTTTGAGTCGAGTGACGGCCGTTTTTGCAACTATTTTTTTCATCACGAGTATGAGTCTGAGTTTCCTTGAGTTTGAAAAAAGTCGATCAGTTGGTGTGATGTCAGGAACAACGGTCACCATACCTGGAGCTGCTCAAGGTGAGTCAGAGGGATCAGAGTCCTCTTTCGATGAGGGTTCGGGGTCGAAAGTTGACGATATCCCCAAGTGATCGTGATTAGTTGAAAATTTAATTTGCCGACGTGGTGGAACTGGTAGACACGCCGTCTTGAGGGGGCGGTGGCGAAAGTCGTGCGAGTTCGAGTCTCGCCGTCGGCACCAAAATGATTGTTTGAGTAACCAGTTAATTTCAGCTCGAACTAATAGTGAAATACTGGTCATATTAATGATGATTTGCGTTTTGATGTGGCACAAGGTAATTGAATGATAGGTGAGTACTTTCCAATTTTATTGTTTATCGTTGTCGGCGTGGCCGTAGGTGTAGTGTTGCCAATGACTGGCGCCATTCTTAGTCGTACGTTTAGGTCACACAATCCTGACGATGCAAAATTGTCCGCATACGAATGTGGTTTTGACGCTTTTGAAGACGCGCGAACAAAATTCGATGTTCGATACTATCTTGTGGCTATCTTATTTATTATTTTTGATTTAGAAATCGCTTTCCTTTTCCCCTGGGCGATAGCGCTGGATCAAATCGGATTAGCGGGATTTGTAGCAATGATGATTTTTCTCGCTTTGTTGGTCGTGGGATTTATTTATGAATGGAAGAAGGGGGCTTTAGATTGGGATTAATTAGGTCGCAGCGGTTATGATTATTGAGGAAATCCAAGAAAAAGGTTTTGTTACGACTAGTGTCGATGCGGTCGTAAACTGGACGCGTACGGGGTCGCTCTGGCCTATGACTTTTGGTTTGGCTTGTTGTGCCGTTGAGATGATGCATGCAGGAGCCTCACGTTACGATTTAGATCGATTTGGAGTTGTTTTTCGCCCTAGTCCACGTCAATCTGACCTGATGATTGTGGCCGGGACTCTGTGCAACAAGATGGCGCCCGCGTTAAGGCGGGTTTATGACCAAATGGCTGAGCCGCGCTGGGTCATTTCAATGGGTTCTTGCGCTAATGGTGGTGGCTATTATCATTATTCGTATTCTGTGGTTCGGGGTTGTGACCGCATCGTACCAGTAGACGTTTACGTTCCAGGGTGTCCACCTACAGCGGAGGCATTACTTTATGGAATCGTTCAACTGCAAAACAAGATCAAGCGGACCAACACGATTGCCCGCTGACTTGCGGTGTGTCCATATATTTAAGAATTAAGTGAATTAAGTGAATCAAGTGAATGATAGTTTGATCGGGTTTTTAAAGTCTAGTCTGAAAGTTACAGACGCGTTGATTTGTTGTGATCTCGATGAAGTGACTTTGACCTTACAGGCGTCTAGCCTTCCTGAAGTAATGGCTTTATTACGTGACTCACCGGAGCTTGATTTTAAGCTGCTCATAGACGTGTGCGGTGTGGATTACGCTGACTATCCGGATAAAAAACAATCTAATAAACGATTTGCAGTCATATATCATTTGCTTTCAATGAAATTAAATCATCGCCTCAGGATACGAGTTTATTGTGAGGATGATGAACAGCCTGTTGTTCCTTCTATCGTTGATATTTGGCCTGGTGCAAATTGGTTCGAGCGCGAAGCTTTTGACTTATATGGAATTGTCTTTGACGGCCATCCAGACTTGAGACGTCTGTTAACTGATTATGGCTTTGTAGGACATCCACTCAGGAAGGACTTTCCACTGTCAGGGCATGTTGAGATGCGATATGACCCAATAGAGAAGCGGGTGATATATCAACCCGTAACGATTGAGCCGCGTGAGATTGTCCCAAGAGTAATAAGAGAGGGTTCTTATGGTGATGTTTAGGTCTCTTAATCGATTTTTTTGTTTGGAATGCTGACCGATGGCTGAAATCAAAAATTACACGATGAACTTTGGGCCGCAGCATCCAGCTGCGCATGGTGTACTTCGTTTAGTCCTTGAGCTAGATGGGGAAGTCATTGAGCGCATTGATCCGCATATTGGTTTGCTTCATCGCGGAACGGAAAAGTTAGCGGAGCACAAAACATTCTTGCAGTCGGTTCCTTACATGGATCGATTAGATTACGTCTCTATGATGTGTAACGAGCATGCTTACGTTATGGCTATTGAGAAGCTGCTGGGTGTTGATGTACCGATTCGTGCGCAATATATTCGAGTCATGTTCGACGAGATTACCCGGATACTGAATCATTTGTTGTGGCTTGGTGCGCATGCACTTGATGTTGGGGCAATGACAGTTTTTCTCTATTGTTTTCGGGAGCGTGAGGATCTCATGGATTGTTATGAGGCCGTATCTGGAGCCCGTTTGCACTCGGCGTACTACCGACCTGGTGGCGTTTATCGAGATTTGCCGGATTTTATGCCGCAATACGAAGCATCAAAATTTCGTAATAAAAAAGCAATTAATCGTTTGAATGAAAACCGTCAGGGCTCTTTGCTCGATTTTATTGAACATTTTACGAGCCACTTCCCGAGTAAAGTGGATGAATATGAAACGTTGTTAACGGATAATCGTATTTGGAAACAACGAACCGTCGGAATTGGTGTGGTGACACCAGAAAGGGCTGCAGCTTTGGGGTTTACCGGGCCAATGATTCGTGGTTCGGGCGTAGCTTGGGATTTGCGAAAAAAGCAACCTTATGATGCCTATGATTTGGTAGATTTTGATGTTCCAGTTGGCACTAACGGGGATTGTTACGATCGTTACTTGGTTCGCATTGAGGAGATGCGACAGTCAAATAAAATCATTAAGCAATGCATTGATTGGCTCAAGGTTAATCCGGGACCTGTAATTACAGGAAATACTAAAGTGGCTCCACCTTCGCGCGAAGACATGAAAGTGAATATGGAAGACCTTATCCACCACTTTAAGCTATTCACGGAGGGGATGCATGTTCCGCCCGGAGAGACTTACTGCGCGGTTGAAGCTCCTAAGGGGGAGTTTGGGATTTACTTGGTTTCCGATGGGGCAAACAAGCCATATCGATTAAAAATTAGAGCGCCAGGATTCGCTCATTTGTCGGCAATAGACGAGATGACTCGAGGGCATATGATTGCAGACTTGGTAGCTATAATTGGCACTCAGGATGTTGTGTTTGGGGAGATTGACCGATGACTGACAGAAGACTTTTAAGCATCAAGGCCTACGAGGATATCGATAAAGAAATAGCCAAATATCCAGTGGAGCGTAAATCATCAGCCGTAATGGCTGCGTTGGCGATAGCCCAAAATGAAGCTGGATGGGTCTCCGAGCAAGTTGTAGAAGATGTTGCAGCTTATCTCGACATGCGACCGATTGCGGTTTGGGAAGTGGCGACTTTTTATGGCATGTACAATTTAGAAAAAACTGGACGATCGAAGTTAGCCATCTGTACTAACTTACCATGTGCGTTACAAGGTGCTAACAAAACAGTTGATCAGTTGAAGGCTAAACTTGGTATTGACTTTAACCAGACCTCCTCGGATGGCGCTGTGACCCTAAAGGAGGCGGAGTGCATGGGTGCATGCGGGGATGCTCCAGTAGTAATCATCAATGATCGAGAGATGCGGGGGAAAATAGGTGTGGAGGTCGTAGATTCGTTGGTAGAGGAGTTAAAGTTAAGATGATTACGTCAAATCCCCCATTCCCCGTAAATAGTTACGGTCCGGATGCTGTAATAATGAAAGACATCGATGGACTCAACTGGAATCTTTCAGAATATGAGAAAAGAGGTGGCTATCAAGCGCTTCGTAAGATTCTTGTCGAGGGGATGTCGCCGGAAGATGTTATTGCTGAAGTTAAGAAGTCCGCGCTTCGTGGGCGAGGCGGGGCAGGGTTCTCGACAGGGCTCAAGTGGAGCTTTATGCCAAAGGGCGAAGGACAAAAGTATGTAGTGTGTAATTCCGATGAAGGCGAACCCGGAACATTTAAAGACCGTGATCTTTTGAGGTACAACCCACATATCGTGATCGAGGGTATGGCGATTGCCGCTTATGCGATTAGAGCGTCCGTCGGATATAACTATATTCATGGCGAAATTTGGGAAGTTTATGAGCGCTTTGAGGAAGCATTAGAGGAAGCACGGGCCGCTGGTTTTCTTGGTAACCAGATAATGGGATCACAGTTTGCATTTGACCTGTATGCGCATCATGGTTTTGGCGCGTATATTTGCGGAGAAGAAACTGCGTTACTAGAGTCAATAGAGGGCAAGAAAGGCCAGCCTCGATTTAAGCCACCATTTCCTGCATCCTATGGCCTCTATGGGTGTCCAACGACGATTAACAATACTGAGACGTTTGCTGCGGTGCCTTCTCTGATTTTGGAGGGTGCGGACGCATACCTGTCTTTAGGAAAGCCTAATAATGGCGGAACAAAGATTTTTTCCGTTTCTGGTGATGTTGTAAGGCCAGGTAACTATGAGGTTCGTCTAGGAACTCCGTTTGCAGATCTGTTGGAGATGGCAGGGGGTATGCGCGATGGTAATGATCTCAAGGCAGTAATACCGGGAGGGTCGTCAATGCCGGTTCTTCCGGCCGAAGTGATGATGGCGACAGATATGGATTATGATTCGATAGCAAAAGCTGGATCCATGCTTGGTTCTGGGGCGGTCATTGTGATGGATGAGACGCGCTGTATGGTTCGTTGTCTACTGCGTTTGTCATATTTTTATCATGAAGAATCCTGCGGACAATGTACGCCTTGTCGAGAGGGAACAGGCTGGTTATATAGGTTGGTTAAGCGCATTCAAAATGGAACAGGAGAGGACGGAGATATCGATAAGCTCTTGTCTTTATCGGACAACATCGGAGGCAGAACTATTTGTGCTTTAGGAGATGCCGCCGCCCTTCCTGTTAAGAGCTTCATAGAGCATTTTCGTCCTGAGTTTGAGTACCTTATCAAATATAAAAAAAGTCAGGTTGAATCAATATGATTACCCTCGAGGTCGACGGCAAAACCGTTGAGGTAGAAAACGGTAGTACGGTAATGGACGCGGCAAACAAGCTTGGTGTGCACGTTCCACATTTCTGTTATCACAAGAAATTGTCTATCGCTGCGAACTGTCGTATGTGTTTAGTTGAGGTTGAAAAAGCTCCTAAGCCGCTGCCTGCTTGTGCAACACCGGCTACGCAGAATATGAAGGTGTACACACGGTCAGAGCAAGCCAAAAACGCCCAGAAGGGGGTAATGGAGTTTTTGCTAATTAATCATCCTCTAGATTGTCCTATATGTGATCAAGGGGGAGAATGCCAATTACAAGACCTAGCAGTTGGTTACGGAGGGTCCGGTTCGCGATTCAATGAGGCCAAGCGGATCGTAAGTACGAAGGAGCTAGGCCCTTTGGTATCTGCTTCAGAGATGTCCCGTTGTATTCATTGCACTCGTTGCGTTCGATTTGGTCAGGAAATTGCTGGCGTCATGGAGTTAGGTATGGCGGGTCGCGGGGAACATTCAGAAATTATGTCCTTCGTAGGTTCCACGGTGGAGTCTGAGTTGTCAGGAAATATGATTGATGTTTGTCCGGTGGGCGCACTAACGTCTAAACCTTTTAGGTATGCGGCGCGAACATGGGAGCTTGCTCGACGTAAGACTGTTAGTCCGCATGATGCTCTTGGTTCAAATTTAACCGCTCAGATTAAAGGGGATACGGTTATTAGGGTCGTCCCGTATGAAAACGCCGAGATCAATGAGTGTTGGATTTCCGATCGAGATCGGTTTTCTTACGAAGGTCTTAATGCCTCAGATCGACTACTCTCGCCCATGATAAAAACCGACGGTGTCTGGGAAGAGGTGGATTGGGCCTTAGCTCTAGATCATATAAAAGAGAAGTTAGCCTCCTCAAATATAAAGCCCGAGAGCATTGGCGCATTTGCGGTGCCGCAGGCGACTACTGAAGAGCTTTATTTATTCCAAAAGTTTATTCGAGCGCTAGGTTCGGAAAATATAGATTACCGGCTCAGACAAACCGATCATGAGGCGTCGTCAAATAGTCGTGTGCCTTGGTTAGGAATGAGTATTACTGACGTTGAGCATCTAGATCGTATATTGGTTATCGGTTGTGATATACGAAAAGAGCAACCGCTACTCGCGCATAGAATGCGACAAGCAGTCAAGAAAAATGATGCTTCCCTTGCGTTTATTAATTCGATGACCAGTGACTCTTTGGCTCAAGCTGCAAAGGATTATTTAGTAGCGCCTAGCCATATTGCGGAACTCATGTGTCAGGTTGTAAAAGCCGTGAGTGGTTTGCTCGGCCGTAAGATGCCAGAGGGATTTGACGACTGCAAGGTTGGAAAGGATGCGAACCATATCGCGGAGTTGCTTGTTTCGGGAAGTAAGAAACTTATTTTGGTCGGGGCTATGTGTCGAAATCATGCGGATCGATCAAAGATAGAGTGGTTAAGTCACCTACTTGGAGAATTAGTCGACGCAAAAGTGGGCCTACTCTCTGAGGGTGCGAACTCACTGGGCGCAGAAATCGTTAATAGCTTACCTGGTTCGAATGGGCTTGATGCCGGCGAGATGATCACTACTCCTTTAGATGCGTATTTCCTATTGCACGCGGAGATGGGTGAGGATTCTTGTATGCCGGGCCCTGCCGCCGATGCATTGAAGTCGGCACAGTTGGTCGTCGCTTTAAACGCATTCAAGGGTGAGGTAAGTGAATATGCCACGGTCATGTTGCCAATTAGTCCGTTCTCAGAAACTGCAGGTACTTTCATAAATTTAGAGGGGATTTCTCAATCTTTTGGTCCTGTTGCTCCGACAAAGGGCCTCAGCCGACCAGCGTGGAGACTCATAGCGGCGCTCGGTAAATTACTTGATTTGACCGATTTTGAATATCAGTCAATCGAAGACGTTCGTGCTCAATTGAAAGACCATCTGGACGGATTACCGGCTAAATTACAAATGAAGCCCGACCTATCCTCAATGCGAACGCAATTGAAGGGTAGTGCTCACGTCGGAATCGAGCGACTTTCAGATGTTCCAATGTACAGCGTTGATTCCATCGTAAGGCGAGCATCAGCACTGCAACTTACTAAAGAAGCGATGTTTGATTGTGTGTGGGTGAGTACAGACTTGTCCACTGAACTTGATATATCGGATCAAGATATTGTTCGAGTTGAGCAGGGAGGGAATCATTTTGATTTGCCTGCTCAAGTTGATTCGAGCCTGATGTGTTCTGTGGTGCGTGTTTCAATGAATAGCCGGGCATCCAAGGTTATTGGTGGTGTCACTGGTGCGGTGCGTATCACTAAACTTCATTCTGTCAGCACAGTAGCGTGATGATCGATTTTTTAACGCCTTACCTTGGGAACCAATTAGCGTTCTTTAGTTGGACGTTAATAAAGGTTCTGGCAATCCTTATCCCGGTTACTCTTTGTGTGGCATATCTAACTCTCGCCGAGAGAAAAGTCATTGGATACATTCAATTGCGGTTGGGCCCTAATCGTGTCGGTCCGAAAGGATTATTGCAACCGTTTGCTGACGTATTAAAGCTGTTAACAAAAGAAATTATTATTCCAACTGGGGCAAATAAGTTTCTTTTTGTTATTGCGCCTATGTTGTCGTTAATGCCTGCATTAGCGGCATGGGCCGTGATGCCTTTTGCTGATGGTCTGGTTTTATCAAACATTGATGCGGGACTTCTCTATGTGTTAGCAATCACATCGATGGGGGTTTATGGCGTGATTGTTGCTGGTTGGGCATCTAATTCAAAATACGCGTTGATCGGTGCTATGAGAAGTGGAGCGCAAATCGTTGCTTATGAAATTGCCATGGGTTTTGCGTTAGTCTGTGTATTGATGATGTCTGGAAGTTTGAACTTAACCACCATTGTTGAAACACAACGGACCAACTTGGGCTTGCTGGGTTGGAACTTGATACCTTTGTTCCCCATGTTCGTCGTGTACTTTATATCGGGCGTCGCCGAAACGAACCGGGCGCCATTCGATGTCGCTGAAGGCGAGTCTGAGATCGTTGCTGGATTCCATGTTGAGTACTCTGGTACGACTTTTGCAGTATTTTTCTTGGCTGAATACGCCAATATGATTTTAATAGCAGCGCTTGCCTCGCTTATGTTTTTAGGTGGGTGGCTGTCGCCGATACCAGGAATTCCTGATGGTTTTGGATGGTTGGCCGCTAAAGTTGCGGTCATGCTATTTTTCTTTTTGTGGTTTCGTGCGACATTTCCTCGCTATCGGTACGATCAGATTATGCGTCTAGGATGGAAAGTTTTCATTCCAGTGACTATTGTATGGCTGGTTCTCATTGGGGTTCTTATGAGAATGGATTGGTGGCCTTGGTAACCCCGACAGATAGGTACTAATAAATATGTTTGGATTTATTCGTGATGCATCAAAGACGTTTTTACTTACCGAATTACGTAAGGGTTTGATGCTGACACTTAAATATTTTTTTGCACCAAAAATAACGGTTCAGTTTCCAGAGGAAAAGACACCTCAAAGTTCGAGATTTCGCGGTCTCCATGCTTTGAGACGCTATCCAAATGGTGAGGAGCGTTGTATTGCTTGTAAGTTGTGTGAGGCGGTATGTCCTGCTTTAGCAATTACCATTGAGTCTGAGCAACGTGACGACGGTAGTCGACGAACTACTCGTTATGATATCGATCTTACAAAATGTATTTTTTGCGGATTTTGTGAAGAGTCATGTCCCGTAGATTCAATCGTAGAGACCAGGGTTTTTGAGTACCACGGTGAGCAAAGAGGGGATTTGGTTTACACGAAGGAGATGTTACTAGCGGTCGGTGATCGTTATGAGGATGAAATTGCTGAGGACCGAACGTCCGATGCGAAATATCGATAGATACTCTTTGGCCAATAAATAATAAAAATAAACGCAATGAACTTTGAAAACTTGTCCTTCTATTTGTTTGCTGCAGTGCTGATTGGTGCTGCACTAAGCGTCATTTTTTCCAGAAATCCCGTTCATGCAGCCTTGTCATTGGTTCTAGCTTTTTTTACGGCAGCAGGCATATGGTTAATGCTTGAGGCGGAATTCTTGGCTATTTCCCTGATATTAGTTTACGTCGGCGCAGTTATGGTCCTTTTTCTCTTCGTTGTGATGATGTTGGATATCAATTTAAATCGAATGAGAGAGGGTTACTGGAATTATTTGTTACCCGCTTTGATTGTATCTGGAATATTTCTCACTGAGTTGATTGTTTTGATCGGGGGGCGTGTCATGTTTAATAAACCTGCAGATGTCCCGGCAGCGATTACGAGTGAGGGTAATACGCTTCAATTAGGACGCTTGTTATATACAGAGTATTTATATGCGTTTGAGTTGGCGGCGGTGATATTGCTTGTGGCAATTGTCGCGGCTATCGCTTTAACCCTTAGGCGGCGCAAGGATATGAAGCTCGTGAGCAGTAATGAGCAGTTTTCAGCGAGTCGAGAGTCTCGGTTAAAAATTGTGTCAATGCCAGTTGAGGGCGGACGCAGGGAGGATCCTTCGTGATTACCTTGTCGCACTACCTTATTTTAGCCGCTATTCTTTTTTCTATTAGTATCGCTGGAATATTTTTGAATCGTAAAAATATCATCATCATCCTTATGTCGATCGAGTTGATGCTGCTTGCGGTCAATATTAACTTTGTAGCATTTTCGCATTTTCTAGGCGATCTATCGGGTCAAATTTTTGTTTTCTTCATATTGACTGTGGCTGCAGCTGAGGCGGCTATTGGGCTTGCTATTTTGGTGGTTTTATTTAGAAACCTAAATACAATTAATGTGGATGATATTGGCGAGATGAGAGGCTAATGGCCATATGACAAGCATGAATTTATATCTTCTGGCCGCACTATCTCCTCTCTTAGGCGCGGTACTCGCTGGATTTTTTGGGAGACAGATCGGTCGTTCTGGTTCGCACTCTGTAACGATTCTAGGCGTCACTGTTTCTTTGGTTGCCTCATTAATAATCTTCAGAGACGTCTTAAATGGTCAGGTTTTCAATGGCGCCGTTTACACTTGGGCGTTGATTGGTGATGTAACTTTTGAAGTTGGATTTTTGATTGATCGTTTGTCCGCACTCATGATGATTGTCGTCACAAGCGTGTCATTGATGGTGCACATATACACGATCGGATATATGAAAGAAGATCTTGGTTATCAAAGGTTTTTCAGTTACATATCCTTATTTACATTTGCCATGCTCATTTTGGTTATGAGTAATAATTTCCTCCAATTATTTTTTGGTTGGGAGGCCGTTGGCCTAGTTTCGTATTTACTTATCGGCTTTTGGTATAAAAAAGATTCTGCTATTTACGCAAACCTCAAGGCGTTTCTTGTTAACCGCGTGGGTGACTTCGGATTTCTTTTAGGCATAGCATTGGTGCTGCATTACGCAGGAAGCCTCGATTATGTGGCTGTATTTGCTCAAAGTGAGAATTTAGCTACTCAACAAATCGAGTTGTTTAATGAAGTTGAATGGTCACTGGTTACGGTTATTTGTATTTGTTTGTTTGTTGGGGCGATGGGAAAATCGGCTCAATTTCCGCTGCATGTTTGGTTGCCTGATTCAATGGAAGGTCCAACTCCCATCTCCGCATTGATTCATGCGGCAACGATGGTTACAGCGGGCATATTCTTGGTCGCTAGAATGTCTCCATTGTTCGAGTACTCAGAGGCCGCGCTGTCTTTTGTTTTGATCATTGGATCCATCACCGCTCTTTTCATGGGTCTTCTTGGTTTAGTACAAAACGATATCAAACGGGTAGTCGCATATTCAACATTGTCGCAGCTTGGATATATGACTGTCGCTTTAGGCGTGTCCGCATATTCTGCTGCGATGTTTCATTTGATGACGCATGCATTTTTTAAGGCCTTGCTCTTTCTCGCGGCAGGTTCTGTGATCATCGGGATGCATCACCAACAAGATATGCGATATATGGGCGGTCTAAGACGTAAAATGCCAATCACTTGGTTGGTGTCTTTAATTGGATCATTGGCATTAATTGGGTTCCCTTTCCTTTCAGGCTTTTATTCGAAAGATAGCATCATCGAGACGGTTCACCTGTCCACTATTCCGGGCTCAGGGTTTGCTTATGCTGCAGTTCTGATTGGTGTCTTCATCACCGCGCTTTATAGTTTTCGGATGTATTTTTTGGTATTTGAGGGAGAGTACCGAGGTGGTACCGCGAAGCGCAATCATACGGGGCACCAACACCATGAGCCACACGAGTCACCAATGGTTGTTTGGATGCCGTTAGTTGTTTTGGCGGTTCTTTCAGTCGTCAGTGGAGCAATCTCCATTGAGTCTATTCTCTTTGGAGGCTACTTTGATGGCGTTATATTTGTATTAAGTTCCCATGATGTTGTTGGGCAATTCGGAGAGCATTTCCATGGCTGGTTAGCGATGGGATTGCACGGATTCCAGACTTTGCCCTTCTGGTTGGCACTTGCTGGAGTATTCGTAGCTTGGTTCATTTTCTTATATTCTCCGAGGGCACGAGCAAGGCTTTCAGTGTTTGCGCCGATTACACGACTTCTTGAAGAAAAGTACTTTCTGGATAAATTAAATGAATGGTGTTTTGCTTTGGGGTCAAGATCGCTGGGGGGGATACTGTGGAGATTCGGTGATCAGAAAATTATTGATGGTCTGTTAGTTAATGGATCGGCGAAGCTAGTGGGTAAGACGGGAATTTTACTTCGCCGCATGCAAACGGGTTTTGTATCTCATTACGCTTTTGTCATGATATTAGGAGCCTTTGCTCTAGTAACAATCTGGCATTTTGGAAAATAAAAACAAAACATGCTGACTAACGTTATCGGTTCCCTATCTCTTATAGTATGGCTACCCATCGCTTTCGGTATCCTTGTGCTAGTTTTTGGTGGCGAGGGCCGAGAGCGTATTTCCAAGTGGCTATCTCTTTTGGGTGCTGTCCTTGGGGCGTTAGTTGTCATTCCATTGTGGTTGCAGTTCGATCGTTCGGAAGTAGCATTTCAATTTGTCGAGTTTTCGCCTTGGGTCGATACATTTAACATCAACTATCATCTCGGTATAGATGGAATATCACTGATTCTGATTCTACTGAATGTGGTAACTACAATATTTGTTGTCGTTGCTGGTTGGGAAGTCATTACAAAGAGAGTGTCTCACTATCATGCCGCATTCTTAATTCTTTCTGGCATGATCAATGGGGTTTTTTGTTCGCTCGATGCAATGCTGTTCTATGTCTTTTTTGAGGCAACCCTCATCCCAATGTTTCTTATCATCGGTGTGTGGGGTGGGCCTAATCGCGTATACGCAGCGGTCAAATTTTTTCTGTACACGCTTGCGGGATCACTGTTAACGCTGGTGGCGCTTATTTACCTCTACAGACTCAGTGGAGGTAGTTTCTCAATTTCAGACTTTTATGCAACTTCGATTCCAGAAAGTGCGCAAGTAATGATATTTCTTGCGCTCTTCGCGGCTTTTGCGGTCAAGATACCGATGTGGCCAGTTCATACTTGGTTACCAGATGCGCACGTTGAAGCGCCTACTGGAGGGTCCGTTGTGCTCGCGGCTGTAATGTTAAAGCTCGGAGGTTATGGGTTTTTGCGGCTTTCGCTTCCTATTGTGCCGGACGCCGCGCAGCAATTAGCCCCATTTGTGATCGCACTATCTTTGATCGCAATCGTATACATTGGCTTTGTGGCACTCATTCAAAAAGATATGAAAAAGCTTATTGCCTATTCGTCTATTTCCCATATGGGATTTGTCACCCTCGGCATCTTCATATTTAATGCCGAAGGGATGCAAGGCGCGATTATCCAAATGGTGTCTCACGGATTCATTTCTGCGGCTTTATTTCTTTGTGTCGGGGTCTTATACGATCGGTTGCACTCAAGAGAGATATCAGACTACGGTGGGGTCGTTAATTCCATGCCTATTTTTGCAGCGCTCTTTTTAGTTTTTGCGATGGCGAACGCTGGGCTGCCTGGAACCAGTGGGTTCGTCGGCGAATTTCTTGTCATTATGGGGGCGATGGCCAGTAATTTTTGGTTTGCATTCGCTGCGGCAATGACCCTTATACTGGGGGCTGCGTACACACTTTGGATGTATAAGAGGGTGGTCTTTGGGGATGTTGGAAGTGAACAAGTAGCGGGATTGAAGGATGTTAATGCTCGTGAGTTTACTATGCTGCTCGTTTTAGCGTTAGTGGTTATCGGGGTAGGGCTGTATCCCAAGCCGTTTACAGATGTGATCGGCGTGTCGGTGTCTACAATTTTAGAGCTTGCTTCAGTAACTAAGTACTGAGGCAGTAGTCGAGTTTAAAAGATATATACGTCATACATGGACTTTCAATTATTAGATTTATATACGCTTGCACCCGAAATTTTTCTGCTCATGGGGGTGAGCGTTATTCTATTACTCGACTTATTTATAAGTGAGAAGAGGCGTAACGTTACGTTTTTCTTGTCTTTGATAGTTCTAATTATTACGAGTATCTTGCCGTGGCTATTTTATGACGCGGAGCCACGTGTGATTATGAATGGATTGATTGTCTCGGACGCCCTTGGTGCGGCTTTGAAATCATTTCTATGCGTACTCATTGCAGTTGGTCTTGTTTACTCAAAAAATTATTTGTTACCGCGTGGGCTTCATCGAGGTGAGTATTTTTCCCTGACATTATTTGCGGCATTAGGAATGATGGTGATGATCTCATCTAATCATTTCTTAAGTCTATACCTGGGTCTTGAACTTTTAAGTTTAAGCTTGTATGCAATGGTGGCGCTTCAGCGTGATTCCGGACGCAGTTCTGAGGCGGCCATCAAGTATTTTATATTAGGGGCCATAGCCTCCGGTATGTTGCTCTACGGTATGTCGATGATTTATGGTGCGACTGGAAATTTAAATATTGAGGCGATTGTATTTGCGATTCTCACAGGCGATGCCGACTCTACCTTGCTTCGTCTTGGGGTGGTCTTCCTAATTGTTGGGATTGGATTTAAGCTCGGGGCTGTGCCATTTCATATGTGGGTGCCCGATGTTTATCAAGGCTCGCCGACTTCAGTGACGTTGTTGATCGGAACAGCACCAAAAATTGCCGCTTTCGCTTTTGTGTTGCGTTTGCTTGCCGAGGCTTTAGGGCATCCATCCCTACACCAGGATTGGAGTCAGATGCTCACAGTTCTCGCAGTCGCATCCTTGGTGATTGGTAACGTTGTGGCTATTGCACAAACAAATTTTAAACGCATGTTGGCTTATTCAACAATAGCTCATATGGGATTTTTGCTCGTTGGGTTTATGACGGGGTCTATAACCGGCTATAGCGCTTCATTATTTTACGTATTGACGTATGTTCTGATGGCGTTAGGTGGATTTGGAGTAATCTTGTTGTTAGCTAGAGATGGTTTTGAGGCTGAGGAGTTGAGTGACTTGAGTGGCTTGAGTCAAAGTAACCCTTGGTGTGCGTTCCTCTTAATGATTATTTTATTTTCTATGGCAGGAATTCCGCCTACAGTAGGCTTTTGGGCGAAGTTATTTGTAATTCAAGCGATTGTAGATTTAGGTTATGTGGGACTGGCTGTACTTGCTGTTATGGCATCTCTAGTAGGGGCATTTTATTACCTGAGGGTTGTTAAAATCATGTATTTCGACGCGAATGAGTCGTCGGATGCCACGGTGACTTATCGGACTGGGTTGGCTATTTTTGGTGTGAATGGTCTGTTGTTGCTTGGTTTGGGGTTGTTTCCTGGGTGGCTGCTCTCTCTTTGCGAATCACTCATTGAGAGTTCGGTCAGAACTTTTTGATCAATGAACCAAGACTTTACTGAAAAACAGCTTAATTCTCGTTTAGTTTATAGCGGAAAGATGCTTCAAGTCCGTGAAGACGCGGTGAGTCTACCCAGCGGCGACGAGGCGACTCGAGAGTACGTGGTTCACCCTGGGGCATCAGTGATTGTCCCTCTGTTCGAAGATGGAACTGTGCTAATTGAAAGGCAGTTTCGCTACCCTGTGAAAGAGCATATGCTTGAACTTCCCGCCGGAAAAATCGATCGAGATGAAGACCCGGAAATTGCGGCACGCAGAGAACTGCTAGAGGAAACAGGTTACAAAGCTGCCCGCTGGGATTTTATTGGTAGCCTAATGCCGTGTATTGGTTACTCTGATGAGTTGGTACACGCATACTTAGCTCGCGACTTGACCTTTTGTAAGCAGCAATTAGATGACGAAGAGTTTTTGGAGACTGCGAAAGTGTCCATGGGAGTTCTGTTAGAACAGAGCCTTAATGCGCAGATACAGGACGCAAAAACGATTATCGCGTTGTTATGGGCCGAGCAGTTTCTTAAAAAATCCGTTTAGAAGTTACAAACTAAGTCCTAGGAATGTCTTGGGACTTGAAATCTCCATTGTTGCCCCCATCTCGTTGATCAATAACGTAATTAATTTACTTTAATGGAGTGATATGTAATGTCGGATTCTGTTTCTAAAGAGACTCTCGGTTTTCAAACTGAGGTCAGTCAGCTGCTAAAACTAATGATTCACTCCTTATATTCCAATAAGGAAATCTTTTTGAGGGAGCTCATTTCAAATGCGTCTGATGCGTGCGATAAGCTTCGCTTTGAATCATTAACAGATGCTTCGCTTATGGGCGATGAAGGGGATCTAAAAATAGACATTTCTGTCGATCGAGATAAACGAACGGTTTCCATTTCAGACAACGGAATTGGGATGTCTCGTGACGAAGTGATTCAGAATATTGGGACGATTGCCAAATCTGGAACGAAAGAGTTTTTTAATAAACTCACTGGGGACCAAGCACAAGATGCAACATTAATTGGGCAATTCGGAGTGGGATTTTATTCATCATTTATCGTAGCGGATAAAGTGACACTAATCTCACGGCGGGCTGGATTGTCGGAGTCGGAAGCGGTTTGTTGGGAGTCTGTGGGAGAGGGTGATTTTACGGTGGAAACTGTGTCCAAGACTAGCCGTGGTACGCAAATCATTCTTCATTTGAGATCGGATGAGGATGATTTGCTAGAAGGGTACCGTCTCAAAGCCATTGCGCAACGCTACTCAGACCACATTAATCTCCCCATCTTTATGCCGAAAGAAGAGTGGGATGAGAAAGCAAGCAAATATGTTCTTCAAGACGAGTCTGATCAAATCAATCAGGCCTCAGCAATATGGGCGCGTCCAAAGAACGAAGTTACAGATGAACAATATCAGGATTTTTACAAGCACATTTCCCATGATACGGAGAAGCCCTTAGCTTGGGCTCATGCGCGAGTAGAGGGTAAAAGCGAATATACCCAATTACTGTATGTTCCGAGCAAGGCGCCTTACGACCTATGGAATAGGGAGCATAAGCGTGGACTGAAGTTATATGTTCGTCGGGTATTTATTATGGAAGATGCAGAACAACTGCTGCCAGGCTACCTTCGGTTTGTTAAAGGTGTTGTTGACTCTTCAGATCTACCGTTAAACGTTTCGAGAGAGATATTACAGGAATCGAAAGATGTAGAGGCGATTCGTAAGGGATGTGTTAATCGAGCGTTAGGCATGATTGAGGACCTGGCCGAAAACCAACAGGAAAAGTTTACGGGTTTTTGGAATGAGTTTGGTTCTGTGCTGAAGGAGGGAGTCGGAGAGGATTGGAGTAACAAAGAGCGCATTGCGAAATTACTACGCTTCTCAAGTACCGCAGACAGTAGCGCTAATCAAGTTGTGGCTCTAAACGACTATGTTTCGCGAATGAAAGAGGGGCAGGATAAGATTTACTACATAACTGCCGAGACTCATGCTGCAGCGAAATCAAGTCCTCATCTTGAAATCTTTAAGAAAAAAGATATTGAAGTTCTTTTGCTTTCTGATCGCGTGGATGAGTGGGCCGTATCCAATCTTCAGGAGTTCGACGGAAAGAAACTTGTTTCCGTTGCCAAAGGCTCGCTTGATTTGGGCTCAATTGATAATTCTGCCGAAAGTAAGACAGATGAGGATAGCCCAGAAAGTAGCGAATTAATTAACCGAGTTAAGGAATCACTAACAGGAAGAGTAAAGGATGTGCGTGTTTCAAGTCGCCTCGTTGACTCTCCATCGTGTTTGGTGTCAGATGAAGATGAGATGAGTATGAACTTATCGAGAATGCTAAAGGCGGCAGGACAGGACGTGCCCGCAGTTGAGCCAATACTAGAGATTAACGTCAATCATCCTATCGTCAAGAAAATGGCGAACGAACAAGACCAAGAGCGCTTTTCAGACTGGAGCTCAATCGTCTTGGATCAAGCTATGTTAGCTGATGGTGGAACATTGGAGGATCCCGCGACGTTTGTGGCCAAATTAAATAACTTGATCCTAGATTTATCGTAAAAGACTTGATTCTGAGGTTGGCTAGGGATACATTCGGGCGGCTAGAGTAAGTATCTAACCCTTCGTAAACGGTCCTGTTTGCGTTGTTGCTAAGGGGTCGCGATGATAAGTGCACTTCCTAACGCCATTACTCTGGGACGGTTGCTGTCCGTCCCCTTGTTGACAATTTTATTGTCTAGTCACGATTATAAGCCGGCGTTTTGGTTCTTTCTAGGTTTAGGTTTATCGGATGGTCTTGATGGCTATATTGCGCGCCGATTTAATGCCATTACTCAAGTCGGAACGCTACTCGACCCTGTAGCAGATAAGCTTTTGGTCATTACGTCCGCGTCTATGCTTGCATGGGATGGTCTACTACCTATGTGGGTCGGAGTGCCACTAGTATTAAGGGACGTTGCCATGTTGAGCGCTGGGTTGCTCGACACCAATTTAAGGAAAAGCCCTGTTACACCTAATCTGTTAGGGAAATCACACGCAGCGCTTGCCTTTTTAGTTATTGGTGTCGCTATAGGGCAGGCTGCCGATTTTTTTTATAGCGAATGGTTATCCCAAGTAATTTGGCCGGTTTTACTAGCGACTTTGTGTGGTACTAGTATCGTATATTACTTGGAGTGGCGCCGTATTTATACATAGAGAACGGTCTCATCAGACGTGTTTCCATTTTGCCGAACGCTTTTCAATGAAGGCGTCTATTCCCTCCCCAGCATCAAATGCCATCATGTTGCAGGCCATAGTTTCTGCTGCAAATTTATATGCGTCATCAACGCCCATTTCCATCTGTCGGTACAGCATTCTCTTGCCGGTTGCGACGGCAATAGCCGATTTGCGAATGATTGATTCCGCCATCTGAAGTACCGCCTCGTCTAAATTTTCTGCAGCCACAGACTTATTGATTAAGCCGAGTGACTCAGCTGTCTCCGCATCAATGAATTCGCCGGTGAATAGAAGTTCTGCTGCTTTTTTCCGATGAATATTTCGCGAGACAGCAACAGCAGGTGTGGAGCAAAACAAGCCGTAGTTGATTCCAGAGGTCGCGAACCGCGCTGTGTCTGATGCGATAGCGAGATCGCAGGTTCCGACGAGCTGGCAGCCAGCCGCAGTTGCAATACCATGTACTTTAGCAATTACCGGTTGTGGAATCCGCATAACACTCAGCATGAATTTACTACAGGTATTGAACAATGAATCGTAATACTCTCTAGATGGGTTCGCACGCATTTGTTTTAGGTCGTGCCCGGCACAAAACGCCGCGCCGCTTCCTTCAAGGACCACCACGCGCACCTTTGAATCATTGCTGATTTCATCCAACTCATTTTGTAGCGCTGCCAATAGTTCTTCTGAAAGCGCGTTGTAAGCATCAGGACGATTGAGTGTGAGAGTGACGATGCCATCATTGTCTTTTCTCAGCAGTACTTCATCTTCAACGATGAGTTTTGCTTTATTTTTTGAACTCATACTGACCCTCTCCTAACCTATTTCTTTAGCGTAGTATAGCGCTAATATAAATACGTATTTTAATTTTATAAATTCGTCGAAACCAGGAATTAGACAGACACAATCACGCACGGGGACTATTTATGACAATTGGTAGCCTTTCATTTACTGTCGTTGATTACTTGGCAATAGCAATATTTTATCTTGGGTGGGTGGGTTACGCTAAATTTGCCCGACGAGCTGCTAACAATGGGATGCCGAGCTTGATGAGCGTTATGGTGCGTTATCGAGAGGATTGGTGGCGTGGCACTATTCGGAGAGACCTTAAGATTGTCGATGCAAATATCATTCTTACGTTATCAAACGGTGCCACATTCTTTGCGTCAACGACTATCCTCATATTGGGAGCACTATTAGCTCTTCTAGGCACTACTGATCGAGCCATTGAAATACTCGCTGATTTGCCCTTTGCAGTCAAAAACGACATGTTTGCATGGGATTGTAAAATCGTCCTTCTTCTTGTGATTTTTATTTATGCATTTTTTAAATTTACTTGGTCTTTGAGGCAACATTTTTTCTGTTCAGTAATGGTGGGAGCGGCGCCGGACACGGATGTATCTAGTCAAGAGCGAGAAGAATTTGTACAACGTGGAGCGCGGATGGCAAGCACTGCTTCAAATACTTTTAATGATGGATTAAGAGCTTATTACTTTGGTTTATCGGTATTACCTTGGTTTCTCAATTCGTGGTTGTTCATAGTCTCAACGGTTGTAGTGATAGGGATTTTGTATCACAGAGAATTTAAGTCTGATGCACTTAAAGCAATGCTAGGTAATAGTTGAGCGGTAATTCCTTTTTAGTAGGAATGATGAGCTCACTTTAAATTCGTCATGTACTCTTTGGTAAATCTCTGGCTCTCTTCAATGAAGTCAAAAAAGTCTTCTTCGAAGTATGTTATTTGGTCAGTAAGATCTTTTGCGCCACCCAATAAGGCGTTACCCCGTTTTAGTCTGTAGCCCAATCGTTCAATTTGTCGAGTGACGCCATCTATAGATTTGTAAGTTCTGAACCAATCTTCACTTACGATGAGTTTTGATACGCGTCTAAAGTTTTGTGGGTTTTCTGGACGGTCCTTGAGTACTACTTGGTAGACGTAACGACTGAATTCACTCAGATTTGTATTGTGCAATTGTGACCAGTGTTTCGCAATAATATGATCAAAGTACATATCGATCAGAATTCCAGAGAATCGCCTGTAAGCAGGGCTGATCCTCGCAGCGCTTTGCTTGAAAATATTTGATTGATTTGAGAATGTATCAATCTTTCGATGTAGTTTGATACCATTGACGACGTTCCGGCCATGAATAGTTTGTAGTTCCTTATCTATGGGGCCTTTAATGAAGTCTCCAAGAAGGCTTCCAAGATGCCAATCCTCGTTATGTGGAGATAAAAAAAGATGTGCGAGATAATTCATGGCTTAGTCAAGAGTCATAAAAAGAGTGAATTTCCTATTTTTCAAGGAATGCACACAACTAAATTAAGGTATCAAACTCGAAGACAAGTCTATATCAAGTTGCACTCTTTATAATCACGCCTAAAATAAAAGCTGGAAATTTCCCAATGAATAGCAAGCAACCGCCTCACGCGAGTCCTTATGAGCAATTAATGACGTTATCTAATGAGATAGGATTGGCTGCGTCCTCGAATTGTACTGATTCATTAAAGCAACTGGTTGATGCATTGATTGATGCTGGACAAGGAGATGCAGTCAAGCAGGCTTGTTGGCATCCAAATACTATATCCTCAGGCCAGCTCGTAAGACGAACCACAGACTCTATATTAACGGTAAATAACGATGCGAGATTATTTCGCTTAGATCTATTTGTAATGCCCGTGATTTTAGTTGTTGGCGCACAGAAAACTAATATATTGTCTACGGTGTTAAATGATGTTAAGGCTCTCGAAGGTGTTTTTGAGAGCCTCGGTGTACTAGGACACTGTAAGAACTTTGGTTTAGCGAATTGTCTCACCGATTACGAAGCCTTAAACCAATTTCCGCTTGAGTCATGGCGACTTGCCAGTCAATATGATGAGTCGAAGAATGTCACGATGCTGGATTTTCCAGAAGATCCGATAGAGAGTTCGTCTGGTACAGAAACTGCCCATTTGCGATTTCTGTGCGGGGTTGCTTTGAGCCCTATCTCGGCACCATCTATTTTCGAGGCCAGCGGAGATATTGGAAGATGGGGGATGAAATTTGCTGAGACTGTTAGTGCTCAATTATCTAGAGCAGACTGTTCTGTCTTGGCGCTACCTAGACCTCCAAGGCCGCTGATCAAATCCTTAGAGGAGGGATATTGGGCTGTGAGGGAGATAGGGTTTCAATTATTCTTGAGTAACGCACTTAATAATGCGCGCCTTAAGTTTGGAGAGCCAGATGTTTCCATTGATTTGAGTGCGGGCGGTAAGGTGCTAACGCGACTATCCTCGTTGTTTGATGATTCATTTGATAGAACTTACGGTTTTCCTGTTGCGCCTTATGAATCCCATGATCAAATATTAGCCAATATAGATGAATTTTTGAGAGAGATAGGGATCCAGCGTTACCATTTAAAAGTTGCTGAAGGCGAAGAACAAATCGTCAATTGTGAAGCATAATTCATTGTAATTCGTTACATTGAGGTGCGGCGAGCTAATTAGCTCCGCTAAAACATACCTACAGAAAGTTGTTATGAAAACAGTGTTGGTGACTGGCGCGGGTAGAGGGATTGGTTTGGCCACCGCGGAAAAATTTTCATCAATGGATTGGAATGTGTTGTCATTGGACAAAAATTTTGACGATTATTTTGTTGGTGAACGTATAATTTTTGACCTCCGACGCCTTGATGAAATTCCGAAATTAATTGATGATTTGGAGCCGATTGATACGCTTATTAACAACGCTGCAGTTTTGTTTTGTGATCCTATGGATGCGATACCGGAAAATCACATCCAGGAGATTCTAGACGTAAATCTTTTCGCGCCTGCGAGGCTTATCGAGTCTGTCTCCTCTGGAATGAAATCCCGAGGCGGTGGTCGTATAGTCTCAATCGGATCGGTATCCGCGTTTACAGGTCACCCCGATCTTTGGTACGGGGCAACGAAGGCTGCTTTGTTGAATCTCACTAAAAGTTATGCGTCACACCTTGGTCGTCATAATGTGCTTGTAAATGCTGTTGCGCCTGGTCCCACGCTAACCAAGATGTATGAAGATTTGCCTGAATCTCGAAAAGAGTCAGTGATGAGTAGTGTATATAACGGACGACCGTGCCTACCTGAGGAAGTGGCAGAAACTGTTTTTTGGCTGGGAGCGGCGAGCCCAGCTTACGTTTCTGGAACCACAGTTGATGTCAATAACGGTTCTTATCCAAGATGATGGGTGACGGATACGTTGACGGTTTATTTGATAGGTCGCTGACCCTATGAAGTCTGAAGCAGAAGAGACACCTTATTTTGGTTTAAAGCCTGATCTAATTTTGAATGCTCTCGATAATGTCGGCTGGAAAACAACGGGAACATTAATGCCACTAAATAGTTTTGAGAATCGAGTCTATCAGATCGGTGTTTATGACAAGGATCGAGAATTCGAAGTCGTGGCCAAATTTTATAGGCCTGGCCGTTGGTCCCAAAATCAATTGATCGAGGAGCATCAATTTACTTTTGAATTGGTCGACTTCGAATTGCCAGTGATCGCCCCCATCATTAAGAATCAAACATCTTTATTTACGGCGGACGAATTTCAATTTTCTGTTTTCGAAAAAAAGGGCGGACGTGCGCCTAATTTAGAGGACGATTCGGTTCTAACTTGGATTGGGCGATTGATTGGACGCATCCATGCAGTATCAGCGACGCATCCATTCGAATACCGGCCGATCATTAATACAGAGCAATTTGGCCGAGCACCCGTAAGCTTTATCATTGAAAATGAATTTATTCCTGTCGAATTGCGAGAGCCTTACCAAGGGCTTGTGGATCTCGCATTGACGGCGATTGATAGTGCATTCAACCAAAATCAAGATTGTGCGTTTATTCGGCTTTTGGGTGATTGCCACCCAGGCAATATCTTATGGATGGAGGATGGTCCGAGTTTTGTTGACTTAGATGATGCTGTTATGGGACCAGCAATACAGGATTTATGGATGTTGCTCTCTGGAGATAGAGAGTCGATGGCAATGCAATTACGCAAGGTGCTGGTGGGGTATGAGCAGTTTATGGAGTTTGACTACGGGCAGGTTTCGTTAATAGAGCCGCTAAGGACGTTGCGTATTATTAATTATGCTGGATGGTTAGCGCAGCGATGGAATGATCCAGCTTTCAAGGTGGCATTCCCATGGTTTGGTTCTCAACGATATTGGGAAGAGCACCTGGGGCACATCAGAGAACAAATTGGTTTGATGCAAGAGGATTTTTCGCTCTGATCGTGGAGACATTTTTGGTCAGACTTTTTAAATCGGAAATAATCTGTTTCGTTTTCGTTTTTCTGACAGAATAAGTTCAAGTGTAAATTTTTAAGGATCTTTTGATGTTGTACACGTTACATGAATTGCAACGTTCGTTTCTCTCACCAATAGTGACTGCGGCGAATGTTTTGAAAGAAGCTACCCATAGCCCCTTCAACCCTTTAAGGGATCTTCCGTTTATGAGGGCTGTCGGCGCAAATAGTGAGCTTTTCACGCGTGTAATGCAACGATATCAAAAGCCCAGTTGGGATATCGAGACAGTCGAAATCGATGGTAAAGCGGTTGCTGTACATACGGAAGTTACGATCGATAAGCCATTTTGCAAATTAACACATTTCAGAAAAGACACAAATGTTCATGGCCCTAAGTTACTCATCGTAGCGCCGCTATCTGGGCACTTTGCAACATTACTGCGTGACACGGTTAGAACAAGTCTAGCTGACCATGATGTTTGGGTGACCGATTGGGTCGATGCAAAAATGGTGCCCTTATCTGACGGAGATTTTTGTCTTGAAGATTACGTTGATTACATTAAAGAGTTTATTTGCTCGTTAACACCTAACCTAAATGTGATGTCTGTGTGCCAACCTACTGTTCCTGTCTTGGCTGCGATTTCTTTATTAGCCTCGGAGCGTAATCCTTGTTCTCCAGATTCGATGATTATGATGGGCGGCCCAATAGATGCGAGACTCAGTCCAACAACTGTGAATCAATTTGCTGATGAACATTCTCACGAGTGGTTCGCTAATCAAATGATCATGCGTGTCCCGCAAAACTATCCAGGATTTTCGCGTATGGTTTACCCAGGCTTTATGCAACACGCGAGTTTCATGGCGATGAACCCCGATCGACATCTTAATGCGCATTGGGAGTTTTATAAGCACCTTATGCAAGGCGATCAAGATAGTGCAGAGGCACACCGACAGTTCTATGATGAATACAATGCTGTTCTAGATATGCCTGCCGAATACTATTTGGATACGGTTCGCGTTGTGTTTCAAGATTTTTTATTGCCAAGAGGTGAGTGGAGCATAAGAGGTCAACGAGTGGATCCAGGCGCAATTAAAAAAACTGCGCTTTTTACAATTGAGGGTGAATTAGACGATATTTCTGGTAACGGTCAGACGGAGGCTGCGCAGTCGTTGTGCTCGAGTGTTCCTAAAACCCGTCGAAAACATCTGCTCGCTAAAAGCGTAGGGCACTATGGAATTTTTAGCGGCCGAAAGTTTAGGACGATTATTTATCCACATATAACAAAGTTTATTCAACAACAAGCGAGAAGCAATAAACAGTCTGCACAGTAGTCGCTTGATTCTTAGTTTGATTTGGGGTTGGCACATGGGTCGGCAGTATTAAGATTTCATGTAAGATTTGAGAGATTTATTTTGGTGATTGACATTTTGGAGGAAGGTATGACGACAGTTGTTAAGTTTCAAAAAACAGGTGGGCCAGAAGTTTTAGGCGTTGAAGAAGTATCCGTTGGAAAGCCCAAACGCGGAGAAGCTCGGGTTCGTCATACCGCGATAGGACTCAATTATATTGATACATACCACCGCTCCGGTCTTTATCCCTTACCGTTGCCTAGTGGTGTTGGTTTAGAGGGTGCCGGTGTTGTCGAAGCAGTCGGTGCGGGTGTTTCGAACGTTAAGCCTGGCGATCGCGTAGCTTATGCTGGAGGTCCTCCAGGAGCGTATGCGCAAGAGCGCAATATGCCTGCAGCAAAACTAGTTAAGGTGCCGGCTGGCGTGTCTGATGAGGACGCAGCTGCAATGATGTTAAAAGGGCTGACAGTTCAAATGCTCATCCGTCGCGTTTACCGTGTTCAAAAGGGTGAAACCGTTTTATTCCATGCCGCGGCCGGAGGCGTAGGATTGATTGCGTGTCAATGGTTAAATGCCCTTGGTGCTACGGTGATTGGCACTGTGGGTTCCGATGAAAAGGCAAAAATTGCGAAAGCACATGGATGTCATCACACAATTAATTACTCCAAAGAAAATTTTGCTGAGCGTGTGCGTAAAATCACGAAGGGACAAGGTGTTCCAGTGGTGTTTGATTCGGTCGGTAAAGATACCTTTCACGGTTCACTAGATTGCTTGCAACCAAGAGGGTTATTGACGGTGTTTGGTAATGGGTCTGGCCCAGTTAAAGATGTTGACATCAACATCTTAGCAAAGGGGTCGTATTACGTTACACGACCTTCGATCATGATTTATACCGCTCAGCGTGCTGATCTTGAGGCCAGTGCGAAGGAATTGTTCAGCGTAGTTAAGTCAGGGAAAGTGAAAATTGATATTAACCAGCGATATGCGTTGATTGACGCTGCTAAAGCACATCGGGATCTTGAGGCTCGGAAAACTACGGGCTCGACGATTTTTCTTCCTTAACCGTTGGCAAAATAAGAAACGTCGCGTTTGCGGCGTTTTTTTTTGGCTATGCGGATGGATTCTTCAATAGGTAAAATCTGGGGTTATAAAGCCGATCAAGGGGAGGAGTATGTTTCGTTTAGACGGAAAAACAGCTTTGGTTTCTGGTGCCTCGCGTGGGCTCGGTTGGGGCATGGCTAAAGCGTTAGCAAAGCAAGGCGCGCACGTTTTTTTGAATGGGCGGGATCCCGCCAGTCTAGAGCAGCGAGTCGTGGAGTTGACCGGTGATGGATTGTTGGCGACGGTGATGTCATTTGATGTGACTCAGTCTGAGTATCTTAAACAAGCTGTTGATGAGATTGTTGCATCTCATGGTAGGTTAGATATAGTTATTGCGAACGCGGGCATACAACACCGCTCTCCAATCGTTGATTTCAATGAGGATGAATTCAGACGAGTCATGGACACCAACCTGACCGGTGTTTGGTCAATGGCCAAGGAAGCCTCAAGGCATATGATTCAGTCGGGTGGAGGCCGTATTATTTTTACGGGCTCTATTACAGCTGACCTAGGACGCGCCACTATATCTGCGTACATCGCCTCAAAGGGGGGCGTGCATGCGTTAGCGCGGCAGTTGGCAGTTGAGTTAGGTGGTAAAGGCATCACTACAAATGTGATTGCGCCCGGATATTTTGCGACAGAGATGAATGAGCATTTAATAGCTGATAAAGACTTTAACGACTGGGTATGCTCGCGTGTTCCTTTAAGGAGATGGGGGCAGGTTGATGAAATTGGTGCCGCTGCGGTATTTCTGGCGTCAGATGAGTCGGCCTACATAAACGGACATGTTTTGACCATGGATGGAGGGTTCAGTATTTCAATGTAATTTTTCTATAGAGAATCGACTTCTGGATTGTTATGGAATTTAACGGTTTTCTACATGTCTATAGCCTGGTACGTTAAAATGCACAGGCTGGGCCTCTCAGTTTCTCTTTCTTGTTACAATAACTTGCAATACATAATGGCTAAAGAAGATAAATTTACGGCGGAAACGATAACCGAGATCACAACGTGGGCGCCGAATCTATTCAGTTTCAAGTTAACCCGTTATGCGGGATACCGCTTTATACCAGGACAATTTTCGCGTCTTGGTATTAGGAAAGATGACGGAACGATTGTTTGGAGAGCATACTCAATCGTATCTGCGAGTTACGATGAATTTTTAGAATACTTTTCAATCGTAGTGCCTGATGGTGAATTTACGAGCCGTTTATCCAAGCTTGAAGTAGGCGACGAAGTGCTTGTTGAAAAAATGAATTATGGCTTCCTGACGACTGCACGCTTTGAAGAAGGTAAAGATCTTTGGATGCTTGCGACTGGGACTGGCCTGGCGCCTTTCATTAGTATTTTGTACGAGCTGGAGACTTGGGATGCTTACGAAAATATTATCCTAGTTTACAGTGTGAGAGAGGCTAACGAACTAGCTTACATTGAGGCCATAGAGGGACTGAAAAGTCACGAGTATTTTAAGGATTTCGCCCATAAGTTTAAATTCCTACCTGTAGTGACGCGAGAGAAGGTTCCAGGTGCGCTTAACAAGCGTATTCCTATACTTTTAGAAAGTGGTGAGCTCGAGCAAGAGCTCGACTTATCATTAGATTCTGAACGAAGCCGAATCATGATTTGTGGAAACCCTGAGATGGTGGACGACACTCGAGGCTGGTTTACAGAGCATGGTTATACGGTAAGTCGTCGTTCAAAACCTGGCCATTTAGCTTTAGAAAATCTCTGGTAGTCTCCCGTTTAGGGCGCATTTATCTAAAAAAACCTCAATAATACGCTGTTTCAAATGCGTAGCTTCTCTTTAAAAAAATATTTTTTCTCATTTTATTCATGGGTTTATTTACCATTTCTGTGTGATTTATAATATTTTCTTAAAAAGTTATTGCGAATCATTATCATTTGCATTTATACTTAGTCAACATTATGAGATTAAGCATAAAACAATTAGGAGTAAATGAAATGCCAGGATTAGTGGGATTACAAAAAATAGCTATGATGTCCCTCGTTTCGGCGTTAGTTCTGCTGGTCGCGAAGCCAACCTGGGCGCAAGAAAATGTGAATGAACGCATCCAAGCGCTAGAGGAAGAGCTTTTGGACCTTCGAAACGCGGTTGATGCCCAGAAGGATTCGGTAAGGGATATTCAACAAAAAACTGTTGGTATTGGTGATACCTCACTCGGTGGTTACGGTGAGCTAAACTGGGCTAATTTCGATGGTGACAAAAAAGACGAATTTGACGTACAGCGCTTCATTATATTTTTAGGCCATAAGTTCAGCGATCGCACCCGATTGATGTCTGAGATCGAATTTGAGCATGCTCAAGTCAAGGGTGGCGAGAGCGGTGGTGAAGTTGCGATGGAACAAGCTTATATTGAGCATACACTCAAGAATGGCATAAATTTCCTAGCTGGCTTACATATCGTCCCGATTGGTCTTATCAACGAATATCATGAGCCGCCAGTGTTTTATGGTATGGAGAGAAATAATATTGAAACGAAAATTATTCCATCAACATGGCGAGAAATTGGGTTCCAGTTAAACGGAAGTACGCTGGCTGGGACAGAGTGGTTTGTCGGTATGTCGACCACACCGGATGCCAGTAAATTTACAAGCTCATCAGCGTCTACGGGTTTCAAGAAAATGCGTGTAAGCGGAAAGCAAGTAACTGCGAATAACATGGGTTACTACATGGGATTCAATAATAAAGGTACGCCTGGTCTTAAATGGGGTGGCTCAATTTGGACTGGTGCTACAGCTCAAGACGGTCAAGGTAAAGGTGATAATCCAGAAGAATTGGCTGGTGTAAACGCAGATTTAACAATTTGGGACATTCATGCGCAGTATGACGCCAACGACTGGAAGTTAAGCGCAATCTATGCCGCAGGAACTTTGGGTGACACTGAAGCTATTAACGCTTCTGCAGGCATAACCGCTGGTGCAAATACTGCAGCACCTGAGGAATTCTCTGGATGGTATGTAGAAGCTGGTTACAAGGGGTTCAATTTGGATGAATACAATATTCAACCTTTCGTTAGATATGCTGACTTCAATACACAAGAAGCAGTTGCTACTGGATTTACAACCAATCCTAATAATGCTGACCAAGTATTAACTTACGGAGTGAGTTTATACCTAGATCCTGACGTAGTACTCAAGCTAGATCATCAGGACTTTAGCAATAACGGCGCAAACGATTCGCTCAACATTGGTATCGGTTGGATGTTCTAAGTAAGCCTCAAGCCTCCCCTTTCGTTGCTTTTGCATATTTGCAGCGAAAATTCAAACGGCGCTTTTCAAGCGCTGTTTGTCTTTCTGCAAGACCTGTCTAGATTTAGATATAGTTAAAAAAATAAAACGTCGCTTTTTAAGCGTCGTTTTTTTGTAAATAAGGGGGGGCTGTCATTTTAATGATCCTTTCCACAGGTCGACATGTGATTTCTCACCCTTTCAAATCACGGTATTGTATGGTCAATGTTCGTGAATGGGGCCATAGTCAAAAAAAGAAAGACCAGAATGAAGGACTCCTCAAGAAAATTTAAAGCAGCTAAAATTTTGTCGGATCAAAGAAAAAATCTTGTCCCAATCGGGCCATTACCTGGTGTTTTGCGGCCAAATGATGAGTCTGAGGGTTACTTGCTTCAAGAATATGTTAATCGATTATTGAATCATCCTCTAGGGCCAGTGGTTGGACATAAGATCGGGTGTACAACATCTGTAATGCAGCGCTTCTTGGGCGTCCCCACACCTTGTGCCGGAGAGATTTTTTCTCGTACGGTCTTGAAAGAGAGTGGGTGCGTACCTCGGGAAGGTTTTAATAGAGTTGGAGTTGAATGTGAAGTTGTAGTGTCAATTTCTGAAACCATCACCCTAGATACTTATTTAGAGGCATCGTTTTCTTCTCTAAGCGTAATTGACTCCGTTATGGTGGGGATGGAGATTGTCGATGATCGCTACGAGGATTTTACGTCATTGGGCGTCCCCACCTTAATTGCAGATAATTTCTTTGATAGCGGCTGTGTACTTGGTGATGCTGTTCATGATTGGCGACAATTAGACTTGAATAACCTAGTGGGTAAGACTCGCGTCAACGGTGTCGTTGTGGGCTCGGGCACAAGTTCTTTGATTATGGGGTCACCGATAAACGCGCTCGATTGGTTTATTAAGTCCAGAGTCAGTCGCGGTTTATCCATAACGAAAGGGCAGTTTGTCATGCTAGGCAGTGTTGTTGAAACAAAATGGCTAGAGGCGGGGGATGTCGCGGAGGTTGAGATGGAGTCTCTGGGCTCAGTAAGTCTTATGGTCGAATAACGCACACACCATTAAAGCTCCCTCCGTTGGCATATGACTGAATTTTAGTTTCAATTGGTATTATCGTGTAACTTATGTTTTGACTGATGGTCTTTTTGAGTGAGTCCTCAATTTATATTTCTTTTAGGAGCTGAGGTGCTAAGCGACGAACAAATTAATCAGTATCAAAAAGACGGTTATGTGATCGCACGGTCGGTGATCGACGACGAGTTACTTGGGCGAGTCAGGACCGCAGTCGCTGAAATGCTCAGTGAAGCTAAAAGAGTGAGTGATCACGATGAAAAGTTTGATCTTGAGCCGTCTCATAGCCCTTCGTCACCTAAAGTAAGACGAATTAAAACACCACACAAATGGCATTCAATTTTTTGGGAGTTAATTCAAACTAAGAATATGCTTAATTGTCTGACGAGCTTACTCGGAGCAGACGTACGGTTGCACGGCTCAAAGTTAAATCTCAAGTCAGCTCACGATGGCTCCGCAGTCGAATGGCATCAAGACTGGGCTTTCTACCCGCATTCCAATGATCAGGTGCTCGCTGTCGGACTGATGCTCGATGACATGACTTTAGATAACGGACCACTCCTGCTTGTGCCAGGAAGTCATCGAGTCGAAAAAGTTTGGGATCATCATCAAGATGGATTTTTTTGCGGTGCGATTTCCCCCAGCACTAATCCGGACCTTGATTTCGATAAGGCGGTTCCTTGTTTAGGTAAAGCTGGCGATTGCTCATTTCATCACGTTCGATTGGTCCATGGATCTGCCCAAAATGTTTCGAAAGAGCCACGGCGACTCATGTTGTATGAGTGTGCAGCGGCTGATGCGTGGCCGTATTTCAGATTTTCAGGGTTGGAAGAATTCAATAGTCGGATGATTGCTGGCCGTCCCACCTTAGAGCCCAGAGCGACTAATGTACCCGTGCGTATGCCTTTCCCGCCGGCGAAAAAACAAGGCTCTATTTACGAGAATCAGACTACGTTGACGGATCGATTTTTTAAATGAGGAATATGTGGTGAAGACTCATTTAGATATATATCATCTGCGTCACAGTCAGCTAAGCCAATATGAGCGTGACGGATTTTTGTCCCCGATTAGGGTTTTTTCGGAACAAGAGGCGAAGGCGTTAAGATTACAGCTCGAGATCTATGAGGCGGCGCATGGGTCGGTAATGAAGTCCCCTTACCGGAACAAGCCTCACCTCGTATTCAAGTGGGTTGCAGAGACCATACGAAATCCTAAAATACTCGATCTAGTCGAAAGTATCCTCGGCCCTAATTTACTTGTTTGGGGAACCAATTTTTTCATTAAGGAGCCAGGTGACAATACGTTTATTTCTTGGCACCAGGATTCAACGTATTGGGGTTTGTCTCGACCGGACGTTCTTACGGTATGGATTGCCTTGAGTCCGAGCCGACGATCTAACGGCGCGATGAAAATGATTCGTGGGAGCCACCATTTGGATCAGTTGCCGCATATAGATACGTTTCAAGAGAATAATTTATTGACCCGTGGGCAAAAAGTGGAGTTTGAGTTCGCTGAAGAGAATGCTGCTTGGATTGAACTCGAGGCAGGAGAAGTATCTTTGCATCATGTACGTATTATTCATGGTTCTGAGCCGAATGTTGGGGCGGATCGCCGTGTGGGTTTAGCCATTCGCTTTGTGCCAACAGATGTGAGCCAAGTAAATGGGATTAAAGATTATGCGACTCTCGTTAGAGGTCGTGACGACTATCGGCATTTCCAACATGAGCCTAGCCCCGAACAATCGTTAGGGACGGCAGAGAAAAACGCGCATACTCGGATTGCTGATGAGTCATTTAAGTTGTTTTACCAAGGTACCGGGCGAGAGCCTAAATTCAGTGATTAACTATTTATCCCGTGCCCGTGAAACTTTACTTTACTAATAAGTCTAAAATTGACAATTACTTTTCAAAGAGGCGGCGCGATTATGAAAAAAATGTTAGTGTGGCTTATTGGTTTATTTTTGTGCTCAACCGCTTACGCCGTAGAGTATTCGGTTGATACCATTGCCGAAGTAAGGGAGGGTGAAATTGCTAAATTTTACCCAAATAGTGTCAGAGATAAATACGGAGAACGTTATTTCGAGGTCATGATTCGACTCGTTGATGTGGAAGCCGTTGCGCCTCAAGCGTTATTCTCGAGACGGATTACATACAGGGCTCGATGTGACGATAAAGAATTAGCACCTTACGTTATCGATCTTCGGAACGTTGAAGGCAAGTCATTGAAAATGATTATGGTGCCGCCTGGTGCTGAAGAGTTCCGAACTCCAGTAATGGGTAGCCGAGAAGATGATTGGTTATGGCAGGTTTGTGGTTAATGCTAGCTTCTGTCGCATGATTATTCCTCTTTGCTTTGACTCCAGTTGCTCATTAATTGATTCGAAGGTATTTGTGAATCCAAAAGTTTTTTGGTTGTCTGAACGCCTGCGATAGGTAGTCCAGTCGGATCGAGAGGGCCAATCTGAGTAAGTACTGATACTTGATCCCAGTAAATGTGCTCACTGTGAAGCTTACTTCCTAGAAACTTGACGATCGCTACCAGTGGGATTTCAACTCCCTACCCGTTGGTTGGATGTTGGGAAGCATCCAATCGATTTCAATATCATGCGTAAAACAAAATACCATTTCGTCGACAAGTATGCCTTCACCGACCGTTCGAGAGACGGGGATGAGCATTGTATCTTTTGGCGTTTTAGGAATGAAGTGGTGCTGATAAGATCGTTTTAAATGAATTTGGCCAACACCGCCTGTCATTATGGGAATGTGATTAACGTAAGGTTCACCTACCATTGTGGTCATCGTGACTTCAAGTTCACGCGTGGCAAATTCATACTCACAATGCTTATCCCATTGACTTGCGAAATAGGGAAATAGATCGTTGATGTGCAAGGTCCGCAGTTGTTTTGTGAAAGTGGTTAGATCCCGTTCGTGAGAAGCCATGATCTACTTGTGGATACGTGTGAATATTTGTGTTTTTGTGTTCTCTTAAGGCGTCTTGAATTTTAATGACGGTTGCAGGGGGTGCATATTGATCGTTCTCGGCAAAGTGCAAAGTCATCGGAACAGAAATATTTACCGCTTCATTCAGGTAATCGTCTATGGTTACTCCGTAGTAGGCGACCGCGCAATCAACACCTGAGCGTGCAGCCGCTAGATAAGCTAGTCTTCCACCAAGACAAAATCCGAGAGCGCCAATTTTCCCAATAATTTCAGATCTACTTCTTAGGGCCTTGACGCATTCGGTAATATCTTCCATTCCTGTATCTGTATCAAATTGTCCGAAAAGCTCAAAGGCTCTTTCGAAGTCTTTTTCGGTATAGCCCAGTTTGATGCCTGGTTCAATTCGCCAAAACAGGTCTGGCGCTAAGACAACATACCCCTCTTCTGCGTAATGATCGGCAATAGATTGAATGTAAGCGTTTACCCCAAAAATTTCTTGGCACAAAACAATGCCTGGGCCCTTACCGGTTTTTGGTAAGGCGAAATAGCCGCTAAACGAATCGCCTTTTTTTGTTTCGATTTGAATCCATTGTCCTGTCATGATGAGTCCTCCTAATTAATGAGATTAAATTACGCTTAGCTTTCTCAGTTTTATAGCCTATCTTTTTTGGCGCTAGTTATGTCCTTGACAAATGAATA
>JAOEKQ010000040.1 GCA_028379895.1 Burkholderiales bacterium
TATATTTCAAAGACTGGATCCAACAAATTATGAATATCAATTACAGTGACAAAATTCCTAACAATGTGAACCTTGCGAATGATAGGAAATTACAAAGAGCATTGGAACATTGGCAACCACACTTTTTAAAGTGGTGGGATGATCAAGGTCCTAAGGATTTTCAATCGAACGATGTGTACTTGAGAACGGCTGTAGGAGTCGATGCAAAAGGATGGGCGAGTTACGGACACGTAAAAATGCCAGATTACAGGTGGGGAATATTTCTTGCCGATCAAATACAAGATAGGACTATTGGATTCGGAGATCACTTCGGCGAGCCTGTTTGGCAGCAAGTGCCAGGAGAATTACGCTCTCAATTTCGAAGGATTATCGTTACTCAAGGGGATACAGAGCCAGCCTCTGTGGAGCAACAGAGATTATTGGGACTAACATGTCCCTCGCTTTACGATCTGAGAAACCTATTCCAAGTCAATGTTGAGGAGGGCAGGCACTTGTGGGCAATGGTGTACCTTCTGCATTGTTACTTTGGTCGAGACGGTAGAGAAGAAGCTGAAGAGCTACTTGCCAGACACTCTGGAGATACGGATAACCCCCGGATCTTGGGAACGTTTAACGAACCTATAAGTGACTGGCTGTCGTTTTTTATGTTTACTTATTTCACTGATCGAGATGGTAAGTTTCAATTAAAAAGTCTCAGTGAGTCTGCATTTGACCCGCTTGCAAGAACCTGTCGGTTCATGCTGACTGAGGAAGCTCATCATATGTTTGTCGGCGAAACTGGCGTAGGTCGTGTCATCAAACGATGCCTTGAAGTCATGAAAGAAATGGGGACGGATGACCCAACCGCAGTTCGTGAAAGCGGAGCTGTTGATCTGGTGACAATACAAAAATATTTAAATTTTTGGTTTAGCTCCTCACTCGACTTATTCGGCTCCGAGGTCTCATCAAACGCCGCCTTTTCATTTGCGAGCGGAATTAAAGGGCGTCCTGACGAAGGAAGATATGAGGATCACGTTTGCAATGATGGAACCCACGACATCGATACACCCGAGGGTACGGAGCAGGTTAACTTAAGAAATGCAATGAACCAGGTGACCAGAGAAGCCTATGTAAAGGACTGTGAAATTGGTATCAAACGTTGGAATATGATGATAAAACGCGCCAACTTCGATATTGCGTTAACGCTACCAAGCACCCGGTTTCATAGAACCATTGGGGCTTGGGCTAACGTCCCAACAGATCCCACTGGCAAGGCTATTAGCCAAGCAGACTACAACAGCAGTACTCCTCTTTGGCTGCCAACCGAAGAAGATCGGTCCTTCATCAGAAGCTTAATGCAACGCGTAGTCGAACCCGGAAAGATGGCTGGATGGATAGCGCCTCCTGACCGAGGCATCAATAATAATCCCGTTGACTACGAGTATGTTCGGCTAAAATAAAAAAACGGGAGCTCACGCTCCCGCATTCTTTGTCATGCTTTTGTTGTTAGCCAAACCTGCCTACGTACCGTCTCTAACACGTGGCGTGTTTCGGACAATAAGCGAATAAGCTACGGGGATTATAAAGAGGGTCAACAACGTACCTATTGAAACGCCTCCAACAATTACCCACCCAATTGCTCTCCGTGCCTCAGCACCGGCACCGCTTGATAATGCAAGCGGCAAAGAACCAAGCACGGTCGCCAGCGCCGTCATTAGAATGGGTCGCAACCTTAGCGTCGAAGCTTCCAACACCGCCTCTATTTTTTCTTGTCCAGCCCTTCGTAATTGATTTGCAAACTCCACAATCAAAATACCATTCTTTGTAATCAATCCTACGAGCATGACCAACCCAATCCGACTGTATACATTAAGAGACCCGCCGTCACCGAGCTTGGCGTTTAGCCACATTACGAAAAGAGCACCGAGAAAGCCTAGAGGCACCGTAAGCATGATTACAAATGGACCGATAAAACTCTCAAACTGTGCTGCAAGCACGAGATATATGAATATTAGTGCAAGTACTAACGTGATTTTCATCTCGTCCCCACTCTCTCTATATTCCCTAGAAGATCCGTTTAAATCAGTCGTCACATTTTTAGGCAGCTCCGCCGCCACAATTGAGTCGATGAAATCCAAAACCTCACCTTGACTGGCGTCGGGACCTACATTGCCATTAATGATCGCCGCACGAAATCTATTAAAGTGGTTTAATTCCTTTGGCGTGACAGTCTCCTCTATAGTCACAAGATTAGCTAGCTGGACAAGCTGTCCGCTCCTAGTACGAACATAGATTGAAGTTAAATCTGTTGGTTGACGTCGTTTTGAATCTTCCATCTGTAAAACAACGTCATACT
>JAOEKQ010000041.1 GCA_028379895.1 Burkholderiales bacterium
CGCATGAAGTGTTAGGCGGTGTTAGCGCGGAGGCCACGGTGATGTTTACTGACGTCAGAGGATTCACTACGATAACTGAAGAATATGGCGCGCAGGGTACGGTCTCATTTCTAAATGATTATTTTTCTCTAATGGTCGAATGTATTTCTAAAGAGGGCGGCATGCTCGATAAATTCATCGGGGATGCGATTATGGCGTGTTTTGGTTTGCCAATTCCTCATGAAGATGACCCCGATCGAGCTATGCGAGCCTCTATAGGGATGATTCGAACGCTTTGGGCCTGGAACAAGGAACGGCTTAACAGGGGTTTAAAAGTCGTTGATATGGGAATTGGTTTGAACACGGATATGGTGGTATCTGGAAATATTGGATCACCAAAACGTATGGATTACACGTTGATTGGCGACGGTGTAAATTTGGCAGCTCGATTAGAGAGCGCATGCAAATCTTATGCAGCTCGTATTTTGGTAAGTGACTCTACAGTTCAAAAATTGAGGGGGACATATCGAATGAGGGCTGCAGATTTGGTTGTAGTGAAGGGTAAAACTCAGCCGGTTAAGATCTATGAGGTCTTGGATTATCATGACCAAACGTCTTTTCCGAATTTGATGGATGTAGTCAACTTGTTTAATGACGGTATCGAAGCTTATCAAGTGGCTAATTGGAGCAAAGCGATAGAGCGATTCAATCATTGTTTAAAATTAAATCCAACGGATCAGCTGTCACAAATTTATGTGGATCGTTGTGAGTTTCTTAAGTTGAACCCACCAGACAAGGAATGGGACGGAGTTTGGGTGATGACCTCAAAGTAATGCATTTAAGAGAAAAGTAAATATGGTCAACGAGAATTTCAGGTTTTCCCACTCTATCCAAGTGCGTTGGTCCGAGGTGGATGCCCAGAGTGTTGTTTTTAATCCCCATTATCTGACCTTTGCGGACATAGCTATTACTGAGTACTACCGTGCAATTGGTATGCCCTATCCGGCAGCGTTTGACGTAAGTGTGGCTGATTTGTATGCGCGAAAAACTCAGATTGAGTATCATGCGTCCGCTCATTTCGATGATGTACTTGACTTATATGTCCGAGTTTCTCGGTTGGGCCGCAGCAGTTTTGATTTTCATATTGAGGTCGGGCGAAAGGATGAATCTATAGCGACGATAGAAATGACTTATGTCCACGCGAATCTAGAAAAGAAAAAATCGGTTCCTCTGACAGATAAGTTTCGTGTCGCGTGTATTGCGTTTGAAAATGTGGTCCCGGAGCAGTAATGGACATTCGACCTACAGTAATGAGTTGTTGGCAAAGGTCGCGAGAGGGTTTGCCGAAAATGATGTGCTAACATTAATTTATTTGGGAAAGAGAAATTATGGATTTTGAGTTTTCATCGAAAGTTAAGGACTTACAAGCTGAACTGAGCGCGTTTATGGATGAGCATGTTTATCCCAATGAAACGGCTTTCCACGCTGAAGTTGAAGCGAACCGCAAGGCTGGAGATGCTTGGATACCCACTGAGCTTGTCGAGTCATTGAAGCTCAAGGCGCGTGAAAAAGGGCTGTGGAATTTATGGAGACCTAAGGCGCATGGGGGCGTAATGACCAACGTCGAATACGCACCATTATGTGAAATTATGGGGCAGGTTATTTGGGCCTCTGAGGTGTTTAACTGTTCCGCTCCGGATACCGGAAATATGGAGACATTACTGCGCTACGCTTCGCCTGCATTGCAAAAGACTTGGGCAGAACCTTTGATTGAAGGCAAAATAAGATCAGCATTTTTAATGACTGAACCAGCAGTTGCGTCCTCAGATGCGACGAATATCGAGTGCCTAATCAAGCGCGATGGAGACGACTATGTGATTAACGGTCGTAAATGGTGGTCATCTGGAGCTGGAGATCCAAGGTGTAAGGTGCTAATCGTTATGGGTAAGACTGATCCCGACAACGCGGACCGACACAAACAACAGTCAATGATCGTGGTGCCGACTGACACCCCAGGGGTGAAGGTAGAAAGAGCGCTGACTGTTTTTGGTTACGACGATGCGCCGCACGGACACATGGAAGTTTCTCTTGAGAATGTTCGTGTGCCGGCAGATAATATTCTGTTGGGCGAGGGGCGTGGATTTGAAATTGCGCAAGGGCGTTTGGGCCCCGGGCGTATTCATCATTGCATGAGAATTATTGGGCAGGCTGAGCGGGCATTGAAATTCATGATTCAACGTTTGAACTCGAGGGTGGCATTCGGTAAACCGGTATCGCAACAGTCGGTCTGGCATGAGCG
>JAOEKQ010000042.1 GCA_028379895.1 Burkholderiales bacterium
TACCAGTAAAGATGAACTGATAACAGCAATGAAGGAAGATGAAAGAATTTCCCGAAACTTTTTTAAATTGAATGACGCTTGAAAATGGGTAATTTTAAAATGTTCTGGTGCCCTTGATGCTTCATTTCCAGAGGTGGTTATAGAAATAAATGGATTATAAAAAAACATTAAACCTGCCTGATACAAAATTTCCAATGCGCGCAAATTTAGCTAAGCGCGAGCCGCTTTGGGTTGAGCAGTGGCAAACCGGAGGCTTGTACCAAAAAATTCGCGAGAGAGCGAAGGGTAGGCCTACGTTTACTTTGCATGATGGGCCACCATATGCCAATGGAGATATCCATATCGGTCATGCCGTGAATAAGGTTTTGAAAGATATCATTGTCAAGTCTAAAACTTTGGCGGGTTTCGATGCACCTTACGTGCCTGGGTGGGATTGCCATGGCTTACCTATTGAACACCAGATTGAAAAAAAGTATGGTAAAGGACTAGAAGCCGCAAAATTTCGTGCGCTTTGCCGGACGTTTGCTGAGGAACAGATTGACAGGCAAAAGAAGGATTTTATTCGACTAGGTGTATTGGGTGATTGGGATAAACCTTATAAAACGATGGCATTCCAGACCGAGGCAGACACTATTCGGTCATTAGCTAAAATTCAGGAAAATGGTTTTTTACAAGAGGGTGCAAAACCAGTGCATTGGTGTCTCGACTGTGGTTCTGCACTAGCTGACGCGGAAGTGGAGTACGAGGATAAAAAGTCGCCCGCCATAGATGTGGGCTTCTCTGTCGTTGATACGAAAGCTTTTGCGTCTGCATTGGGTTTTACTCACCTTTATGAACCAGTCTTTGCTGTAATTTGGACGACCACCCCGTGGACGCTTCCAGCAAATAGAGCGGTAGCAGTCGGATCTGATATTGAGTATGCGCTAGTGCGTATCGCCGACGGACTATTAATACTCGCTAGCGAATTGGTTGACACGTGTCTCCAACGCTATGGTATTGACGAGTTTGAGGTTTTACTGAGATTCAATGGAGAGAAAATCGAGGGACTGTTACTGCAACACCCATTTTATGATCGACAATCATTGGTAATCTCTGGTGAGCACGTGACATTGGATGCGGGTACCGGTTTGGTTCATACGGCTCCCGCGCATGGCGTAGACGATTTTATCGTTGGTCAGCGATATGGTCTGGAGGTTGATAACCCTGTCAATGATGAGGGTAAGTTCCATAGTTCAGTACCGATTGTTGGTGACATGTTGGTGTGGGAAGCAAATAAAAAAATTATTGAGGTTCTAAGAGAAAATCATAAATTACTGCATGTCGTCACCTACGAGCATAGTTATCCTGTGTGTTGGCGACATAAAACGCCTATTATTTTTCGAGCGACAAAACAATGGTTTGTAGGTTTAGACAGTGGTAAAGATTCCATCAGGCAGCGTGCGGCTAAAGCGATTGCTGAGACCTCTTTTTATCCGAGCTGGGGACGCGCTCGCTTAGAGGGCATGATAAATAACCGGCCGGATTGGTGTGTGTCACGGCAAAGAAGTTGGGGAACTCCTATGTCATTAATTGTCCACGCTGAGACTGGACAGTTACACCCTGATACGTCAAGTCTGCTAGAGGAGGTAGCAAAGCGCGTCGAGGTCAAAGGTATAGATGCCTGGTTTGAACTTGACCTGGAGGAACTATTGGGTCAAGAAGCTAAGGAATGGAAAAAAGTGCGGGATACGCTAGATGTTTGGTTTGATTCAGGGACCACCCACAACAGTGTCCTTTCAAGACGTGAGGACCTGACAAAGCCTGCGGATTTATATTTGGAGGGGTCGGATCAACACAGAGGCTGGTTTCAATCGAGTTTATTGACTGGGTGTGCGATCGATGGAAAGGCGCCTTATAAAGGCTTATTAACACATGGATTCGTTGTGGATGGTAACGGACGAAAAATGTCTAAGTCGATGGGTAATGTCATTGCTCCCCAGAAAATTTCAGATACTTTAGGTGCTGATGTTTTACGGCTTTGGGTTGCAGCGACTGATTATTCTGGTGAGTTGAATATTTCTGATGAAATATTAAAGCGGGTTGTTGAGAGCTATCGACGTATCCGTAATACGTTACGATTTTTGCTCGCGAATCTGAGTGATTTTGATGTTAACGCGGACCAGCTTGACCCGAATCAATGGCTTGAAGTTGACCGATATGCGTTACAAATGACTCGCCGATTACAGAAAAATGTTGTAGCAGACTACGAACAATTT
>JAOEKQ010000043.1 GCA_028379895.1 Burkholderiales bacterium
AGCCCATTCTTTGACTCCAATTGCACTCTCTGAATCTGAGATTGAACCAGTGTTGATCGATGCAATATCATATTGATAAATGTTACTGTCGGTATGTATTTCCTGGTCGGTCGGTGAGATTTTACAAACCGATTGTTGGATGAATTTGTAGTCATATCTTTCACATAATTTTTTAAGATCAACATGACAGTCGTCGAATACGTAATGACCCGAGATCAACCCAGGAGCCATCCCTGAGTATGAAGTATGCGACTCACTACTAATTAAGAGTAATTTATAATCGTATAGTGATGATGACTCGCCCAAGCGATAGATTGTTTCTAAATGACTATGCCCGCCTCCGATAAGTACGATTTTTTTCATCCTAATTATTGTATGTAATCGTACATAAGTACGTATAGTTCTTTATGGTTAATGATCACGACTCGTTAAAGATCAGTCGTTATATGTGGCATGCGGAGAGACAACCGCTCGTAGTCAGTAAAGTCATCAATATCCCAAATTGTAGGCAGTTCTGCCCATGAATAGTGATATTTTTTTAAATTATTTCTTACTCTCGTCATCACCAAGTTACTACCCCATGGAACCTCGTGGAAGATCTTTTGGGAGAATAAAACTGATCCAATCAACGAGAATCCGCCGTCCTCTACAGGTATAAACACATATTGATGGTTATCCAATAAGGAAACGGCCCTGATTAGCAATTCCCTATCAATGCTAGGGCAGTCAGAGCCGATCAGGATGACCTTCTTGTACCTTTTTAAACCCTGTTCGAGGGAGTGAGCCATTCGCTCCGCCAGAGTTTTACCAACTTGTATTTTCAATTGAAAGTCGCGCTCTAAGCCAATAAAAAAAGGGTGATCGACAGTTGGTGTAACCCAGATCTCAACTTTAGACGACGTATTTTTTGCTTCGCTCATTGCGTGAAGTGTCATACGCTTATGAAGCTCACACGATCGAAGTGCACCTAAGTTAGGAATAAGCCTTGTCTTCACTTCGCCTTCAACAGGGGTGCGGGTAAATATTTGTAATATTGTATCAACCGCTTGGTCATTATCGCTAGTCATTTTTTGTTGTACTGTGCGTTGAGCCAATTCGGTGATGCGCCAAAAAAAAACAATAGTCGCAAGGCCCACATCTTGAAAATTGTACGTATCGGCCCATTGTGTTCCCACCGCCTGGTTGATGTCTTTATTGTTAGATCACATACAAATGGTTTCTCTAATGCTTTCATTTTTTTTGAAAAACTGACGTCCTCCATTAATGGAATTGATGGGAATAGCCCATGTCTTATAAACAGATCCTTATGAATAAAAATTCCCTGATCCCCCGTAGCAATACACGTGATTCTTGAGCGAAAGTTCATCATCGATTGAATTACGCGGTAAATTATTTTTTCGTTATTTAAATGAATGTAAAACCAACCCCACTTACGCGTTTGTAATGCAGCCGAAATTGCACTTTCAAAATCAAAGTCAATCATAGAGTCTGCATGTAAGAACCATAAATATTTTCCTCTAGCACATCGTGCGCCAGCATTCATTTGGTTTGCTCGACCAGGATCTGAGTGAATCACGCAATTTTTTTCATGACTGATTACACTCAGTGTATTGTCTTCACTGTATCCGTCGATGACTATGATTTCTGTGTTGTTTGATTTTCGGCTATGTAGTTTACTTAGTAATATAGGAAGATGCTTTTCTTCGTTCCGCACGGGAATAATTATCGAAAGAGAAACTTTTTGCGGCATAGCGGAGTACTTTTATTTTGTATGGTACGTGTTTAACGACCAATCGTAACGCGTATATTTAATTGTTATACCTTCTTGATTGTCAGAGTCGAATTTATTATTTAACTCAGATGAGTAAGCCATGATCCATTTAAGGACCGATCCAGATTTTTTCTGAAAATCAGCTTTGTACCATTTAAATATTGGTGAAATAAATAGAACTCCGTCCGTAAGGTGATTGCGACTATTATCGGAAAGAAAACGCACAGTGCTATCGTGAAGTTGATCCTCAATGCGCGAGGATTGGTACGCGTTTGGCCTTAGCGCTGGGCAGCTAATAGAGGCACAGTTTACAGCCATATGTATCCTTGGCTCGTCAAACCGTCCTTGTTCTCTTATTAGTTTGTGCTCTATAAAATCTAAGCTGACGATATTTCCAAAGAGACTGAAACGTTTG
>JAOEKQ010000005.1 GCA_028379895.1 Burkholderiales bacterium
TGTAGAGGAGAAAAATTTGACCAATTATGAGCGCTAACTTCCATAGATCGACCAACGGCTTTATCCCCCAGGGGAATAAGCCGATTTAATAGTCGCTGCCCACCGTTCTGCCCAAGTGGAATCGCTTTGATAGCTACAAGAATCTGGTTTTCAATAAAAGACCACACATGACTTGTCAGCATTTCTTCAATAGACAGATCGCTTTTAAAACTGAAAAAAGCAAAACCAGTCAGGAAAACAAGATCATCGAGTCGCAGTAAAAATTTCGTCGATTCATCGGATGCAAACGGCATCTCTTGAATAATCGCCTTAAGAGCGTATCCCATCTGAAGCGTTTCTTTTTTAATCTCAGATGTCTCTCTAGAGGTTAAATAATCCTGATTTAGCGCATCAACAGTCGTATGGTCAGCAATACTCCAAGCTTCATACATCTCACGCAAAATTGGGAGCTCATACTGCGCATAGGGACCATGCAAGATCGAGGCTATCCAGTGATAGACGGTGTCCTCATCATTAATGCGTTGCGTATCAACTAACCATTCCATGCCTTGCGAATAACTGAATGCACCCGTCGGCAATGATTGGCTCGAAAGCCTCAGAACATTCATCATGTTATTTTTCCTGACCATGAGCAAATCAATCAGGCGATTTGGAGAACTCATGGATTATAGGCCCACGACCTTTTCCATGTTCAGTTTCATGACTATGTCCACCACCATAAGCGCCTCTCTCCGGTTGAAAAGGGGCAGCAACTGCTTGAGTTAACGCACCTAAACCCTCGACCATACTTTTTAACACTTCGTCATATGCTATGCGTAAACAATCATCAAAAATCTCTAATGGAACGTGTCTATTTCCAAGGTGGTATGACAGCTGCGCAAGAGATCGTGCGGATCCTCGCATGATAAGCAGCAAAGGCTCATCTTGAGCGACGACCCGAATTACCCTACCGTCTTCGCTCGCTAAACGATCACCATCAGCTAGTATCGTACCTCGTTCCAAAAATATCCCCACCTCTTCACCGTCGGGACTGAGTGTCTTAAACCGGCACTTTTTTCGTAAATCGAACGGAAGCGAGATTTCATCATCAACCCGTGAAAATTTATCCGCTAACTTTGTAATCAACAACATAATTTAAAATAAGAAGTACCGCTGAGCCATAGGCAAAACAGAGGCTGGCTCACACGTTAATAGCTCCCCATCAGCGTACACATGATAATTTTGAGGATCTACCTCTATTTTTGGCTGTAGTGAATTTAGAATCATTGATGACTTGGAAATAGTTCTCGTATCACGCACTGCTACAAGATTTTTTTGCAAGCTTAAATTAGCTCGCACATTTGAATCGATGGCAGACTGAGAAGTAAATGTTACCGATGAATGGGACAACGCTCCACCATAGGCACCAAACATATACCGGTAATGAACTGGTTGAGGAGTCGGAATAGACGCGTTTGGATCCCCCATAAGCGACATCGCAATCACACCACCTTTGACAATCATAGACGGTTTAACGCCAAAAAAAGCGGGCTTCCAAATCACAATATCGGCGAGCTTTCCTACTTCTAAAGAACCGACCTCATGCGCCACGCCATGCGTAATAGCGGGATTGATTGTGTATTTGGCGATATATCTTTTAACACGATTATTATCTGAGTGATCAGAGTCCTCTGGTAGCGGGCCTCGCTGAACTTTCATTTTATGAGCAGTCTGCCAAGTCCGGCAAACCACTTCGCCCACACGACCCATAGCTTGCGAATCACTGGCGATCATGCTGAAAGCGCCTAGATCATGCAATATATCTTCAGCCGCAATTGTTTCTCGACGGATTCTGGATTCTGCAAAAGCCACATCCTCCGCTATCGAGGAGTCTAGATGGTGACACACCATCAACATGTCCAAATGCTCATCTATTGTGTTGACCGTGTAAGGTCGAGTGGGATTCGTAGAGGACGGTAATACGTTTGAGTAACCGCATGCTTTAATGATATCGGGTGCATGTCCTCCTCCAGCCCCTTCCGTGTGATAAGTGTGAATTACTCGATCTTTAAAAGCTGCGAGAGTATCCTCTACAAACCCGGACTCATTTAAAGTATCTGTGTGAATGGCGACCTGAACATCTGCCGCATCCGCTACCGTTAAACAATTATCAATAGCGGCCGGCGTAGTACCCCAGTCTTCATGCAGTTTTAATCCCATAGCACCGGCTGCTATTTGTTCTTCCAGCGGCAGTGGCAAACTCGCATTACCTTTTCCCATGAAACCTAAATTCATGGGAAAAGCGTCAGCCGATTGAAGCATTCGAGATATATGCCAAGGACCAGGGGTACAAGTCGTTGCATTCGTGCCGGTTGCGGGACCTGTTCCACCGCCCAGCATAGTAGTAATACCTGAAGAAAGCGCCTCCTCAATTTGCTGAGGACAGATAAAATGAATATGCGCGTCTACTCCTCCTGCAGTGACAATGGAACCCTCGCCGGCGATTATTTCTGTTGCAGCTCCAATGACAATATCGACTCCGGGCTGTATGTCTGGATTGCCCGCTTTACCGATACAGTCAATACGACCATTCTTAATCGCAATATCAGCTTTAATGATGCCACTGTGATCAACAATTAGCGCATTGGTGATGACCGTATCAGGCACCGCATGAGCTGGTCTTTGGCTTTGTCCCATACCATCACGAATCACTTTTCCACCACCGAATTTAACTTCCTCACCGGGAATCGTCTTATCTTCTTCGACCTCAATCCATAATTCAGTGTCTGCCAATCGCACACGATCACCCACCGTTGGACCAAACATTTCAGCATAGGCCCGTCGATCAATCTTGTTGGTCATGTCACGTCTCCCATTACCATCCCTCGAAATCCGAAAATCTTTCGATCTCCATCAATAGCTACTAATTCAACCGTACGCTTTTGCCCGGGTTCGAAACGCACAGCAGTGCCCGCAGCAATGTTTAAACGAAATCCTCTAGTCTGTTCACGGTCGAATTCGAGTGCCTCGTTAGTCTCATAGAAATGATAATGCGAACCCACCTGTACAGGCCGATCTCCTGCATTACAAACAACGACAGTAAGTAAAGCCCTATTTTGGTTGATTTCGATATATCCAGCTGGTGTAACGATCTCTCCTGGTATCACTCTAAACTCCTTACACAATCGGTTGGTGGACGGTCACTAGCTTCGTACCATCTGGAAACGTCGCCTCGACTTGAATTTCTGGAATCATTTCGGGAATGCCGTCCATTACTTGGTCACGACTCAACAAGGTTGCTCCATATGACATCAAATCCGCTACCGTCCTCCCCTCTCTTGCACCTTCCATAATTTCGGCCGTGATATAGGCGATCGCCTCAGGGTAGTTGAGGAGCAGTCCTTTTTTAAGACGTCTCTCCGCCAGCAAACTTGCGGTGAAAATTAATAACTTATCTTTTTCTCTTGGCGTTAAATCCATAACATCCTCTCATCCAATCATTACGAATATTAAGTGTTCCAAATTCTGGGTCTAACCGCTTCATGCGATGAATAAAACGGACGTAAGCGCTCCCATATTCTTGTGAATACTTGACGTCCATGTTCGATATCTTTCCCCACCCATCGAGCCAGAAGCAAGTGCTCTAAGCATGTGAGAGCACAATGAGTCTCCTCATCTGTTATTTTTCTCAGCTCATCAATTAGTGATTTGTCTTGTTGCAACCCGACAATGTACATCGTTCCAAAACTAGAGAATCCATCCAGGATTCCAGGTCCATCCATAAACTGATCAGGTATAAATAATGAACGCTCCGTAAATTGAGGTACCCCATCAATTGAGATTTTTGTTTTTTGCGCAAATCGTCCTTCGAGCAATGGAGCGTGTTTGATATGTCGGCCTAACGAGTAGAAATCCCATCCAACAAAAATACCTCCCGACTCGATATTAATTTCGGCTTCAATATCAACCAGACATTTATTAAAAATGATATTTTCCTGTGGCAGCCACTCGCACACACTATTTGCCTTCAAATTTAACTTTATAAGTTGTCTAGAAGGCCGGTCGAAACTCTCATACCACTTAGTTGCACCTGGAGTTGTAAGTTGAGCACACGCACCCTCTCCAAGATCGCAGTCAACCCTTAATTCATCGCCACCAGCGATACCTCCTGGCGGATGAATAATAATCACCTGACATATTTGGGGCCCCTCTGGATACAAAGCTTTTTGAACGACAAGAGGACCTTCATGTCGATTACGAGACATTACGGTTCTATCACCCTTCAGATCAAAACAAAGCTCCAACCCTGCAAACCAGGAATTTGACGGACTATCAGCTAATCTCATACTGCCAAGTATTGTCGAACATTATCATCATCCATAGATTCGCCCAACCCTGACTTAATAACTTCGCCACGCTGCAAAACGACGTAATGATCTGCTAAGTCTTTTGCGAAATCGTAGTATTGCTCCACCAGTAAGATGGCCATATCACCGCGCGCCGAAAGAGATCTAATAGCATTGCCAATATCTTTGATAATAGATGGTTGAATGCCCTCAGTTGGCTCATCTAGAATCAAGATGCTGGGAGACATTGCAAGGGCACGACCGATCGCTAACTGCTGCTGTTGCCCGCCAGACAAATCACCGCCTCTTCGATGCAGCATTTCTTTCAACACAGGAAACATCGTAAATATTTCCTGCGGCAAATCAGATATTGTTCCCCTGGACTTAGTTGCAAGCCCCATTAACAAGTTTTCTTCTACAGTTAGTCGAGCGAATATCTCACGCCCCTGCGGCACGTACCCAACACCAGATCTAGCACGCGCGTGAGAAGGCTGCCCAGTTACGTCCGTCCCATTGATATAGATCGTTCCGCTCGCAGTCTCTAAAACCCCCATCAAACACTTAAGTAGCGTCGTTTTTCCAACCCCATTACGACCCAACACGGTGGTCACAGCACCTGCCGACGCGACAAAACTCACATTTCGTAAAGTATGGCTCGAGCCATAAAACTGATTAATATTTCTCACCTCTAACATGCTCTAACGTCCCAGATAAACTTCAATCACGCGTTCATTCGCGTGGACATCTTCCATACATCCTTCAGCCAAAACCGAACCCTCATGCAAAACGGTCACAGTTGATGCGATTTCGGCGACAAACTCCATATCATGCTCCACCACGACTAAAGAGCGATCACCAGCGAGAGACTTAAACAACTTTGCAGTTTTTTCAGTTTCGTCGTCGGTCATACCCGCAACAGGCTCGTCTAATAATAAAAGTTGCGGCTCTTGCATCAGCAACATACCGATTTCAAGCCATTGCTTCTGGCCATGAGATAAAAGTCCTGCTGGCCGATCTGCCTGATCTACCAAATCAATCATTTCCATCGTTTCGGTGATCTTCTTAATCTGTGATTGCCTCCTCTTTGAGAAAAGATTTTTTAAAACGCTCTTATCGTACTTCATCGCCAACTCTAAATTTTCAAATACACTGTGATTCTCAAACACAGTTGGCTTTTGAAATTTACGACCTATACCCGCCGAAGCGATTTGTGGCTCATTCATTCGACTTAAGTCAATTGACTGACCAAAGAAAACTGTCCCAGAGTCAGGTTTCGTCTTACCGGTTATCACATCCATCATGGTAGTTTTTCCGGCACCATTCGGCCCAATAATACATCTGAGCTCTCCCGCATCAACTGTTAAAGAAAGATCATTGAGCGCTTTAAATCCATCAAAGCTCACTGAAATATCTTCTAGATATAAGATTGGCCCATGCGAGATATCCACCCCTCCCTTAGCGACGTGACCAATCGCAGTTTGACTCCTCGGATTTTTAATACCTGATATTTCTTGCATGCACTTAGCTTTCTGTTTTCGATTTTATAAATTTACGTTTCAACTTACTTAATAAACCGACGATACCAAAAGGTAAACATAATGTTACAAAGATGAAAAGCAACCCTAGGAAAAATAACCAATATTCTGGAAAAGCTTGCGTAAAAAAGCTCTTTGCACCGTTTACAGCTGCTGCTCCAATTATGGGCCCAACGATGGTGCCTCTGCCCCCGACTGCTACCCAAACTGCAATCTCAATTGAATTTGCCGGTGACATTTCACTAGGATTAATTATGCCAACTTGAGGAACATACAAAGCCCCAGCTATGCCACAAATAACCGCAGACAACGTCCAGACGAATAGTTTGTAACGAATCGGGTCATAACCACAAAACATCAACCGTGATTCGGAATCTCTAACCGCGGTCAAGATCCGCCCGACCTTTGACTTAATCAATATGCGAGAGAGAACTAACACGAACAATAAGAAGAAGGCACTGAGCCCAAATAACACCGCTCTCATACTCGGATCAGTAATAGAGTATCCAAGAATTCGTTTGAAATCTGTGAATCCGTTATTGCCTCCAAAACCTGTTTCGTTTCGGAAAAATAACAACATAAAAGCGAATGTAAGCGCCTGGGTAATAATTGAAAAATATACACCTTTTATTCGAGATCGAAACGCAAAATATCCAAAAATAAAAGCAAGAATACCGGGCACCAAAACAACTAAAACTATCGCCCATAAGAAACTATCTGTGCCTATCCAATGCAACGGATATTCTTTCCAGTCAAGAAAAACCATAAAGTCTGGTAAGTTGCTTTGGTACTGACCATCACGGCCGATTTGCCGCATAAGATACATACCAAAGGAATAGCCCCCTAACGCAAAAAATAAGCCTTGACCTAAGGACAATATACCCGCGTAACCCCAAATCAAATTCATAGCGACTGCAACAATGCAGTAACACATGATCTTTCCAACTAATGTGACTGTATAAGACGAAATTTGGAAACTACTGCCGTCTGGAGCCATCAGATACAAAGAAGGCACAACGAGAAGGGTAAGCAACGCAAACCCTATCAACCCAACCCAACCAAGCTTTGAGAATAACGGTTCAATTTTCGGTTGATACTGCATTTAATCCTCCACAAAACGGCCTTTAAGGGCGAACAACCCTTGGGGGCGTTTTTGAATAACAGCTATGATAAACACGAGGATAATGATCTTAGTAAGGACCGCCCCTACGCCTGGTTCAATGAGCTTGGAGAACGCCCCAAGACCGAGGGCTGCGTAGACAGTACCCGCCAACTGACCAACACCACCGAGCACTACCACCATAAATGAATCAATTATGTACGCCTGACCAAGATCTGGGCCTACATTTCCAATTTGAGAGAGAGCAACACCCGCCAAGCCTGCGATTCCTGACCCTAGTCCGAATGCAAGCATATCGATTTTTGCTGTATTTACGCCAACACACGCCGCCATACTTCTATTTTGAGTAACACTACGAATAAATAGACCAAGCCTGGTTTGACTAATCAATAACCAAATTCCGATGAGCACCAATACAGCAAAAACAATAATGGCTATTCGATTAAATGGCATAACAACATTCCATACTTCGACTCCACCCGACAACCAATTGGGGTTTGATACCTCAACGTTTTGTGCTCCAAAAATTTGTCGTACTGACTGAATAAGGAAGAGACTAATGCCCCAGGTGGCTAATAATGTTTCAAGTGGCCGGCCATATAACCAACGAATCACAGTACGTTCAAGTATCACACCAATAACGGCTGAGCAAAGAAATGCTATTGGAATAGCCGCTAAGACATAGAGATCAAAATAATTCGGTAAATAGCTAACGAATAATTGCTGAGTTACGTATGTTGCGTATGCACCAATCATCATCATCTCGCCATGAGCAAGATTGATAACACCTAAAAGTCCATAAGTGATGGCAAGCCCCATTGCTGCAAGCAATAAAATGCTGCCCAAGGATAATCCACTAAATAGACGACCAAAATAGTCAATAAACGTGAGCTTTCGATCAATCGCCGCAACGGCAGATTCGATGGCAACGCGGACCTCGGCAGATTCTTCCGTATAGACACCAAACTCATTTCTTTCTAATTTTGCTGCAAGCAGTTCGCGGACACGTCGTTCACTGCTTGACATTAAGTAATTAACTGCCTCCATACGTTGTTGTTTATCTGCAGCATTTAATAAGATGACCGACTGACTTTCTTTTAAAATTCGTATGATTTCCTGGTCCGTTTCCTTGGCCAGCGCTTTATTTAAAATACTAAGCAAACTCGGCAGTAGATTGTCTTGTAACGACTTAGCTGAAGTAAGGCGTATCTCTCTATCTTCCGACAGTAACTGTAATACGCCAATAGCACTATCAAGCTGTGATCTCATCCGATTATTTACAATAACCGTGTCGTACATATCGGGCTGAGGATCAAGCACCTCTAATGTGATCGCATCAATCACATCCCATTCCTCGTTTTCTAAAACAATCTGCCCAGCATCTGTAATCATTACTTCACTATTTTGAAGTGCCTCTAATAACCTAAGAGCGTCTGGATCTCCTATTGCCGCTATCTTCTCAATGGCTCTTAATCGCTCCATCGCCGTATCGGATGCTAAACCAGAAATATCCGCTCGATCGAGTGCCTTACCAATTACTGGAAAAGCGAGCACAAAGCAACTCAAAATAAGTAGTAATACGTTTCGTTTGTTCTTAAACATACTCACGTCAAGTTAACAACAAAAGGCCTGCGCTTGAACTAAGAACAGGCCTTTTGTGTGTTTGGTTCCAGCTGGCATTTTAAATAGTTTCATACCAGCTCCTAGAGGAATTATTACAATCCCTGCTTACCCTCATTACCAGCAATAAATGGACTCCACGGCTGCGCCCTGATTGGCCCTTTGGTTCTCCAAACAACCTGAAACTGACCGTTTGGCAAAATCTCACCAATCATAACCGGCTTATGAAGATGATGATTGGTCGCATCCATGGTCAGTGTAAAGCCTGATGGCGACTTAAAGGTTTGACCGCCCATCGCGTCTCGCACCGCATCCACATCAGCTGTTCCAGCCTGTTCAACCGCCTGGGCCCACATCTTGATTCCTACGTAGGTCGCTTCCATCGGATCATTGGTCACCACAGTGTCAAGATTAGGAACACCATTTTTCTTCGCCCAAACTTTATACATCTTAGTGAATGCTTTGTTCTGCTTGCCTTTAACAGACATAAAGTAGTTCCAAGCAGCCAAGTGGCCCAGCAACGGTTTCGTATCGATACCGCGCAGTTCCTCTTCACCAACAGAGAATGCTACAACTGGGACATCAGTTGCTTTCAAGCCTGCGTTACCTAACTCTTTATAAAATGGAACATTAGAGTCACCATTAATAGTAGAAACTACAGCCGTTTTACCACCAGCTGAGAATTTTTTAATATTAGCAACAATGGTTTGATAATCACTATGACCAAAAGGGGTATAAACCTCTTCGATATCTGATTCTGCAACACCTTTAGAAATCAAAAAAGCTCGCAGAATTTTGTTGGTCGTCCGTGGGTAAACATAATCGGTTCCCAAAAGGTACCAGCGTTTAGCCGCACCACCTTCTTCACTCATCAGATACTCAACTGCAGGGATAGCTTGTTGATTAGGCGCTGCCCCCGTATAGAACACATTTTGTGAGAGCTCCTCGCCCTCATATTGAACCGGGTAGAACAGAAGGCTATTTAATTCTTCAAAAACTGGCAGCACAGACTTTCTCGATACCGAAGTCCAGCATCCAAATACGACGTCAACCTCGTCTTGTGTAATTAGTTGTCGCGCTTTCTCGGCAAATAACGGCCAATTTGAAGCTGGATCAACCACAACTGGCTCAAGTTGCTTCCCCAACAGTCCGCCATTGGCATTAATTTCTTCAATAGTCATGAGCGCCGTATTCTTCAGCGCCGTTTCTGAAATCGCCATTGTTCCCGACAAGGAATGGAGGATACCAACCTTAATGGTGTCAGCAGCTTGAGTAGTCATTGCAAATGCGGAACTGAGTCCAATTGTTGCGCCAATTACTGTCTTTATAAATTGCTTTCGGTTCATGCTTATGATCCTTAAACGGTTATTAAAAAAAGTTGTCTTTAACTCGCTCACTGAAATTAATGAATACTAATTTCAGATCCTGAGCGACTGACATAGTACAAAGCACAAACCGTGCCATCATCTTAAAAGGCATATGAAATAAATTTTTATGAGCGATCAGCTTGAAAAACTAATCAAAATTAAGTCTTGATGTGCCCATGGCGAGAAGAAATGCACAGATATCGCTCACATTTTGGGCGGACGTAAGAATAAGCGCCCTTTATTAGTGCGAGATTCTGAAAATATACTTGGCAAATATCCAATACTGTATATAATTACAGTATTGGATATTTAAATATTACTGATATGAAACCACTTACGCAAAGACAAACCGAAATTCTAAAACTCATCCAAAGCTTTGTAGAAAACACTGGATTCCCTCCTACGCGGTCAGAAATTGCACAGGCGCTAAACTTCAAATCTGCAAATGCAGCAGAGGATCACCTCAAAGCAATAGAGAAAAAAGGACACATCAAACTCACACGTGGAACATCAAGAGGCATACAACTTCTCAAAAACTCTGGGATACCCATTGTAGGTCGAGTCGCTGCTGGACAACCTATCCTATCAGAGGAGCACATTCAAAATAGAGTCCAGGTGGAGCAATCTTTGTTTAAACCTAATGCTGACTACTTACTAAAAGTACGAGGAAGTAGTATGCGTGACGTTGGTATTCAAGATGGTGATTTACTTGCTGTTCATTCGTCATCGGAAGCGCGGTCTGGACAAATAATCGTTGCTCGCATTAATCAAGAAGTAACCGTCAAACGATTCAAACGAAAAAATAAAGAAATCTGGCTAGAAGCAGAGAACCCCAATTTTCCTAATATTTATTTAAATAGCGAAAGAGATGACTTCGCCATAGAAGGCATTGCGGTTGGTATTATCCGTAACGGTAGAATTAATTAACGATCGATAAAGTAATGCAGCCCGCCCTACTCAAAACAGTACTGCCCTCCCATGTTTGGAGAGGTAAGGAACATCATCAGCCTAACTCAAGTGGATACTTACCCTCAGGATTTCTAGAAATCGATGAAAAGATCAACGGATGGCCTCTTGGCACACTCATCGAGATCGTACCTCAGCAAATAGGTATCGGCGAATTCTCGATATTACTTCCCGCACTTGCACGACTCTCTCAAGGTTCTCGCTGGATTTTATTGGTTTGTCCTCCTTACATCCCTTACGCACCATTTTTATCTAATATGGGATTAGATACGAGCAAAGTTATCGTTACCCACGCAGAAACCATAAGCGATGCAGGATGGTGTATGGAGAAAGGCCTACAATCCAACGCTTGCAGCGCAGTCATCGGTTGGCTCCCTCAGATAACAGAAAAAATAATTCGTAGACTTCAGCTGACATTAGAAGAAAAAAATGTTTTAGGTATTTTTTTTACTAAGCCCACAACAAGGCACAAAAACAATCCAGCTCCATGGAGATTCATTCTCAGGAAAAAGAATCATGAAATGCTGGTCGAAATTCCTAAACGACGAGGCGGCGGACCTATTAGCCCAATATCAATCTCAAACTAATTACAACAAAAATGTTGTGGCTTTGCTTAAATTTCCCAGATCTACCTATCAATATATTTTCTATTGATAAGGAAATTGAGAAACCTATGATGGTCGTCGAATCATCAAATACGGTCATTGCCATTAACAAACCATGTTGGTCTTTAGGCATCAAGAATGGTATGAGCCTATCGGCGGCCTACGCGCTATCTAACCTTGTTGAGGTTAAGCATCGTAACAAAAGTCAAGAGGTCAAAAAGCTTGAAGAAATAGCCATATCTCTTTTCAGATATTCGTCTCAAATAAGTATTAATTTACCCAGCTCGATCCTTATTGAAATTGGCGCCAGTATCAAACTATTTCGTAATACGCAGGGCCTTAAAAACCAAATAAAAAAAACAATTATTGAATTAGGACTTAATGCACAAACTGCGATATCGCCAACTCCGTTAAGTGCCATATGGTTGGCCTCACAACAAACAGAGACAACAATCTTAACAATAGACGATCTTCCCCAACACATTTACTCATTACCCATCTCAGCTGTTGAATCTAAAAATATTTCTGGCATTCACCCGAGTGATGTTGGGATTAAAACAATTGGTGAATTAGTGCACGTGCCTAGGTCTGCCGTAACTCAACGCTGGGGGCCACATATATTAGATCAACTAGATCGTGCGCTTGGAAAAAAACCCGATCCATATCCACTTTTTGTTTTACCGCACCGCTTCAATACCAAAATATCACTGAATCTTCCTGCATCCTCAGTCACAGAGCTTCTATTCGGCATTCATCGAATCATTCAAAACATGACCAATTACCTGCAAGTTAAGCAGCGTGGCGTCATACGATTTGAGCTCACGATTACAAACGAAGAAAACTTTACACATAATTTTAATTTTAAACTCTCCGTGCCATCTCGAGATCCAAAGCACTTAACCAATCTAATTCAGGAACGACTTAATCGAGAAACGATTCCTTCTAGAATCGAATCAATACAATTGAAATCCATACAAGAGCTACCCATAACCCCATCCAGCTACTCGTTAATTCCGCAATCAGAACGTATTGAATCGAGCAGGGGCCACTTAATTGATCAATTACAAGCCAGAGTAGGAGAAAAGGCCGTTTATGGCATCACCGTATATGCCGATCATCGACCAGAAAAATCTTGGCGCGCAACTATCCCTGGAGAGCAGCACCAACATACACCATCCACTCGTCGTCCCTCTTGGTTACTACGCACACCCAAAGCACTAATATCAATATTTGATATTCCACAGCTACGTGGCCCACTAACCATACTCAATGGACCTGAACGCATTGAAACAGGATGGTGGGATGAAAAGGATGTTAAGCGAGATTATTTTCTAGCCTTAACTCAAGACCAATCACAAGTCTGGATATACAAGGACAAAAAAAAACAGCAGTGGTTCTTGCATGGCATCTTTTCTTGATAAAAATGTCTACTACGCCTTCATACGCAGAGCTTCATTGCACTAGTAACTTCAGCTTCCTTAAAGGAGCGTCACATCCTGAGGAAATGATCGAACGAGCAAAGACACTTGGGTATCGTGCTATTGCAATTACCGACGAATGCTCTGTCGCAGGTATCGTCCGTGCGCATGTGGCCGCCCAGGCTGCAGGTATTCAATTACTGATTGGATCCGAGTTTCAACTGGAAGAAGGAACCCGATTCATTTTAATCGCTAAAAACCGCAGTGGATATGGATATATTTGTAACCTCATCAGTACCGCTCGTCGTCGAGCGCCTAAAGGTGATTATTATTTAAGCCACAAGCATTTTGTAGAAACAGAAGATAACTGTATCGCGATATGGCTCCCGAGTAACGAGTCACTAGAAGAGGCTCACACCAAGGATATACCTTGGTTAAGGCATTATTTTAGTAATCAGGTGTGGGTAGGGGTAGCTCAACTTCTACTTAATCAAAAGTCACAACAAATACACACACTGGAAAAGCTATCTCAAACCACGATGACCCCCCTCGTAGCAATTGGTAGTGCGCATATGCATATACGAACACGTCGAATGCTACGAGACACAATACATGCGATTCGTATGAAAAAGACAATCAAAGATAGTGGCTTTGAGTTACCACCTAATGGAGAAAATTATCTGCGTAATATCGATACGATAAAAAGCTTATTTCCATCACCCCTTATTGCCGAAACCCTGACAATTGCGAACCAATGCACATTCAAACTAAGCGCTCTGAAATATGAATATCCCGAAGAAATAACGCCAAACGGCATCAGTACTACTCAATATCTACGTACGCTGACTCAAAAAGGGCTTGCCCGGAGATTTCCTAAAGGGGCTCCTAATCAGGTTCAGCTGCTGATTGACCGGGAGCTCAGTATTATTCATGAATTAAACTATGAGCCTTATTTTTTAACCGTGTTTGATATCACTGACTACGCGAAATCTCAAGGGATTTTATTTCAAGGCAGAGGTAGCGCAGCAAACTCCGCAGTTTGCTATGCACTAGGCATTACCGAGGTTGACCCTAACCGCTCAGCAATGCTATTCGAACGGTTCATTTCTAAAGAACGAAACGAACCACCTGATATTGATGTTGATTTCGAGAATGATCGTCGAGAAGAGGTCATTCAGTATATTTACAACAAATATGGTCGAGATCGTGCAGCTTTAGCCGCAGCAGTTGTCACGTACAGGCCTAAAAGTGCATTTAGAGATGCAGGCAAGGCCTTGGGATTAAACTTAGAGCAAATTAATCGTATTTCTAAAAACTTCTCATGGTGGGATCAACAGTCAAGCCGTGTTGGTCGCCTTAAAGAAGCAGGTTTTGACCCAGACAATAGAGTCATTCAACAACTCATCCATGTCACCCAAGAACTGTCCGGATTTCCCAGACATTTGTCTCAACATGTTGGTGGCTTTATCATTTCACAGAGCCCCTTAACTCAATTGGTACCTGTCGAAAATGCCAATATGAAAGACCGTACCGTCATACAGTGGGACAAGAACGATTTAGCAGCGCTTGGGTTATTAAAAATAGATATATTGGCATTGGGCATGCTTTCTGCGATTCGTCGATCGCTGAATCTTATTGAAAGTTGGTATAACAAGCCCTTCACGATATCTGACATCCCGTCAGAGGACCCAGAAGTCTACGAAATGATATCGAAAGCAGACACTATCGGTGTTTTTCAAATCGAATCTAGAGCTCAAATGTCCATGTTGCCTAAAATGAAGCCAAAATGCTTTTATGATCTAGTCATTGAGATTGCTATCGTACGTCCGGGGCCTATTCAAGGCGGCATGGTTCACCCATACCTTGAACGCCGTCAAGGGAAAAGACCGGTCACTTACCCTTCTACTGCCGTCAAGCAAGTTCTGGAACGCACTCTGGGAGTACCAATATTTCAAGAACAAGTTATGCAGCTGGCTATTGTAGCCGCGGGATTTACACCTGGAGAAGCAGACGAACTAAGAAGGTCTATGGCAGCTTGGAAGCGTCGAGGTGGATTAGGTCATTTTGAAAAAAAGTTAACACAGGGAATGCGAATACGCGGATACAGTGAGGCGTTTGCAAAAAAAATATTTCAACAAATCCTTGGGTTTGGAGAATACGGGTTTCCTGAATCACATTCAGCAAGTTTCGCTTTGTTGGTTTACGTCTCTAGCTGGTTGAAACGGCATGAGCCGGCTGCCTTTACATGCGCGCTACTCAACAGTCAGCCAATGGGATTTTATGCTCCTGCCCAACTGGTGCAAGATGCACAACGTCACGACGTAATGATCTTACCCGTAGATATTCTACTAAGTGATCATGAGTGTCGCCTCGTCCGTATACCTAATGTATCTAAACCAGTCATTCGGCTCGGTTTCAATGTAATCAAAGGACTCTCTGCCAAAGCTACTAACAATATCATCGCCCATCGAGCCGAACACTTAACAATTGATCAAATAGTGAGAATGGCTAAGCTAAATAAAAAAGACATACACGCACTCATTCAATCAGATGCCCTACTAAGCTCGATAGGCGATAGACATCAGGCAAATTGGTGGGCTAACGGTTTGGATTTAAATCCACCTGAACTATTTCACAATCTCCCCAATAATCAAGAATCAATCACATTATCGAAGCCCACGTTAGGCGAGAACATTGTTGCTGACTATCAAAGTCTAGGGCTCTCTTTGAGAGAGCATCCGTTATGCTTATTAAGGTCCGAACTTGATAAAAAAAAGATACTAACGGCGGAGCATATCAAAACACTTAAAAATGGAAAGTCAGTTCGTGTCGCAGGAATTGTTACCTCTCGACAGCGCCCCGGCACGTCGAGCGGTGTGGTGTTCGTCACCTTAGAAGATGAAACAGGATATACCAATGTTGTAATTTGGCGTCGCATCGCCTCTGAACAACGCCAAGTACTGATTAACTCTCAACTACTAGTTGTCACAGGCCATATCGAAAAAGATGGACAAGTGATTCACGTAATCGCAAAAAAATTAATCGATTACTCGCCTCTTCTTGGTAAACTCGTCACAACGTCAAGAAACTTTCATTAAAAATATGAACTTCGAATTCGATAAAATCATTAATCGGGTAGGCACTTCAAGTAGCAAGTGGAACAAGTATACCCATCCCGACATCATCCCTATGTGGGTAGCTGATATGGACTTTGAAACGGCGCCGTGCATTAAGAACGCCCTATTAAACCGTATCAATCATGGGATATATGGATACACAGAACCACCGAAAGAACTGCCCCCGACTGTCGCACACTATTTAAAAAGCGAGTTTGATTGGTCAATCGATACGGATTGGATAGTCTGGCTACCCAGCTTAGTTGTTGGACTAAATGTTGTGAGCCGTGCATTTGCTGAAAAAGGCGATGCAATTCTGTCAAATACACCGATATACCCACCATTTCTATCCGCACCAATCAACGGTGATCGCGAGATAATTACTGCCCCCTTAGTTTGGAATGGCACTAAATGGATAATGGATTTTGATGCGCTTGAAAAGGCCGTGACCAGAAAAACAAAAGCATTTTTATTTTGCAGTCCTCATAACCCTACGGGACGCGTCTGGGATGTCGATGAACTCAACGCGTTAATTACCTTCTGTCGCAAACACAACCTTATTTTAATTTCCGATGAAATCCACTCTGGCCTAATTTTAGATAGAAACAAAAAGCATATTGTTACCGCAAATGTTTCGGATGCCGCTGACATTTCAGTAACCCTTTTATCCGCGAGCAAAACCTTTAACATGCCAGGGTTAGGATGCGCATACGCTATCGTTAAGAATCCAACATTAAGAAAAAAATTAAAAAATGAAATGAACGGAATAGTTCATCACGTTGGTGCATTAGGTTACACGGCAACTTTGGCTGCTTATTCAGAAGGAAAATCATGGCATAACGCGTTAATAGAGTACTTACGCGTCAATAGAGACTGCGTTGAAAACTCTCTTTCGGATCAATCCCACTTAACGACCTATCATTCAGAGGCAACGTACCTTTCTTGGATTGATGCGCGGCAAATGGGTGTCCAAAACCCTTCAAAGTACTTTGAAGATTTTGGAGTTGGAATTTATGATGGGGCTCTATTTGGAGCACCAGGTTTTTTGCGACTTAATTTTGCCTGTCCAAGAACGATGCTTAATGAAGCGCTATCACGCATTCAACAAGGACTTAGCGCGTCGGCTTAACCAAAGATTCATCACTAATTGGAGCTGAGTTCATCAGCATCAATAGGAAAAATTTGTCCTGACAGGCCAAGTAACGTCACTTTAGGGCCAGAGAAACATTGCAAATCAATGGTGTAGAGGCTAAAAACAAAGTAATTTTCATATTGGGGAGAGAATGGCTGATCTGCCAGACACGGGACCCCTTCCAACGCCTCAATAATGGATTTCAATATTCCTCCTTCTTCAGATAGCAATTTTTTAGCTATTTCGTTCTTAGCTATTTTTTCTCCCACATATTGTTCAAACTCAGTTTCACTGGGATTATTCGCAGACAATACAACTGCGAGAATAGCTAGTAATATTAATTTCATATCTGAGGGTATGCGTGTTTGGGTTTAAGTAAGACTAGTTCATGGCGTACTGTTTTGATTACCTTAACGTTGACGCCTCCAATCCCACGGAGGGACTGAGGAGTCGTCAGACCATAAACCAATTTGTTGGTCTTTTGCCTTTCTTTCAGCATCTGCGTAACGCACACGATCTTCCGCTGACTGTTCGCGCTTATATTGGCGATACCACCACGCAAACCCATCCCGCACCAACATCCAATTCACATCCATATCCTCAAAAATTACTTGGCAAACCCATCGCTTATAACGGTCTTTTTTCATACATCTACAAGTGACAGTTTGACCCAAAATCAGTTGATTAAGATAGTCTCGAGCTGCTGCCCCATAAGGTTGATCAAGTTCCGGAGTATCAATACCCATCAATCGCACCTTCAGGCGGATGTCATCGGCTAGGACAACAATAATTGTATCCCCATCAGTAACCCGAGCCACATCACCACGGAATACTTCTGAATGAGATGAAGAAATATCCAGTAAAGAGCCAATAATTAAGATTAAGACAACAATTGCATTACGCCAAGCGGCAGAATTAAAGGTAGCGTTATACATTTTTATATTTAAACCGATATAGTTAGAACGATCTTTTTATCATAGACAATAATGTACTTTTACTGTCAAGTGTAAGCTTGTCAGCTAGATTATTAAAAAGGATAGGTTATTAAAAAGGACGGATGAATGCCAGCTACCGCAATGAATCACTTTACGATTTTAACGGATGATGTAGACTCAACGATAAGGTTCTACCGTGACATATTAGGTTTAGAACCTGGTGAGCGACCTCCGTTTAGCTCTCCTGGTGCTTGGCTATATGCCAGAGATGTTGCTGTCTTACACGTCATAGGCGGGAAACCATTACCAGAGCCTAGAGAAGGCGTGATCGACCACATGGCATTCAGCGCAACAGGGTTAATCGACACCATCAAAAAGCTAACAGAGCACAATATCGACTACAGCTTACGTCAGTTGAGAGCGATAGATCCATGGCAGCTGTTCTTTTTTGATCCCTCCGGTGCAAAAGTCGAACTTGACTATCCGCCTGAAGAAAAAACTCCAGAATAAGAACTTACTCTAGCGCAACGAATCCTCGACAGTTTCAGTCGAAACTCCTTGCGATTCCACGTTTAAAGAACGAGCATCAATGTCGGAGTCTTTTTTCACTGGAGCCGGTATCTTAATACCTCGCTCCCGCTCATAGTACTTAATCCAGTTTTCGACATTACCCTCTTGTATTTCAATAGCAGCATCTCCAGCAAAAGTGAAATTAGGGGACATCGCCACTGACGTTAAACTAAAACAGAAGACGAGCAATCTAAAAAAAGTGAGCACGCGCTAGCCCTCAAAAATTACTACTTTAATAAGAATGTACGCGCATGTCTCGTTAGTCCCGATTCATGCGATAGGAAAAATCTGGCGCGCCCGGAGAGATTCGAACTCCCGACCCCTTGGTTCGAAGCCAAGTACTCTATCCAACTGAGCTACGGGCGCAGCACATAAACCAACGCAGATATTCTATCAGTAAACTCCTGCTATAAAACCACAGTGACCCAGTAAATAATTTATACACTAGCCAACCGCAGTGTTTTCCTTGAGATACGGCCTCGGGGTAAAAGTCATTAAAAAGTCGTGTGTTAGACTAGCCGCATATGCAATAAAAATATAATGGGGAGATTAAATTTTGTTGGAAGATAGTTTGGCAGAAACCGCGGAGGATGTTTCGCGTATCGCATTTGGATTCATGGCATCAAAAGCACTGTTTGCAGGTTTGCACATTGATGTCTTCACTCTACTTGCTAGCGGTTCAAAAACTTCAGCACAAATCTCGGAAGAAGCTAAAGTTCCTATCAACAGGGTCACCACACTGATGACCGCACTGAACAGCATCGGCTTAGTCGAAAGAGACAAAGGAGAAATTTACTCAAACTCCCCCGGTGCTGAATCCTTTCTATCAAAAGGTGCTAAGTACGAGTTCGGAGATTATTTACGCTATCAAATTGATCAACAAATGTATCCTTTTCTAGGGCAATTGAATGAAGTTTTGGATGGCTCACTAGCTCCTGACGCAGTCGACTCTTATCAACACTGGATGAATGATGCGGAGCAAGCCTCGATTTATTGTGACGCTCAGCATTCAGGATCTCTAGGGCCAGGACGCACATTATGCCGACTCGTAGATCTCAGTGAAGCGGAGACTTTACTTGACGTCGGTGGCGGAACCGGGGCGATGAGCATTCGACTCCTTGAAGAATTTCCGACACTAGTATCAACCATTATTGATTTCCCTAATGTCGCGGAAATCGGCTGGAAATTTATATCCGAGGCAAAAATGGTAGACCGAATTCGTTATATCCCATCAAATGCATTGACAACACAATGGCCAAAAGAACAAGGCGCCATATTGATGTCGTACTTGTTTAGCGGAATACCGGGAACTGAGGTACCGAGGCTCATTGAATACGCATTTGAATGTTTGGAGCCAGGTGGAAACTTTATAATTCACGACTTCATGGTTAAAGACAATCGATCTGGACCACCTATGGCAGCCCTTTGGCAGCTACAACATATGGCCTTCACTCCCGATGCACGTTCGGTTACTCCTGGCTGGCTGCGTACCCGTTTAAATGAAGTTGGATTTGTAGATATCGAAGAAGATGAAATGATTCCGGGACTCACCAAACTCATTCACGCTCGAAAGCCAAAGTAGCACTGTGATTAAATTAACGATCTGGATCTCCGGATTTAAACTCGTTAATTAGAGGCGAAAACAAATGGCGCGCCCGGCACGATTCGAACGTGCGACCCCATGCTTCGTAGGCATGTACTCTATCCAGCTGAGCTACGGGCGCGTAATTGAGGGACGGATTATAACAAAATCAATCTCTAGCGTGCTCACTGTGTCATGAATTTATCAACCCACTTGCGTTAAAATGCTGCGTCGGCAAATAATAGTATTGAATTAATGGCTTTAATTGTACAAAAATATGGTGGTACTTCGGTAGGGACAACCGACCGAATAAAAAACGTTGCTCAACGCGTTGCCAAATGGAAGCACGCGGGTCATGACGTTTTGGTAGTTGTATCTGCCATGTCCGGGGAAACTAACCGACTTATTGAGTTGGCACACACCATCCAAGCCCAACCTGACCCTAAAGAACTAGATGTAGTTTGTTCGACTGGAGAACAAGTAACCATCGGCCTGTTGGCAATGGCATTGATTGACTTAGGCGTTCCCGCAACATCTTACACTGGGGCGCAGATTCGAGTCCTCACAGATAGCGCACACAATAAAGCAAGGATTCTAGAAATCGACAAAGAACGATTAGAAAGCGATCTTAGCTCGGGTAAGGTGATTGTTGTCGCTGGATTTCAGGGAGTTGATGCAGATAACAAGATCACCACTTTAGGACGAGGTGGGTCAGATACGTCTGGCGTTGCCATAGCTGCGGCACTCGGCGCAGAAGAGTGTCAGATATACACTGATGTTGATGGTGTCTACACAACAGATCCTCGACTAGTGCCCAGCGCGCGTAGGCTGAGCACAGTCACTTTTGAGGAAATGCTTGAGATGGCAAGCTTAGGATCAAAAGTATTACAAATTCGCTCAGTCGAATTTGCTGGAAAGTATCGAGTTAGGCTTCGCGTTTTATCTAGCCTAACAGACCCAAATCTTTCGATTGAGGATGAAGCTCAATCAGGAACACTAATTACATTTGAGGATGATGGCACTATGGAAGCCGCACTAGTTTCTGGTATTGCATTTAATCGTGACGAAGCGAAGATTACCGTACTCGGAGTGCCCGATACACCCGGGATAGCCTTCAAAATTCTTGACCCGATAGCGAGGGCAAATATTGAGGTTGATGTGATTGTTCAAAATATCAGCACTGATGGAAAAACAGATTTCTCATTCACGGTGCATCGCAAAGACTTAGAAAAAACCCTAAAGCTACTAAAGCCAGTTCAAGACGTAATTGGTGCACGAGATCTCGTTAGTGACGATAAAATTTGTAAGTTAGGTTTGGTTGGTGTTGGGATGCGTTCCCATGGGGGCGTGGCGAGTAAAATGTTTGCCGCTTTATCCGAAGAAGGCGTAAATATACAAATGATCTCGACTTCAGAAATCAAGATCACAGTGGTTATAGACGAGAAATATATGGAGCTCGCTGTAAGATCGTTGCATCAAGTCTTCGATCTTGGACAATCGCAGTAGATACAAGAAACACTTTCAACTAGAATACACGCTCTCGGCGCACTATCAGTGTCGCCGAACGGAGAGTTGGCCGAGCGGCTGAAGGCGCTCCCCTGCTAAGGGAGTATAGGGTTTATAGCCCTATCGAGGGTTCGAATCCCTCACTCTCCGCCACCCTATTTTTATTTAATTTAATATATATAAATCAATAGGTTATAAGGGTAAGAATTTGGGGTGTGTAACATGTCTGTGTAACCAATTTGTACCCTTTATTCCACCCCTAAACACCCCGGGGGGAGGGCTAACACAGGGTAATGTTATCTATAGGTAGCTTGGGAGATACAAAAAAGCCACTAAAAAATAATAGTGGCTATAACCTTGTTTTCTAAAGTTAGGTGAGTGTCTAGGTAGCTTTTCCGATTTCAGTCGCCTCCGATACCTCGTTTAACTGCCCCGTCTTGCAGTCATAAATATATCCATATATTGGAATATCCTTGGGAACCATTGGGTTGTTTCTTATCCTTTGAACATCCTCAACAACACTCTCGGCGTTATCTTTAAACGTTAACCAATTCACATATTTGCCATCGCTAGTACCTCCGCCAGCATTGCTATCGTGCCAGCCTGACGCATCCACAGATGCTGTTTTTAAGCTACCAGAGAGTAAATTACCCATAATTTCATTGTCAAATAACTCCATCCCACAGTCTGTGTGGTGTATGACAAACCACTCTTTGGTCCCGAGGAGCTTATATGAAATCACTAGTGATCTAATGGCATCATCACTAGCCCTGCCACCAGCGTTCCGTATTACATGCGCATCTCCCTCAGCGAGACCGGCGTATTTAGCAGGATCTAGCCTCGCATCCATGCAAGTTAGAACTGCAAATTGCCTTCCAGGAGGTAGAGGTAATAACCCTTTTTCCCCAAAACTCTCCACATATTTGGCATTTGCAGATTTAATTTCATTGACTACGTTACTCATTTAATTCTCCATGTTTTAGCCAATTTGATAGGTATCAGGGTTTGGCAATTGGAATAAATCCACCCAAAAAATACTTGCATTCAACATGAGAGAGTCCATTTGTTAGCTTGAAACAGCTCACATCCGATTTCTCGAAACCACCTTACCTGGACCGGCAGGTTGGCTTGGTCTCCCAAGTCTTAATGCGTGGGCGAAGACTACCCAATATTGGTGGAGAAGATAAATACTATTTTTTTATAACTAAATTACTTTTAGTTTGATCTCATCTAAATAACTTCATGAGTTCACGAGTAAAGCTCAGTAAACCAGATTCCAGAAGCCATTCAATTGCCACACCGCTGCCCTTCTACAACCACATCACGTAGTTAATCTAACCACTCCTCCCTGCTTCCTAGGGAACCTCAGGCAGTCTAAATGTCGGTCTAGCAGCGATCGATATGCTTCTCCAGAGGCATGGACTGTACTGGGGTCCTCACCTTTTTTTGATTATCTAATTAGGAAGACTAGATGTATTTCTGATGAGAGCTAAACACCCCGGGGGAGGGTCTACACAGGGTTACGTGGTCTATAGCTAGCTTGGGAGATACAGAAAAGGCGTCACACCGAACATCAGTATTGAATTTGATCGGAGCAACTCCAGGCCTACTGAGAATAAAATACTTAATCTATCAACCTCGGCAGTATATCCAGTAAAAAACCAATACTGCATCAGGACTTATTTGTTCTATCGAAAATCATGTGTAGCCTTGGACGTTAAAATCTAATTTTTTAAAGATTTTGCGAATTAGTAATGCGTTGTTGATCATTGCCAAGAAGAAAAGTTTTCGCTAATATTTTGAGAACAATATGAACTGAGTTTAGTCAACTTAAACGAATTATTCCCTTGAACATCAGAGAGTCATAATAATGAGAAATTTTTTAAATTTTATATTCCCTGTTTTGGTTTCCGTTTTGTATTCAAATGCAGCTTTATCGCAGGAGCAACAATATCAGCCAAATGATCTTGTAGTACTTTTTTCTAAAGTTTCTGACTTAAAAACCACGCAAAATCTCAAAGGTGACATCGTTTTTTCAGATTCGGTTATAGCGGCTGTAGAAACAACCTCCACATTAGAATACTGCAACGTATGGTACACAGATGATTTTCAGCATCTTTCTGCAGAGATGGCAGAAAGAATTTTTGACATCAAAATACGAGAAACATTCGGTTCGCTTAACACTGCTTACAACGGGGCACTCGTGTCAAAAAGCTGCGGAGTCGAAAGCGATGGAGTGTTCATAGTCCGGGGGGGCGAAACCGATATTCTTTTTCTACAATACAAAGCAGTCAGTGCTGTGAATTTTGAAGAATTTGAGCCTGTAGCAATCATTTCTGAAATTGAACTTCAAGAAGCTAAATCAAATTTGGAGCAGCAAGATATCGTGCAAAAGAACAAATTAGATGAACTTGGAAATCGCTATTTAGAATTATCTGAAAGTGCTATAAATTCACACCTGGGATCGATAAACCTCTCGTATCCTAAGAAAAATGAAAAGATTAAACTTTGCACTTTCAATATTTCGGGAGACGAAGCAGTGCCGTTTCTTCAATATCCCCTGATGGAACCGGATCAAACGTTTACAACGGGCTTGAGGCAAGCAATGAAGAATGCGGATACTGAATTTAATTCGCAAAGTCTATATCAAGGCACTTTTGATGATCTTGAAAAATTCTTTCAGCAATGGCAGATCGATTTTCGTGACTCCACTACCTGCAATACTTTCGTTGCATATCCGGTTCAATTATTAGAATTTACGAATGCAGCAAAAAGAATTAACGAAAACTTTTCTTATGAATTGAACGGTTTACTAGAGGTTAAAAACCTCCAGGAAGCTTGGGCGAAAAACAACGGATTCGCTTCATTTGCGGACAGCAAGTTCGCTGATGCCATCGGCGTGAATGCTGAAGGCCTTAAAGCATTGCTAGATTTCGATGTCGATAGTCTTCAGAAATATAAGAACGTAGCGCAAGAGATGAATGAACTGGGGTACGCTGATGGGGAAAATTTATCCACGGTCATAAAATTTTTAAATGACAGGTCTACCGGGCTTCAAGATGGGATTACCGCACTAGAGGTTAAGCAAAAACGGGACGAAAAAGAGCGGCTTGCTGACGCACAAAGAGAAGAAGAGCGTCAACGACGCATTAAAGAAGCCCAACTTCAGAGAGCTGAGCGTATTGCCTCCGGCAATGGTGAATTCACTCATTACGCTGATGGCAGTTGCGAAAAAGGAGATAACGAGACCTGCATTACAAAAGATGAGTTGCTAGCGCTTTGTAGTAAGGTAACCAGCTTTTACAATCCAGGTTACGGAACGATCTTTAGCGCTGCGTCGATAATGGACTATAAGCTTAGGGAACTCGAGAAAAACATGGGGAAGAACGCCTATTCAGAAGCTGAAACTTATGTGAGCAAAGGTGGGGACTGCATCTTCAGCTTCAAGGCTTCTGGTACGGCCGGTGGGGACTACATTGACCGAACATATTATTGTAAGGTTACTTCATTATTCGGAGAAGATGGAAGCTTTGGTACCATGAGCCTGGATAGTCTCTCTTGTTCTTATCGTTAAACCCGTAATGGAAGTCGAGCTCCACGGAATAAAGACTATGAAACGATTAATTAGTAGCGACCGCTTTTAAACTCATTGGTAACTCCCTTAGGCGATGAAGAGTTCAGTCGCCTCGATAATAGTGTTCACTTCGAGAACGTTGGGATGACTTTTCCGGTTATGTAGCGATCGGGCCTCACTCCTCCAGAGGCATGGACTTTTCTGGGGTTCTCACCTTTTTTATTATCTAAAGTAGGAAGACTAGAACTATTTCTATGCAAGCTAAACACCCCGGGGGATGGTCTACAAAGGCTTACGTTATCTATAGGTAGCTTGGGAGATACAAAAAATGACCTCAATGGTGAGACACACGTGTGCAAAATCCCTCGGTGTAATTATTACCAATCAGTTCCTCAGAGCCATTCATCACATCCGCGCTCCAAGTGAACGAAAAAGAGGACGCAGGGTTCTCTAAATACGGATCAAAGTCTTTCAACCATAGTCTCACGCTGTAGTCATCATCTTCAGAGGAAGCGTAGAACTCGCTTCGATCAGGAGGTGTATCGGTAAAAATAGTAACCTCATCTAGAAAATAGACTTTTTTCTGTGATAGATTGATCACCATAAACCCATGATCCCAAGTGTCGCAATCGTACTTTAATAGATGATCTTCACCTAAAGCTTGATTTACCTGAGTCACAACATACAGCATCAAAAAAACTCCGCCGCAGAAAAGTGTCCGTAACAAATATAATTTTCCCATCTAACATGATTTTATTTAATTTGAGTTTAAAAAGTAATTAAAATATGAAAACTATCTATGATGATAAACAAGCAACTCAAATTTTCGTTATATGTTGTTTAAATTAACCCTAACCACAGAAAGCAGTTATGCCGATTTCAAAAATCTTAGCGTTTTGCTCATTAATACTCGTTAATAGTTTTTCTCATGCTGAAGATATCACGACAGTAACTGCAGATGAACTTGCAAGGGCGTGGAGTAATAATCAACTCGCAGCCGAATTGAAGTATTCAAAGAAACCACTGCAGCTAACAGGTATGGTAGATAGAATTAGCAGTTCTGGCGATAGGTACTATGTTGCCTTAGATGCGGCGGGCACTTTTTTAGGGATTAGTGTTTATGTTAGGTCGGACGCACTCGCCAAAGTTGCTGAATTACAAAAGGGCCAAACTATCACTATGTATTGTGAAAACTTTGAAGATGTCATTTCGTATCAGTGCCATAATGGCTATGTGGTGGACTAACTCTAAAATAAGATCAAGCCCACATTTGAATAACTCCGAGATATGCCCGCAACTTAATGTGGTCAATAATAGGCTTACGTTTGTATTTATTAGCCTTATGTTGCTGTCTAGCTGCGCATCTACGGAAGATTCAAAAAATACAAGCACATCAAATTACTCAAAAAAAAATGACGTAATCTTCGCGACCGGGGAAGCGATCGCTGAAACCCGAGACGAGGCAATCGAAAAAGCACTTCTTAATGCGGTGAGAAAAGCCTCCGGAGTATTTATTAGCAGCGAACTACAGGTTGAAAACGAAGAAATCCGTCGAAATAGACTGATACAGTATTCAGCGGGTTACATACGCGGCTTTGAAATTATCGAAGAGAAAAAAGAAAATACTAGTGTCTATATGTTGATTAACGCATCCATATCGCGCAGCGCACTCGTCGACTTTTACGCCGAATCATACCAAGAAGAGTCTGTCGCAATAGAAGGGGAGCAGGTATATCAATCAATAAAGCGTGAAGTCAATCGTCGGGGAGAGAGACTGTCAGTCTTACCTCAGATTTTCGATTCCTTTCCCGAGAATGCAATAATTCCAAAATTAGTGAGCCAGCAATCTCAATATACCGATGATCGAAATCTTTATATTGATATTCGTTGGGAAATATCCTGGTCTCAAACCTTCTTTGAAGCTCTATACCAGTATGCGGTTGAATTCTCGGACACAAGCTGCGGCATGTACAGGGATCCCTATTACGGTTGGTTACCCAGCAGCCACGCTTGCGGTCAGATCAGCTTCATCGGCGACAACTCGTCTTGGTGGAGCACGCAGTACGGCACTTCTTACGTATTTAACGACAGTACATTCACCGACGCCCTTTTGGGAGCAGTAGGAAACCGTGGGTATTACCAACAAGTTGGTTTGGAATTCGAATTTTTAAACGCAAACGATCAAATTATTACAAGCGCTTGTACAGATATTAATCTAAACACAGAGTCTGACGATGTGTTTATGATGATGGGCGGACATCGTGGTTTTTATACTTTCCACGATCGAAGTTTGACTGGTACGGTTCAAGTTAAAATAACTCAACCTGACATTATGAAAAATATCGTGAAAGCCACACCTAAAATTGTAACTAAATGCTGAGGTTAAGAATGGTTCAAAAATTATTTATCACTTGCATCTCATTTTTTCTGGTGGCCTGTGCTTCAAAATCAGATATTACTAACAACCCGCGAAATGAGGTTATCGAACGCTACTTTGTAGGCGGTTTTATTCAAGTTACTATCGAGGATGACATATTAGAAACAATAACTAGCCAAGCGTCAGCCCCAGTAGTGGGAGATACACCTAGCGCAAAGTCAAACGCGGCCAAAGTTGCGGAGGCAAAAGCCAGACTGCAAATAGCAAAGATGCGTGAGACGCTAATAGAGTCTAGAGAGGAGATTTTAACAGAGTCGAGCACTAACGAACAAAGTACAGAAGGAAATGCCGTCATTGCTTCTAATACTGCTCAAAGAATTATTACCACCATAACTCAGAAAATTAATGCCATACAAAAAGGAGTTTTTGTAGTCCAAGAGAGTTTCGATATCACAACGAATACTGTAACTGTTACCGTTCAGTCCGATCCAAAGATCAGCGAACTACTTCTCAAATATTAGTTTAATAACGCTTGATTTCGTAAGGCATGAATCCCTCACTCTCCGCCACCCTATTTTCAGTTGATTTAATCTATATAAATCAATAAGTTACAAAGTCATAATTTCTGGCTTCGTACCACACCTTTGTACCAATTTGTACCCTTTATTCCACCCCTAAACACCCCGGGGGGAGGGTCTACACAGGGTTACGTGATCTATAGGTAGCTTGGGAGATATAAAAAAGGCGTCAATTAAGACGCCCTCTTTTGAGTGACTCCTAAACCGAAATCACAGCTCGTAATCGCACTCCATGTTGGTAACGTGCAGGTCGGCATTCAAGTACTTAATATTGTATGAACATGCTCCGCTAATTCCCTGCAGCTTCCCAGTACCTCCAGAAATCTTCGCTACGCCATCTCCCTTTGCACCGGAAGCCGCAACATCACCAGCTTTTCTCTCAAACCGCATAAACATCTTAGAATCGAGCTCCGTATAATGGGCGGAGCATTCCGCAACTATATCTCTACCTGCAGAATGCTTCTTGACACTGACAATACAGACCGAGGTATTAGTCATACCAGTTTGGATCACTCCACTACCACTTACTATGGACGCAGCGCCTGTTAAGTATCCAGACATTAGCGTTCCATCATTTACTTCAATTGATTTCCATTCGGAATTCGCCACAGCAACACTATGATAAGAGCCACCCGCTGCGTGTACAGCAAGACCGATCAAACCAAAAACAAAAACCAATCCTCTTAATATTCTCTGACAATTCATCTTGTAACCTCCAAATAGGTATAAAAATTAAACTGAAACAGCATTGAAAACTGCAATATATTTTAATTTAAAAAAACACAATATAATCAATAAAGCAAATTGGTGACAGGCTCTCCTGTCATAAATGCAGTAAATGTCACGGATGAACTAAGAGGTAAAAATAGAGTGTGTAAATGCCATACAATAGTCATACTTAAGTCATTGTTTTATATTGACTTATTGATTATTTTGTGGTATAATACGCAGTATTAAAAGCTGATAACTCGGATTGTTCGAGCCAGCGTAATTCAAGCAATTAAACCCTTCATGAAAGGAGAATTACGTTGTCTCAATCCAATCAAAATACACCCTACTCTAAGTCCTCTAACGGGGATGATTTCGTCTTAAAAGAAGACCACCTAGGGGTTTATGCCACCTCACCAAATAGAAACGATCCCAGCCCCTCACAGCACGGTATGAGAGGATCAGAGGGGCATATATCAGGTGACTGAAACAAGGCTATCGTGGGAAGACAAAGAGCAATCACTGCGGGTAATCAACTCAAACAGGATTGGTTAGATGCTGAACATTGGAGAGCGTTAGCTAAGAAACGTAACTATCGTCTTCCTCATTAGTATCTCCCACTGACTGCAACTGGTATGGAAGAAGTACTGCATGATCTGAATTTAGGTAGAGACTTCTTCAGAAAATGTTTTGATTCTAAGCTAAAGAGTTTTCAATCTTTGATATAACGCCTAATTCTGTACTTGATGCATTATCATGAACAAAGGTCTTAACGTCATGAGAGTTCGATGCACGAGCGAGCGCGCTGTAGTTTAGCGAGAACTTAATATCCGAATGCATTCGGCAATCTCGGATCGAACTATGAACGATCATGTGATCGCTAGTGGCACCGATAATATGTAGACCATGCGGCGATTGAAGGCCGCTGATATCAGTATCTTGTGTGCCGATTGCCAATACAAGTCGAGTACATTCGCCACTCAATTGCTTACTAGACTGTAATGTTATATCTGTCGGCGTTGACTCAATAATCTCGGCAAATAACGCTACTGCATCTTGATGCAACCCTTGAATTGAATCGTGTGTAATAGGATCTATACCAAGAAAAATTGACTCTCCGAGACGAAGGTTTTCCACTCGGCCCATAGATGATGAGGATAAAGCCCAAGACAAAGCTGATGAGCCTCCTGTTGAATTAAAGTTAAAGGCTCTGCCGCATGCTTTCTCACTTGCCACTACTAAATCGGTGAATTGGAGCATACTCGCGATAGATGGCGCCGCTCCGTTCAAACAGCCAGCGTTTGTAGCTAGACCGACTAGGGAAATACCAGGTAAATTTTTAATTTCAGAAATCATATGCGGCACATGTATTGGAAGGATCCCGTCACGGCCATCTCCCATTTCTATAATTAGCACCACACCATGTTGATGACGCAGTTTAATAGCGGCTTTAGAAAGCTTTTTGATGGTACTTAAATCGCTGTTATAACTAACCTCACAATATTTGATGACCCCGCTGATTTGATGCGCGAGAGGTGAACGAATCATAATCATAGGACAAGAGATACCAGCCATTCGCATTCGAGAAATGTTAGATAAACGAGAGTCTGCTAACTGAGTAGCCCCACCCTCGAGCATTGCCCGAGCAACTGCAGGATTTCCCCCAACTCCCTTCGTAACCCCCGTAACGGTAGCTCTGCGATTACCCAACGCTTTAGCCAACCAGGCAGTATTTTCACGAACCTTATTTAAGTCTATCTCCACACGTAATCCGTCCCTAACCATCAATTGGTTAAAGGCCATTTAAGATCGCTAAATGAATCAATAACCAAAGCTGCTAATGTTTCTTGCGAGCTTCGCAAAGGGTCAAGGACTGGGAGTCCAAAGGTATCCCTGTACTTTAATATGGCGTACTTTACCTCCGCATCGGACATATACTCGTGGTTAATGGTGATCCCAATTACCTTTGTATTACTAAAACTTTCAATCATTAGTATCTCATCAGCTAATTCTGGAACGCACATACTTGGGAAATCACAACGGTACTGGCGCTTTGGTGCATGCTGTAGGATCACTCCATTAGGTTGACTACCTCTAAGAATCAACGCAGAAGTACAAAACGCCGGGTGACTTAAGGCCCCTTGACCTTCAACTAAAATAACATCCAATTCACACTCCTTCGCCGCCCGGGTAATGCACGACTCCAATTCCCCTGCACAAAACTGAGATGGCAACGCATCCATTACAACTCCGTATCGAGCTCCTTGCATCAAGCCGGTTTGTCCTGTCGCAATGAGTGTAGTTTTTATCCTCTGAGAATTTAAAGAACTATCCAAAATTGTAGCGGTGGTTCTTTTACCAATGGCGCAATCAGTACCCATGACAACAATACGCTTTGCCTCCACCAAACCAACTGATCCATCAAATACCCGTAACTCATGATTTGGTTTCGGCTTGCGCACATCATAAATAGTCACATCGTTTTTTGTGGCCAACTCAATAAAAGTAACGTCTTCAGTAAGAAACTCATGTAACCCACAAACTACGTCCATTCCTTGAGAGATTACGTGGGTAATCACATCTCGATCCCTTTGTGACAAACGTCCGTTAGCAGGCGCCAAACCGTAAATAAAGACTTCTGGCTTGAGATCATTAAGATTTAATGCCTCGCTAATATTTCGAACAACTGGAATATCATTTGCATCTCCGAACAAATCAGATCCACTGTCTGTGCCAGCTTTGCTAGAGTCAATTACCGATAAAATACGATACGCATCACACCGGTGAATCAATCCATTTGCTGTTTTACCGTCCACCTTGCCAAAATTTCCTTCACAATAAATCACTGCAGTAGGCTTACCAGGACCATTCATAAGCTGGGTATTGTTTGCGAGCCATTAATTTCAATGATGGCGATTGTTTTCATTACCTTTTCCTTTTCTTATTTAAATAGACAGATTTTTATGCACAGAGACAATTAAGTTTTCTATCAAAATCCGATCGAGTGAACGGCCTGGAATAGTGATAAAAACCAATCATCATTGTTCGATCATTACACTTGTTTGTTGTGAATCGTAAATGATAAATATCAGAATATTCACGCAAAGGTATGACCATTACGTCATTACTGAGAATGCTCGGTTTTATTGGTCCATATAGTCCTACCAGGGCAGCTATGAGCTAAGAGCAATAGAAGCTATTGTTGTTACGCTACGGACAGTATTTCGACTAGCGATAAACATCATCGCAAATATTAACTAAAGCCATGCCATTGGAAGAGCGCTTCTAAGCGTCAGTAGACATATACATATAGATTTATCATTTAGAGGGACTAATCGCTAACACTAATTAATAGAGTTGATGAATCGATCAATCAATATTTTTGCTGGTGACCCACACTTAACATCAGGCTGATGGATACTATTAATCGTTTAGAAGATTAATCTCTCTTGTGCGGTTACGTTTTACCTTTAGTAACAAACAATATAAGTTGCTACGTGCAAATCTTAGCTTATTTAATTATAAAAATCAATGACTTCTGATAAAGAATAAAGTTGGCTCAGCCATCTTTAGCGTTGATCACGAAACCAATCAAAGGGATTAATATGATTTATTATCACTAAATCAAGGGAATAACGATAAGCGCTCTGGAACATATTCTCGTAACCCTAACTTGGTTTGGATTACGGGAAAATATGAATAATTTATCGGAATATCGACGGCAGAAGCCACTCAATTGCCACACCCCCGCCTCTATAAAAGCACAACACCTCGTTAATCTAACCACTTCTCCCTTCTTCCTAGGGGACCTCAAGCAGTCTAGGTGTCGATCTAGTAGCGATCGATGTGCTTCTCCAAAGGCACAGGCTGTTCTGAGGTTCTCACCTTTTTTTCTAGTTAATTAAAGAGGAAGACCAGGAGTATTTCTGATGAGAACCACACACCCCTAGGGGAGCGTCTACCTAAACCGATAGAACTGCTCAAAACCATTATCAATCTCTAAGTAATGGATTTAATAAATTTAAGTTGAATTTCTATTGCTTCATAAAATAAAGGCGTATGGGGATAGAGAGCACCAAAATGACCCCCGTCAATTTCATAAATTTGCTTTTTACTTTTCACCCTTCTAAACACTTCTGACTGAACTTCAATACTAATTTGCGGCATTTCATCTTGCTTACCAACCATCATTAGCACTGGTGCTTTTATGAATGGTGCTGTAACTAAAGGAGAGAAAGGAACGTCGGTTTCCGGAATGACGCGTGTAACTCTATTCTCCCAACCGCTATTCCATTGACCGCCCTGCTCTATAAACCAGCGGAACGCTTGTATTGGTTTAAGTAAAGATGGACTGTTGTCTTGGTCAGACGAAACAACTGGCATTGGCCCTTCTCGAACCGAGTGTCTCAGCTTATCAAATTCGCCAGCATTAAATATGGTTTTTAAGGCTGTTAGGCTTTCTTTTGGATTTTTAAACTCTAAGACATTTACTCCACACGATGCAGCAAATGAAATTGTGCCACACAAGCCATTAACCAAGCCAGCCACCACTAAAACCAACATACCCGAAAAACTGTCGCCCCAAAGTATAATTTTTCCGTTATGCGATTCCACTTGTGATTTTACAAATTCAACAGCATCTGCCACACCTTTGCCTTGCACCCAAGGATTTATTGTTTGCCTGACCTTACCTTCACTTCTTCCGAAACCAACGTGATCAAATAAAAAAACATTAAAACCATTTTTCTGAAACTCCTCAGCATAACTAGATAGAGCCATCGAAATAGTTGCAGAGGTTCCATGGCACATGACGATACAAGGAGAGATTGTTGGTTCTTTTGTTGAGTACCAGCGGCCTCTTAAAATTACACCTTCGGAAATAAACTCCTGTTCAGCGAACATATAAATCACTCCATATTTTCGTTAGCGTTGAACGATAGCCCAAAAAATTTTTTGCGACCAAACATATTTACTTTCGTGGCCGACCACTAGGGTAACTGTCAATCGACTCATTGATATTCGCACACCGAACTTTATCTTTCGTGTAAATTTCAGCGGTAGGTTCTAGCCACGACATATCGTCAAAGCCTCCCGCTTTAATATGTAACATTTCCGGTGCCATATGGACCTCCGAGAAAATTGGCGACCCACAGTTACTACAGAACGTACGTTTGACAGGCATGCCTGAATCACCAGTTGACTCATAAGTTTTGAGAAATCCCGGATTCTGAATATAAACTTGCTCCTTCGCATAACTTGCCACTATTGAATAGGGAGTGCTTGTCTGCTTTTTGCAATCATTACAATGGCAATAGATTACTCTCACTGGATCACCAACTATTTCATACCGTGTTTCACCACACAGACAGCCTCCAATACGTTTCATAGTCTTCCCCATTTTTTTGTCCATCAACAGTTAAAATAAAACCCTCGCCTTTTTATCATCGATGCAAGATCTTAAGCCGCCTCTCGTTAACGTCCAACCTTATAAATCAGCTCTTCCCTAGTTACCTATACCCATCATATGCTGATGATGTCTCAGCCATTTTCTGCATATTTGCCACGCAGCCACAGCGATAAGGGCTTTAGACTCAGCTTCGGTTATACTATGCCTGTTTAAAAAACGCTGACCAAAGTCTCGTCTCTTCGAAAGCTCTATAAGCTCTAATAGAATTTGGAGACGAGCGTAGCAGAGAACGAAGCGTTTATGAATAAATGGTGGCATATAAATTTTCACTTTTGCGCAACCTTCATTGGTTACATGTTTTACTTATAGACTCAGTAATATAAATGCTTATAAGGCTTTGAAGATAAACAACAGAGGGTCCGTGACTTTTCGGCACCTTTTTTTAATTTCAAGCGATACGAAGAATCCGATCAAACTCATCACCTCCGAAGAAGCTTATGCAACCCTCCAACGTTTTAGATAACGCCTCATCTGATCATCGTGATCTCATTCGCGAAGTAGAGATTGGCTTACTATCAGAGTCACCATCAATTTCTCCAAAATTTTTATATGACCCTCTAGGCTCGCATCTATTTACGGCCATAACCCTACTGGCAGAGTATTACCCAACCAATACTGAGAAAGATATTTTTTCCTGCTTTGAAACTCAAATTGTTGATGCGATCGGCGTTGGGGGCAACCTAATTGACTTAGGTGCTGGAAATTGTCAAAAAGCGGAATCTTTTTTCAACTCTCTAAAACCTTCTAACTATTTAGCTATTGATTTTTCAATAGAATATTTGCAAGACGCGGTAACGAAACTTGCAGGAAAATATCCGCATATAAACGTGCAATGCATGGGTATGGATTTTTCAAAGCAAATATTGATTCCAGAATCTATTCCCGAAAAAAATCGGGTCTTTTTTTACCCTGGGTCGAGCATAGGAAATTTTCTAACTTCAGAGGCACTTCACCTCCTTCGCCAAATTAAGGATCAAGCTAAAGGCGGTGGATTATTGTTTGGGGTCGACCTGATGAAGGAAGACTCCATTTTAAAGTTAGCATATGACGATCCTTTAAAAGTTACTGCTGCTTTTAATCTCAATATTTTGAACTCGGTTAATTCACTAATAGGATCTGACTTTAAGATTGAACAATTTAGTCACAAGGTAATAATAAATCACACGGAAAGCAGAGTTGAGCTTTATCTAGAAACCCTTGAGAAAACCACTATTACCTGGCCTGGACATTCTAGAGTCCTGAAAAAAGGGGAACTAATTCACACTGAGAACTCTCACAAATATACTACTGAAACTATTAGTAATTTGTTGGATCAGGCAGGTTTTGAAAGTACTCAAATATGGACTGATCCTAAACAATATTTTGCCGTGATATACGCTCAGTGAAAGTAACATCAGAAATACAAATTGTGTTGGTTCGCAGTGGTGATGAATTTTTTGTTCGCTCACCCAATTAGTTAAGTAACAAGGAACGCTTACAAACATAAAAAATGTTATCCATCAGAGTCAAATGCTACATCTCCTAGGCAAGGTTAAGTTCCAAGATGACTGATACAACCGATATCAGTGCGCCTTGGGATAAAGATAATCAAGCTTGGTGGGATTGGTATGTCGGTCTCGCCGAAAACGAAGTTAAAAATGATGCGCTAGCCAACGCTGAACCCCTTCCCAACATTGCAATTCCAAGCCTCGATGAGGTTATGGCCGAACTGGCTGAGCCTTATCTATTAGCGAATGACCAAATCACGTTCTTTAGGGAAAATGGGTTCGTCAAGATACGGGACGTTTTTTCGCCTGGGGCAGTATTAAAACTTAGAGGCGAATTAATTAGGCTATTAAAACAAGAGTTTGAAGTGGATCCCGATGAATCCGCACATGACCGGTTTCTCAGTCTCGAAATGATCTGGCCCGACAACCCATTAATACGTGCTTACGTATTATCACCTCGCCTAGGGCAAATTTCCGCTGATCTACTTGGAGTGCCTGCAGTTCGGCTTTACCACGATAATGTTTTAGCAAAACAACCGGGTTGTGGCCGCACACCATGGCACTTCGACGACCATCACTTTCCACTAGATACTAATGATGTAGTTACTGCCTGGGCGCCAGCGCAACCCATTCCGATTAAAATGGGGCCTCTCGCTTTCGCTTACCCACTCGACGTTCATCAGTTGGTTGATGATGTGGTATTTGAAAAGAGCGGAACTGGCTATGACCGAGGAATAACTAAACTCTTTTCACAGCATAATGTTTCCGTTAATGAAACCCCATTCGAATTGGGCGAAGTTAGCTTTCACCACAATTTAAGCTTCCATACCGCCTCGGGTAACTGTACTAATCGTAGCCGGATTGCTCTAGCTAACACTTATTTTCGGGACGGAGCACGGGTTATGGATGCTCCAACGATGGTTTCGGGTGATTGGCAAAAATTTATGCCAAATGTCAAACCTGGTGATATTGCCGCTAGCCCCATGAATCCAGTTTGCTGGCCAATTAATGACGAACAATTGATAGAATCTTCTGACACTCGCGAACAAGGCTAATGGCCCGATTAGCCTCCACCGCTCCTTAAGTTTTAAGTAAAGACAAAAAATGAATAAAAACGATGGGTTAAATTCGGCCTGGACAGACAGTCTCACACGCAATCAACAACCCGATGACACAGCACTTCTTTCTCATTTAAGAACCGTCCATCAACACAATGCAGGTTTCACTGAAATGTGCGCAAGCACCTGCCGCGACGAGGAGGGGCGTAACAGTTACGAATGGCTTGCTGAAGTGGTGCCTAGTGTTAACGGCACTCGCGTCCTTGATCTAGCGTGTGGCTCGGGACCATTATTGGAAATCCTATACGATCGTAATTCAAATCTCCAATTAACAGGAGTTGATATGTCTCCTGAAGAATTAGCACTTGCCAAGACTCGTTTGCCAAAAGGCGTGGCTCAATTCTTCGAACTAAAAGCGCAGGATCTGAATGTGATCAGCGATAACTCCATAGATGTTGTGCTTTGCCATTGGGCACTAACTTTGATGAACCCAATTGGGCCGGTCTTAGATGAAATCCGCCGGGTACTTTCGACGGAAGGACGCTTCGCAGCACTAGTCGATGGCCCCATGAGTGCGGCATCAAGGTATACCGAAGTCCACGACTTAATTTATAAATGTGTCCAAGCAGAGCTACCCAGTTATGGCCAAGTTGATTTGGGCGATCCGCGCATACGTGGCACAGACAGCTTAAATCATCTTGTCAGCGCGACCTTTCCAGATGCAGAGGTGACAGTGAAAACTAACGTGGTATCCATGGAAGGACCCGCAACTGAAGTAGCCGAACTCGCCGCGGGTTTCTTTTACGCTGCATTCACCTTACCAACCGAGGTCCGACGAACTATGCTTTTAGAGTTATCGGACCTACTCGCGTTATCAAATCTAGGTGGAGACTCCGTTAGGCAGGCACGATTTTCGATGCCAATCAATCGATTATTAGTTGTTCCGTCCCCAAAATAAGAATATCAATTTGTGTAGCTTTATCACGTTCACAAAAAAAGAATTAAGAAGCACGATTTTGATTAGTTTATGATTTTATTTATATAAAAATTTTCGAACTGATTACCAATTTTCTTTGATCTATGTCCAATAAAAGCGAATACCACAAACAAGCCCTGTCATCGGATGAATTGTTGGCTTCATTTAAACGTTCTCGAGAATACTCAATTGATCTAATTGCAAACCTAAGTCCGGAAGACTGCCAAGCGCAATCTATGGAGGATGCAAGTCCTGCTAAGTGGCATTTAGCCCACGTCACCTGGTTTTATGAGCTTATGCTTTTAAAGCCTTTTGAGAAAAAATTCTCCTACTGGAATCCGCATTTTGCCATCTTATTCAACAGCTACTACAACGGGATCGGGGATAAACATCCTAGAAAAAAACGCGGACTACTAACGCGTCCCTCCATGGAAGAAGTTCTGGAGTGGCGCGAAAATATCGATAATCGAGTCACGCAATTAGTCATGGCTGAGGCTTCTCCTGAATTACTTTGGTTATTGCAGCTTGGGATTCAGCACGAACAACAACACCAGGAGTTGTTGTTAACTGATATTAATCACCTTTTCTCTCATAACTCACTGTACCCAGCCTACTTTTTAGAGACTACAGAAGCATCGTCAACGCCGGAGACATTTCATTGGATAGAGGGCATCAATGGACTAGTAGATATTGGATATGAGGGCAATGAATTTTATTTCGACAATGAGGCGCCAAAACATTCCGCCCTAAATCAAACCCATTCAATAGGGAGCAAATTGGTCAGTAATGCAGACTGGCTTCGATTTATCGAAGATGGTGGCTATGAAAATTTTAATTGGTGGTTAGATGAGGGTTGGACATGGCTAAAGACTAAAAATATCAGTAGCCCCCTCTATTGGATTCTAGATCATAAAGACCAACCGTATCGCTTCTCGCTTTACGGCCGCTCGTTACTTGATATGCATGCTCCAGTATCGAATATTAGCTACTTTGAAGCTGACGCATTTGCGCGGTGGGCTGATCGAAATATTAGTGAATATGCGGGCGCTAGATTACCGACAGAATTTGAATGGGAGGCTTTCGCAAGACTAAAACCGAAATCAAGCTTAGATATTTTTGGAAAAGTTTGGCAATGGACAAGCAGTAACTACATCCCTTATCCAGGATATACACCTTGGGAAGGTGCGGCTGGTGAATATAATGGAAAATTCATGGTCAATCAGATGGTTTTAAGGGGGAGTTCTGCTTATACTCCCGATGGTCATTCCAGAGTTACCTATCGTAACTTTTTTCCTGCTCATACGCGTTGGCAGATGACAGGTTTAAGGCTCGCCAGGAATTAAAACGATGTCGGCGCAAGGAAATGTGATCGTTACCTTTTCAATTCTATTCTGATCAATCCACCAGATATGCAAAAACCCTTCTCTCCAGCATGCGAACGCAACCAAGATCCAATCTTAGCTGTGATCAAACCAATGCTTAAGAATGTCACGAGTGTCTTGGAAATTGGTTCTGGAAGCGGGCAACACGCAGCGCATTTTGCCAAACACATTCCATGGGTTAAATGGCAGTGCAGCGATGTTAAGTCGAATCTATCCGGTATCCAATCGTGGATTGATGACGCCAACCTAAATAATCTATTACCACCCTTTGAGCTAGACGTCTCGGTCAATATAATTCAACAGAAATACGACGCCATCTACACTTGCAACACCATACATATAATGTCCGAGCAACAAGTTATGGATTTTTTCAAGTCGATAGCTACAGCTACTATGCCGAATGGCCGGTTGATAATATATGGCCCGTTTAACTACGGCGGTAGATACACGTCAGACAGTAATGCCGATTTTGACCGAAGGTTAAAGGCGGATAACTCTGAAAGAGGTATTCGCGATTTTGAATGGGTTGAGATGCTTGCACAAAGTAATGGATTTAATTTAACAGAAGACATCGCAATGCCGGCGAATAATCGGCTGCTACAGTTTAACTAATTAACTATAAGGCTGTTATGACGCTAAATTTTAAACATCCACCGACCTGTTCCATACTGTCCCCTTTTAAAATTCTTCAACCTTAGTTAGAAATTTCTTTCCAATTAATCAGGGTCAGATAAACCACTGACTCATCAGCGCCCACCATCACATCACCATCTTGTATACTCAATTGAAGTTTCATAGAGCGGTCTAATAACTGTTCAAGTTCGCTTGAATTTTTGTATGAAAAGTTAATAACCTTAAGATTATCGAACCGCGCAGAGGTATTCTTAGTTTTATCCCACCACAGATCAGCTGCTCGCCCGCCATAACTATAAATCACCACTTCATCTGCTTTTCCACAAGACTGACGAATAACTTTCTCACTAGGTAGACCCAAAGCAACCCATAACTTAAGTTCTCCACTCAGACTTTTTTGCCAAATATCAGGCTCATCGTCTGTGGCGAGCCCCTTCGAGAACTCCAGTCGTTCTCGGACATTCAACGCAAAAGCAATCATGCGCAAAATCAAACGTTCGCCGGTCTCAGATGGATGTTTTGCGACGGTCAAATTATGAGTGCCATATTGATGACGATCCATATCAGAGACTGAAAGTTCGACCTTATAAATAATAGCTTTTTGCGCCATGATGCTTTACAAATTAGAAAAGATTGACATATTCGGCCCAATGGCAATATACACGCAGCCATTCACAAGCCAGAAGCTAGCTAGTAGCATACCTCTTTAGGTTTAACAAAAAATTTAATGCTAAAAATCAATGGCTTCTGATAAAAAATATAATTAACTCAGTCATCTTTAGCGTTGATCACAAAACCAATCAAAGGGATTAATATGATTTTTTATCACTAACTCACGAAAAAAACGATAAGGTCTCTGGACCACAGTCTCGTACCCCAAGCTTAGTTTGCATTACGGGAGAATATGAATAATTTATATGTAATAAAAATGACTTTTAAATTAAACAGAAATCTAGTTACTATGGCGAATAATTCAAAAAGTGGAAAAGTCAATTGTTAGTAGCTATCTTTGTAATTCTCGCCTTACAACTCGTTGGTGAAGTGCTTCAAAAATATTTCGAGTTATCCATTCCTGGGCCGGTCATAGGGCTGTTGTGCATGCTCCTTGCTTTAATGTTGACAAATTTAAAAATATTTAATTTCACCACGCCTCTACGCATTGACATTATTGACACCTCAGAAAAATTACTAGGTTACTTATCTTTGCTATTCGTCCCTATAGGCGTTGGCGTCATCATGCATCTCGAACTTCTAGAGATGCAATTACTGCGCATCTTGGTTGTAATCCTGTTTGGAACGATGAGCACCATGATTTTTACATCATTTATTTTTTCTAAAATCACTAACACAAAAGATCATGAGTGAAACGGATAAACTTTATGAGGTTTGGGTTTACCTCCAAGCGGAACCGCTACTCTGGCTTACAGTGACTATTGGGTCTTATCTCGTGGCGGATAAGGCTTACAGAGCTGCTAATTTATTTCCATTATTGAACCCTGTAGCCGTTAGCATCATTCTGGTCAGCACGTGTCTCATCTGCTTCAACGTTGAATACGAGCGATACTTCGAAGGCGCAAAGTTTATCCACTTCCTTCTCGGACCAGCGACAGTAGCGCTGGCAATTCCGATTTACCTTAATTGGAACATTGTCTCGCGCGCAAAAACAGCAATATTGATATCTGTGATATTAGGAGTGCTTTTCGCTATAAGCGTCACATTTGGAATTGCGTGGTTTCTCAATTTGAATATACAAACAATCATGACCCTACTCCCACGTAATGTCACAGCGCCGATTGCTATGGGCATCTCAGAAGTTATTGGTGGTGTACCATCACTAACAGCAATACTGACAATTGTTACAGGCATCACTGGCGCAGCGTTAGGGACCTTCACCTTAGACCTATTCCGGATAAAAAATATGGCGGCGCGTGGCTTTGCCTTCGGACTTGCAAGTCATGGTATCGGTACCGCTCGCGCTATGTCTAAAAACGATGAAGCGGGTGTTTTTGCAGCCGTTGCTATGGGACTTAGTGGTATCGTCACAGCTGTAATGATACCGCTGATCTTTTTAGTGCTTCGGGATCTGTTATAAAACTTACGTCTGGATACAAAAAGATCACGTGACTTGTAATAAACTAGTAGCCATTTCACTGACGATGGATGAGTAATTTATAGATTCATATAAGTACGATTAAAAGTTAATTGCAATTCCAGTGTCCTCATTTTATTGAAGTTTAATGTCGTTCTATGAAAATACATTTTTTAATCAGTTTAGTCTTTTTGCTACTCACGCCGACATGTAGTTGGAGCGAGTCTATGGAAAATCTAGTGCTAAGTGATGGTCTATTTTACGAACGGTCCTCTAACACGCCCTACTCCGGAGAGCTCAACGACAATAGAAGCCAAGGGATGATTGTAAACGGAAAACAAGATGGTCCATGGGTTGCTTACTGGAAAAATGGGCAAATATCTTCGAAAGGGAATTATAGAAACGGAGAACAGGAGGGTTTGTGGATTTATTATTATGACAATGGAAGCTTGTGGAGCGAAGAGAGTTGGAAAGACGGCAAGCAAGACGGGCCATGGATCACTTACTGGGATAACGGCAAACTAAGATCCAAAGGCAATTACGTAAACGGAAAACAAGAAGGTACTTGGGCGAGTTACTGGAAAAATGGCGAAATCTCCGAATGGGAAAGCGGAACATTCAAAAATGGCGAACGAATAAGCGAATAAAAAATGAAAAAAACGTTTGCTAGACTTTACCTAATCATTATCATATTTGGAGCTCATGCTGGTTTTACTTTTTCACAACAAGCCTTCAGTTGGTCTCAATTAATTGCGGAAGGAGAAATAGTGGCTTCAAGCTCAAAAGAGGTTGAGATCTTGGGGCGCTTCGCCATGCAACACTACCTAACTGTAATCATCGAAAAACGACTCTTTTTCTGTGTACAAACCTATCAAGAATTCACATCCGTAGATGACTTGACGCCTAGCTCAACGGTGGGTTGTATAGAATCCGAGTAAGACGAGAGTCCAGACCATTACGAGCACACTTTTTGAGAGCACTTTTAAGAATCCAACAATATATGGGTCAGAGATTTATTTATGATTCTATTTCGTACCGTATACTTAATTATTGGATGTACTTACTATTAACGAGATAAACCATTTGCTACATTATCGGGTCTTTCTTCTTTTCGGATCGCTGTTTTTTCTAACGCGAATTGCTCTCGGCGCAACTGCACCTGTAGAAGTATCCTCGGTTGATATATTAAGCAACGGGACCCGAATCAGTGCAACCGTTTACGTCCCAATAGCCAACGACACTAAAGTGAAACTCCCTGCGATTGCAATGGCCCACGGCTGGGGTGGCAAAGCAGCACACCTATCTCGATATGCATCAGAATTTTCATCGGCGGGATTCCTAGTCGTTGCGTTCGATTACAGGGGCTGGGGAAGAAGCGACAGCAGAATGGTTCAGACCAGATCTATTGAAAATGGCGAATATGAGCTAGTTGAATACAAAGGTGTCGTTGATCCCATTGATCAAGCTGAGGACTACATAGCAGTTGTCAATTGGCTAGCTACACACCCAAAAGTAGATGTTGAAAATATTGGATTATGGGGTACAAGTTGGTCAGGAGGGACTGTCGTTTACGTCGCGGCAAGAGACTCACGGATAAAGGCTCTAGTCAGCCAAGTATCCCCTGTAGGTTGGCCTGAAGACCCTAAGAATAAATGGCTACAAATTGGTGGAGAACGTTCTAGGGGTATACGGGGTTATCCAGCGCCATTCAAAAAAGAAATAGGAAATCTAACTGGCGGTATGATTTGGGAGAGACTCGCTCTGTTTAATCCAAGAAATGACGTACACCTTCTCAAACATTGCGCGAGCCTTTTTTTGGTTGCAGAACACGAGGAATTATTCGACAACAATAAAACTGCGTTGGTCGCGTACAGAAGGGCCCCTTCACCAACAAAATATACGGTTATTCCAGGTGCAACCCACTACTCCGTTTATGATGGTACAGGTTTAACCATAGCAATCAACGAGGCTGTATCTTGGTTCAAGGAGCACCTAAAATAAAAACGATAAATGCATTCTCACACTAGAAAAATCATCATTAAATGACACTACTACTCGCGTATGTTGCGCTCGCACTAGGCGTATCGTTTATGTGCTCTTTACTAGAAGCAACGCTCTTGTCGCTCACTCCGACATACCTTGCAAGTATTGAGTCCACGAAACCACAGGTAGCGAAACGTTGGCGGTTATTCAAGCAAGATATCGGAAAACCGTTGGCGGCAATACTTTCACTCAACACAATTGCTCATACCGTTGGCGCAGCCGGAGCTGGAGCACAGGCGACCGAACTGTTTGGTGATATTTATTTTGGTTTAATATCCGCCGTACTGACCATTCTGATTTTAGTGCTCTCCGAAATAATTCCCAAAACGCTTGGCACCCGTTATTGCAGGGAGCTTGCGCCTACTTGTGGATACTTATTGAAGCTTGTTCAAGCATCTATGTACCCACTTGTCATATGTACAGTGCGTCTCACTGATTGGCTATCTCCACCCACAGATAGACCTATGGTTTCGAGGGAAGATTTTCGTTACCTAGTTAAAGTTGGGCAGCGTGAGGGGGTACTCGATGCCAAAGAAGCTCAATCATTATCAGCTATGTTTGCGTTTAGAGGTTTAACGGCTCAAGACGTCATGACACCCAGAACAGTTATAACATCATTACATGCCGATATAACGATTGAGCAAGCAGCCAAGATTCGACCAGTAATAAAATTTTCACGAATTCCAATTTTTAATGAAGGACCAGATGACATTATAGGATTCATCCGAAAAGATGATCTTTATGAGCGAGCAACTAATGGTGATACTCACAAAAAAATAAGCTCTTTGAAACGTGATCTACTAAGTATCCCGGAGACCAAAGACTTACCAAGTTTGATGCAAATCATGGTGGACGAGAGACACCCTATGGCACTCATCGTTACTGAATACGGTGATCCATTAGGAATCGCGACTATGGAAGATCTAGTAGAGACTATGATTGGTATGGAAATTGTTGATGAATCCGATTCTTTCATTGACATGCAGGCAAGAGCGAGAGAACTTTGGCGGCAACGCGCGAAAAAAACCGGATTAGTCACTGAAAAGGATTAATACGCTCGCTATTCACCAACTATAAAAATAATACGACCCATACCATCAGAAAAAATAACCTATGCCCCCCGTAATTTAGTAGCTTACTGTGCTGCGCGAGGAAAAATTTCAACGACCACTATGCTCGCAATAACGGCGTCACAGAATTTTACTTAGAATAAAACTGAAATTCACATCCCTCTGAATTCATAAAACCCACCACATTTTTTATATCACCTCCGATCAAATGACGAGAGTTATTGAGCCCTTACAACTTAGAACGTCTGCAATAAAATAATCAAATCGGTCGAGCGAGCGGCCGTTACAGATAAAAATTATTTTCACAAAAATACAATAAAATCAGTGTTTGATATGGTGACCAATACGCGTTAATCAATCAGACATGTGACAATTTTTTGGCCGTTGAAAGATATGGCAACTTGATCACCCTTGCGAACCGGATAAAGTCCCAGCGTAGTTCCCGCAAGAATCATATGGCCACTTTTGATTTTTGATTCATGCCCGATTGGATTGGCGAGTAACCAAGCCAGCGACCCCTGTGGCGTATCGTTAATTGGCCATAGCTTCGTCGTTTGAAAAACTGCATCATTAATCGTTAAAGACAAAGTTGCGTTGACCTCGACATGGTCTCCGAACTCAACTTCATGGCTTGGCAATATAACGCCGGCATGAAGACCATTGTTGGCGATCAATTCAGTTAATGTTCTTTTGTGTGACCTAAAAACATAATTATGCAGCTCAATCACTGGAAAAATACTTTGAATTCTGCCGTTCTCGCCCATGATGAAAGCCATTTCAGCTTCAATTGATAAATTACAAAACGCATCGGAAGGTACGCTTATCCCAGAATTATAGAGCTCGTTTTTAAACAACGTGCCCCGAATTGGTCCGCTCATTCCAAATTGACTTTTAATATGATCGCCAATACAGCCAATTTTGAAACCACCAACGCTATCTCCCTCTTTTTCTCGGAGCTCAGCTACCGCATCCTGTAGTTGATAAGCCTCAGCCAAACTAAGCTGAAATGACCGGTCATTGAAGCACCCCCCTGGATTAACTTCGCGATAATCATATAATTGCTTTTTGGCTAGGGCTTCAATATCAAGCACGTCTCACCTCCTAAAAATTTATCGAAAGACACCTAATCTGTCACGATCTAGCCTTATGAAGTTCCTCTCGAAGCTGCTTGATTTCAGAACGTAAATTTACAATATCCCCGTGAATCCTCGCGTTATCAAGTTTTTCATCCTCTCCTACAAAATATGCTGATATCGCAGCAATTGCCATTGAAAACAATCCAAACCCAACAAGGACCATGATGATTGCGAATAACCGTGACGAGGCCGTGGTGGGAACCAAGTCACCATATCCTACGGTAGATGCAGATACGAAAGCCAGCCATAGCCCTTCCCCAAAGGACTCAATCGTAGGCTCTAAAAAATAAAAACCAAGACCGGAGAGCACCCAGGCTATTAAGGAAAATCCGATTGCTAGCGGAATACCTCTCGCTAAAAACCAACGACCCGTGGAGAGTAACCCTCTTAACGCTAAAGATACGATTGAAATCACACGTAAAAACCGAGCAGCCGCAAGCCAAATACCATGCATCAGTCCAAATAAACTGAGCGCAGAAACAATAAAAATTAAAAGATTTAGCCAATTATTACCGACGTATTCTGCTCTATGATCGCTTAGTATTAACAGACCGAAAAACTCAACACCGAATACCACTAGAACTGTCCACTCCAATATATTGAGCAACCGGTCAGTATGCGCACTCATAGCGGCGTCAGTAATAAACACTACCAGCGGTAATGTGATCAGCACTAAAAGGATCATCAATCTGTCTGAGCGCCTTCCCCACTGGCGCGCTAATTCGCAATCATTTTTAGCTATTCCCCCTAAACCAACCCATCCGCTTAATGACTTTTTGATCACCACAGCTCCAATCGAACTTTCTAAAAAAACTCTCTTTTAGTTTTCACGAGAACTAACCATCGTCAGCAATCAAAGTAACACTTTTGAATCGCAATGTGTTTTCGACCAACAATATGCCGAACAAAAGCTATTCAAATGTTGTGATGGTTATGTATTTTCCGAAAATACATGTACAGGATTTTGTTAAGTATTTATTTTTAGTTTCTCAGTCGGTATCCGGTGGAGAATATATATGCGATTACCGCAAACAGTAACGCGCTAAATAACGCAATTGCACCTAACGACAACCCGACTGAAACATCTGAGACTCCAAAAAAAGCCCATCTAAAACCTGAAATCAAATAAACCGCCGGATTGAATAAAGTTACTGTTTGCCAAATTGGAGGTAATATTTTGATCGAATAAAAACTACCACCCAGAAAAACAAGCGGAGTAAGAACTAGCGTCGGGACTATACTCATCTGCTCAAAATTACGCGCACATATCCCGATGATAAAGCCCAAAAGACTGAACGCGACTGACGTTAGGAATAAAAAAAGCAACATTACAAGCGGATATGCGACTGTAACCGGGACAAACAAGTAGGACACTGAAAGGATAATGAGCCCGATCACGATTGATTTAGTTGTTGCCGCGCCAACATATCCAATCACCATTTCCCATGGCGAAATAGGCGCGGAAAGTGGCTCATATATTGTGCCAAGATATTTTGGAAAATATATGCCGAAAGATGCATTAGCAACCGACTGAGTGATTACTGTCAACATAATCAATCCTGGAACTATAAACACCCCGTAAGGAACACTATCTATCATGGCCATTCGACTTCCTATAGCCGAACCAAAAACAACGAAATACAATATTGTTGAAATTACCGGCGAGGCAATGGACTGCAAAGGAGAACGAAAGGTCCTTGCCATTTCGAAGTGATATATCGCTTTCATCGCATATATATTCATAACGCCTCCTCCGCTACTAAGCCGACAAATATATCCTCCAACGAACTTTGGTAAGTCTGAAGATCCACAATTGCTAATTTTTCCTCATTTAAAGCTGCTAAAACAAAAGTGACGTCATTTGTTTGCATCGTCACGTCGTACTCATATATTAGCCTCATACCTTTATTCTCTATGCGAATACCGAAACCTTTTAAACTAGTTGGAAGCTCTGTTATGGGACGATCAATGTCGATTGATAGCTGTTTCGTACCAAGACGTTTCATCAAGTCCGCTTTTTCTTCCACTAAAAGAATTTTTCCCCCATTAATCACAGCGATACGATCTGCAATTTCCTCTGCCTCTTCGATGTAGTGAGTGGTTAATACAATCGTTACACCCCTTTGCTTGAGCTCTTTTATGACTTTCCAAGTTTCACGACGCATATCAACGTCCACGCCGGCTGTTGGCTCGTCCAGAAAAAGTATTTTTGGCTCGTGACTAAGCGCTTTCGCAATCAGTACTCTCCGTTTCATGCCCCCTGACAACTCTCTGATTTGAGTGTCACGCCTGTCCCATAAGGACAATTGTCTTAGAATATTTTCAACGTAAGCTGGATTTGCTTTTTGACCAAAAAGTCCACGTGACAATGAAACTGTACCCCTTACAGTCTCAAACGGCTCCAGAGTAAGCTCTTGTGGTACCAACCCGATAATCGAGCGAGTATCACGGTAGTCTTTTACAACGTCGTAACCGTCTATAGACACGGTACCTTTACTAATCGTGGTGAGACCACAGATTATTGATATGAGCGTTGTTTTTCCTGCCCCATTCGGGCCTAATAGCGCTATTATTTCACCAGCACCAATTTGAACGGACACATTGTCAAGGGCGAGATATCCATCAGAGTACTGCTTAGTCAGATGCTTGATGTCGATGATGGGGTCCATGATAACTCTCTGTTTTCACTTGTAATTTAATTTACATACTGGTAGGTCCTCCGACAGAGCATTAGCTTTATCGTTCCAGCTAATTTTTTGAAATACGCGTCTGATCCGTTCGAACTTGTGCGCGTGATTCTGTGGGCAAAGTCGCAACAATGGCCTTATGAAGATGGATGAATGCCCGCAGTCAGCTCCACAAACAAAATAAGCGCGGATTCGTTATCCTTTAGGGCCATAGGTAACTTAATAACTAAACACGATGCACACGATACTCCTAAAGTCGTTGTAACTAAAGCGAGTTATGACTCAAAACAAAAACGTACCAAACATTCCACAAAAAATCTCAGTAAAGAATTTATATAAGATTTTTGGTGATGTAGACAAAAAAGTTATCAATCTTTTAGAAAGAGGTCTTGATAAGAACGATATTATTAAGGCAACAGGCAGTATTGTGGGCGTCTGTAACGCGAACTTCTCAATCAATAAGGGCGAGATTTTCGTTATTATGGGACTTTCTGGATCCGGGAAGTCTACGTTAGTTAGGCTACTAAATCGCTTAATTGAACCTACTCATGGCGAGATCTACTTTGATAACGTCGACATCACCGCCATGTCGAAACAAGAACTGATTCAATTTCGACGTGAGCAAATTAATATGGTGTTCCAATCTTTCGCGTTAATGCCACACATGAACGTTGTTGATAATGTAGCCTTCGGGCTGGAATTATCCGGTATTGCTAGTGGGGAAAGAAAAAGAAGGGCGTTGGAAGCATTGAATCAGGTGGGATTGGACACGTTTGCTCTGAACTACCCGGATGAACTCTCCGGAGGCATGCAACAGCGAGTCGGTCTCGCAAGAGCACTCGTTTGCAATCCATCCGTTATGTTGATGGATGAAGCTTTTTCAGCGCTTGACCCTTTGATTAGAGCAGAGATGCAAGATGAACTTCTTAAGCTCCAAGAGACAGATCGCCGCACAATCGTGTTTATTACCCACGATCTTGATGAAGCTATGAGGATTGGCGACCGAATTGCAATAATGGAAGGCGGACGGATCATTCAAACTGGTACTCCAAACGAGATTTTGCAAAATCCCGCGAATGAGTACGTAGCGTCTTTCTTTCGCGGCGTCGATACAACTGATGTCCTCAGGGCAAAAGATATGGTGACAAATTCGCGGATCACCTTCATTCAGGACGGACACCTTAAGTTAGAGACAACTCTAAACAGATTAAATCAAACGTCCAGTTCGTATGGCTATGTTCTCGATGAAGAAGGCAAACTGGGCGGCGTTGTTACAAAATCCAGTCTCATCTTAGCAATCGCGGAGAATCCAGAGCAAGGAATAGCAAAAGCGCTAAACCCAACAATTGAGACAGTGCACGAAGAGACCTCAATTCGCGATTTAATAGGCACCGTATCCGCCGGAGCTTACGGCGTGCCAGTGATCAACCAATCAAAAAAATACGTGGGTTGCATCACAAAAACCAGTTTGTTAACTATTTTGAATCAAAGACTCAATAAAAAACATGGCTGATCATACTAATAAAAATTCGAATCCAGTAACCGTCTCTGACGCCGAGGACCCATGGGGTAATAAGATAGAGCAAAGTTTACAGGACAAGGACCGTAACGGAGCCGAGGCTTGGATCTCGCCTGAACCGCATGTGGGAAACTCAAATCCTGAATGGCTTTCTTCAGACGCACCCGCTCAAAGTAGCTTCAATTTCCTTGACCCGTTTGCCACCGCATCGATCCCACTAAACAAGTGGACGGAAATCGGACTCGAATGGTTAATTATAAATTTTCGTCCTGCGTTTCAAGCTATTCGTGTTCCAATAGACCTGGCTCTTTCGACTGTCGAAGGAGGATTGCTCGGAACGTCTCCGATTCTCATCATTCTTCTAATAACCGTCCTCGCTTGGCAAGTTTCTAGCTTTAAACTCGCAGCAGGAACATTAGCATCGCTAATTCTTATCGGGTTAATCGGGGTCTGGTCTGAGGCAATGGTTACCTTAGCTCTGGTGCTTACAGCGGTGTGTTTTAGTCTAGTAATTGGCCTCCCTATTGGAATTTGGCTGGCGCGGTCCAACAAAGCTTCTGCCATACTTCGACCGATATTAGATGCAATGCAAACTACACCAGCTTTTGTATACCTTGTGCCAATCGTCATGTTGTTTGGTATCGGTAACGTACCGGGTGTAGTTGTAACAATTATCTTCGCACTCCCACCTTTGATCCGTCTAACGAACCTAGGAATTCGCCAGGTGCCGGTCGACCTAATTGAGGCCTCTCGCGCGTTAGGGGCCAGCTCAACCCAGTTACTTCTGAAGGTTCAGTTACCTTTAGCAATGCCCACAATCATGGCGGGAGTTAACCAAACGCTTATGTTATGCCTATCCATGGTTGTGATCGCATCAATGATTGCGGTCGGTGGGTTAGGCCAAATGGTGTTGAGAGGTATTGGCAGATTGGATATGGGTTTAGCGACAGTTGGAGGCGTGGGTATTGTACTGCTCGCTGTTACCTTAGATCGAATTACCCAAGCGATGGGAGAAAAAAAACGCACTAAGAGCCAACGACATTGGTATCAGACCGGTCCAGTTGGTCTATTTCGGAGAGTAATAGTAAGTCAACGACAAAAGCTATAAAGTTAGGTAGTGTATTTACTAACCACGATCTATTAAAAAAACGAATATGAGACGAAGAAAAATAGTCCGGTACATCTCTGCACTTTTTGCAGCCATACTTTGCATAACAAACTTTACGAAATTCGTTGAAGCTGATGAGCTGATGCCAGGTTTAGGGATAACTATTCAACCGGGGCAGGAGAATATTGATGGTGAAAACTTTCAAACTCTCATCGTGATAAAAGCATTGAAAGAATTAGGATATGAAGTCAAAACCGTACAGCACACTCGCTATCCAGTGCTGCATATTGCTGTTGCAAACGGGGACATTACGTTCATCGCCGATCATTGGAACCCCCTTCATGAATCTTTTTTCATCGAAGCAGGTGGACACGAAAAATTAAGCCGTTTAGGTCGATACATAGCAGGATGTGCCCAAGGATACTTAATTGACAAAAAAACTGCAGACAAATTTAACATCACCAATATAGCCCAACTTGCCGATCCGAAAATAGCAAAACTATTTGACGCTGACAAAGATGGTAAAGCTGATTTAGCTGGCTGCGTGCCCGGCTGGGGCTGCGAGCGCGTTATTGAACACCAGATGGACGCATTCAACCTGAGAATGACTGTCTCCCATAATCAAGGTGAATATTCAGCGATCATTGCTGATAGCATCACCAGATACAACGAAGGTAAATCCATTTTTTACTATACTTGGACTCCTTATTGGGTATCAGGCGTTTTAGTGCCAGGGAGGGATGTAACGTGGCTAGAAGTACCATACTCTGCCCACCCAAACAATGTAGATACAGAGCTCAAGAATGGTAAAAATTACGGCTTCGAAGCAAACACGCAGATGATTGTTGCCAACAAAGAGTTCGTTATACAGAACCCAGCAGCAGCTAAGTTGTTCGAAATCATAAGCGTATCTGTAAATGATGTGTCAGCACAAAATCTGATTATGAAGGAGAAAAACCAAGGCGGCTGGGTGGCAGCTGAACGCCATGCTGATTCATGGATCAAGGCGAATCGTGATCAATTTGATAGTTGGTTGAAAGCAGCCCGAGAAGCTCGTTAATCAAAAAAGGTTAAAAGAACTTTCGCTACGGGTCCCTATCACATAAGTCCAACGACCCTAACAGTGACTACACATAAATATTAAGTAAGATGAAAAAAAATCTATCCGAGGGTGAAAAGAGTGAGATTATTGAAATGGCTCTCTCGGATCACGCTAGTTTCGAAAGTATCAAGCGACTATACGGACTGAGTGAGCCTGAAGTTAAAACACTTATGCGTACAAACCTGAAAAGCGGATCTTATAAAGCATGGAGAAAGCGTGTTCGGACGTTCTCAGATAGAAGGGCATACTACAAATAACGTTTGTCCCTAAAGTAATGAAATCAAGCAATAGGGAAATACTGCGGCTAAGGCCTGCCAGGTTGTATCTTGCTCAAGGAGGGTGAGTACACCGAACCCTGCCCAACCCTCTTCCAATAAAGTTTCAGTTTTAAAATAAATATATCGGCATAATGCTGATAACGAAAAGATATAAGAAATTATTCTGGTGCGTTTTTTGTAAAATCTGAAACAAATATCCTAGTTCTCATTCACCACAATGTATGAATGCCGGTTTGTTTAGGTCTTTTCGTTATAAGCATAGATAAAAAAAATAGTAGTCCACCAAGTGTTGATCCTTCAAACTTTGCGTCTATTTAGTTTTTTTGGAGACCATAAGTAATGAAGATTGAGACGTTAGCTGTTCATGCAGGTTACAAACCTGACCCTATAACTAGAGCGGTTGTTCCACCGATTTATCAAACAGTAGCGTACGCTTTTGATGATGCTCAACATGGCGCGGATCTATTCGACTTGAAGGTAGAGGGTAACATTTACACTCGAATAATGAATCCGACTCAATCGATTCTAGAAGAGAGAGTCGCTGCACTCGAAGGCGGTATCGCCGCACTCGCGGTTGCCTCTGGACAATCCGCAATAACATACGCGATCCAAACTATAGCAGAGACAGGCGATAACATCGTGTCCTCAAGCGCATTGTATGGGGGTACATATAACCTGTTCGCGCACACTTTCCCACAATTTGGTATCGAAACCAGATTTGCAGATTATCGTGATGCGTCCAGTTTCGAGTCGCTCATAGATGACAATACCAAGGCAATTTTCGTTGAATCTCTTGGCAACCCACAGGGCAACATCACCGACATTGAAGCAATTGCCACGATTGCGCACAAACATGGAGTGCCTTTGATTGTAGACAATACCGTACCAAGCCCTTACCTTTGTCGCCCGATTGAACATGGCGCAGATATCGTCATACAATCTTTAACGAAATATCTGGGCGGCCATGGAACTAGTTTAGGAGGTGCCATTATAGATTCCGGTAAATTCCCATGGGCGGAACACAAAAAACGGTTCAAGCGATTAAATGAACCTGACGTAAGCTATCACGGTGTGGTGTACACAGAGGCTTTAGGCGAAGCAGCATACATCGGTCGAGCACGCGTTGTACCTCTTAGAAACACCGGAGCAGCAATTTCTCCTTTCAATTCTTTCTTGATTTTACAAGGCATTGAAACGCTTGCATTACGTATGGATCGTATCTGTGAAAACACCCTGGCTGTTGCCAAGCATCTACAACAAAATGATAAGGTGGAATGGGTAAATTACGCAGGCTTAACCGACCATCCAGATCACGCGTTGGTGCAAAAATACATGAACGGAAAGGCATCTGGACTCCTTACTTTTGGCTTGAAGGGTGGTCGCGAGGCCGGCGCTAAGTTTCTTGATGCACTGGATTTATTCACGCGTCTAGTCAATATCGGTGATGTGCGATCTTTAGCAACTCATCCAGCCTCTACGACACACCGACAGCTAACACCCGAAGAACTAATCAAATCTGGAGTGACAGAAGAGACCGTGCGCTTGTGTGTTGGGATTGAACATATCGACGACTTAAAAGATGACTTAAACCAAGCGCTAAATGCAGCGTAGCGGGACTAAAGTAGCTTAATAAAAATGTGCTGAATGATTTAAGGTTCGGCAAGTTAGAAATGTAGGGGTACCTTTGCCCCTACGTTTTTTTTGGTAAAAATTAAATCGCTTTAAATGATTCTCTATATCGCTAGAGCACCCTCTTTAACGCCTTAAAAAAGAGTTCAGATTGCAAGCGCTCGCCTAACATCTGGTCGCTGACATTTTGCGCTAACTTTTCATTAACACCGATTAAATTTCTGCCCGTTGATCGCGCTAAAACTTCTAACTCACACGCCCTTTCAAGATAATATAAATCATCATAGGCATAGTCCATACGATCTGAGCAAACCACTACGCCATGATTTCCTAGGAATACAATATCTGCATTCTGCATAGAACGGGCAATCCGCTCCCCCTCTGATATATCAAGCGCTAGCCCGTTGTATTGGCTATCAATCGCAACCCGGCTATGAAATCGCATTGCGGTTTGCGACAAAGTCGTGTTCAAGGACCGCTCTTCAGTTAACGATAACGCTGTTGCATGAGGCATATGGGTATGAAGCACACATGTCTTTTTGCAAACACGATGAATAGCCGAATGAATGAACATGGCGGTAGATTCGACCGGATGGATACCGGCTAAGACGTCACCCCGTACGTTGATCATCACAATATCGTCAGGAGAAATTTCCTCCCAAAGAAGTCCTCTTGGATTCAACAAAAATCTGTCCGAGTGATCAGGAAGCTCCAAACTAAAATGATTACAAACACCCTCGGCTAGTCCATGTTGTGCTGCTGCCCTTAGAGCCAAAGCCAAATCTTCTCTTAACTGAGTGACTTCAGGTGACTGATATGCTTCGTTATGGTCCTGCATGCCCATTGAACCTCCCCTTTTCCAATACCTAACCTCATCCCGCTTCAATGTCCCGGGAAACAATACCATGTTGGCTAATCAATATAAAAATAACTACGGAACGTAAGAACTGAAAACTAATCAATTAGCTGTGAAACTCAATATAATGAAATTTTAGTGCGTTCATACGTCAGTGATTTCAACCGATGACAACGAAAATAGATATTTATAATGGGAAAAATTCAAACATCCAGTGACGATCAATCACGAATCAGTAACGAAAAAAGTCCAGAAACAGATTTAGATCTAATTCTTACAAGGCGCGGTTTTCTCAAAAGCACTGCGAGTCTTGGAGCATCTGCTTTCGTTAGTGCAACCAGTTTGAATATAAATTCTGCACTGGCTGAGGATCAACGAAGACCAATATTTAAACCAGTATCCGCAAGCACTGCTGACCGGGTCCTAATACCCGAAGGGTACGAATATAGCATCTTGGCTCGCTGGGGTGATCCAATTTACTCTAATACACCTGAATTCGACTCCGAATCAAGGGGCTCCGCTTCTAGTCAAGCCACGTCCGTGGGTGACAATAACGATGGAATGGATACATTTTCTGTCGGCAGCAGAACCATTCTCGTTTTTAATAACGAGTTTACTAACTTAGATATTTTATTTGGTAACCGGACTAACCAGTTACCCGAAACAGATGACGACGTGGATAAGGGGAAATTTGCCCACGGTTTAACAATTGTTGAAATAAAAGAAACTACCCGAGGTTGGGAAATCGTAAAAGATAGTCAGTTTAACAAACGAATTACTCCAAACACAGAAATCTCTGTAGTTGGGCCAGCGGCTGGAAGCGAGCTGCTCAAAACAAAAAATGATCCATTAGGAATGAAAATTTTGGGGACATTCAATAATTGTGGAAATGGGAAAACACCGTGGGGTACATACCTAGCGTGCGAAGAAAATATCAATGGATATTTTTCGTCTAGCTTGGGGGAGAAGTTTACTCAAAACTTTTACGAACAAAGATATGGCATTGCTAAGAACGGGAAAGACTGGGGATACAATTGGGCTCAGACCGACGCTCGTTTTGACGTGTCTACGGAGCCGAACGAACCGAACAGGCATGGTTGGATCGTTGAAATTGATCCGATGGGGCAAAAAGAACCTAAAAAATTAACAGCTCTGGGTCGGTTCAAGCATGAGAACGCAGAGTTAGTGACTACCCCCTCTGGACAAGTTGTTGTGTACATGGGAGATGACGAGCGGGGTGAGTTTCTGTACAAATTCGTAAGTCATAACAGATACCGGACTCAAGGAACCAATACGAACCTTCTGCATGAGGGTCAACTTTACGCAGCAAAGTTTTATGACGACGGATCAGGAGAGTGGATTTCGTTATCGAACGCTAATATGTCGAGGGATGAAACGCTAGTTTATGCAAGAATTGCAGCATCGCAAGTTGGGGCGACAACAATGGACCGGCCTGAGTGGGTCGCTGTAAACCCCAATAAACCAGAGGCCTACGTTTCACTTACTAACAACAAATACCGTGGAGAAAAGTCATCTCAGCCAATCAACATGGCTAACCCTCGAAAACATAATAAATATGGTCATATTCTACGATGGACACCGGAAAACGGAGACCACGCCGCAAAACACTTTAACTGGGATATTTTTGTGCTTGCAGGTAATCCATATGAACATTCAGATCTGGATGGTGGATCTTGGAATATAAACGTAAACAACATGTTTAACAGTCCGGATGGACTGAGATTTGATTCTGAAGGCAACCTATGGATTCAAACGGACGGTGACTACTCAAACGAAGATGAATTCGTTGGCATGGGAAATAATCAAATGCTTATGGGAGATCCCAAGACTGCAAATATCTATCGTTTTCTTGTCGGACCAAAAGAGTGTGAGATCTCCGGTCTCACTTGGAGCCCAGATAAAAAAACGATGTTTGTTGGTATTCAACACCCCGGACAAAAAGGTGGGAGTAACTGGCCCGACGGAGGAAATAACATACCGCGATCTGCGATTATTGCGATTAAACGGAAAGACGGTAGAGCTATCGGCTAGTATTTTGATGTCAATTTACCAGAGCTCCTTGTTCATAAAATAACCCGAAAACTACATCGCTTAATAGAGCCAGGGGCGTAGCCAAAACGTAATAGAAATAAGAATGATTATCGTTATAACACGTCTCAAAACGACGTGGCATAATGCGCTCCATTAGAGCAAAGATGGTTAAATTATCGATCTTTTTTTAGCGAAACATAAAGCTTATTTATTTAACGAACGAATCATTCAATCAATTTTAAAACAAGGAATTTCCTATGAAAGGCAACACGGAAGTCGTCAATAGATTAAATCAACTTCTCGCTGGAGAGTTGATGGCAACGGACCAATACCTACTGCACGGTGAAATGTATGCTGATATGGGTCTAGAAAAACTCGCTGAGCATGCGTTACATGAATCAGAGCACGAACGACAACACGCGAGGGACATAGTACAGCGTATACTTTTCTTGGAAGGCAATCCCGACCTGGCCACACGGCATGAAATGACAACAGGCTCTAACGTCAAAGAGATGTTGACGAGTGACCTTGCGATTGAGTATCGCGTCGTTGGGGACTTAAAAGCAGCCGTGGTCCTTTGCGAGGAGAAGCAAGATTTCGTTACGCGTGATTTGCTTGTTCAACAAATTGAGGACACGGAGATGGATCACGCCTACTTCTTAGAAAAACAATTGAAACTCATCGGACTGATAGGACTTGAGAACTATTTACAGAGCCAAATGAATGGAAGCGAAGGAGAAACGGCGTGAAAGGTTCAAAAACGATCATTCAACATTTGAACGTAATTCTGAAAAATGAATTAACTGCGATCAATCAGTATTTTCTTCATGCAAGAATGTTTAAAAATTGGGGGCTCGAGCGATTAAACGAGGCCGAGTACAAGAACTCGATACGCGTCATGAAGGAAGCGGACAAATTGATAGAGCGAATTTTGTTTTTGGAAGGACTGCCAAATCTGCAGGCACTGGGATCCCTTTCCATAGGAGAAAATGTTGAAGAATGCTTGAAGGCTGACCTACAATTTGAATCAGCAGTACAACATAGCGGTCTCATTGCCGGCATCAGTGAGGCTGAAACCCAACAAGACTTTGTCACAAGGGATCTACTAGAATCGTTACTAGCTCACTCAGAGGCCTCTATTGACGAATACGAGACGCAGCTATCTCTGATTAAAGATATGGGTATCGCAAACTATATCCAATCGCAAATTGAAGAGGATTAACTATTCCTTTAAAAAATCTTTGTCTGTCATGACGGAGTTTGACGCCAACCAAGTAGTGGTAATGCTATGCCACTACTCGGTTGTTAATTTGAGACGGTTTATTTAGTGCATTCGCCTTCCCATTCACCTAAAGTCACATTGCCGTTTGCAAACATAGGTGCCCACGTCCCAGATCCCCCTAAAGTCTCGCCCAAAATTGTACCCCAGGTACCACGCGAATCACCTCGCTCCATACCACCAGCATCAATAGCAATGTTTCCTCCCGCATCCTTACGAGCACATGCGTAACTCAGCTTTGAGGTCCCATCCGGGAAAGTAACGATGTAGCCGCCACAATGTCCTGCCGCATTGAAAGGTGAGTTGGCGCTAGAGATCGTGCCGGCGGCTCTCCAAACCGTGAATGATACCCCGCCACCAAGGTCCACAGTTTCGCCTATGTCGCCGATGTTGCTCCAATTACCGTCGCACTTAGCAGCGAAGATGTTTGAGGAAAACAAAATAAGTCCTGTCGTGACTAAAGATAACCAAACTGATCGTTTCATAATGCTCTCCTAAAAAATTAATTTAATTAAATAAATCTAGCGTTACTAAAGCCCCCCGAAACAACGAAATTGTCACGAGGTCGCAAAGACTTTACCCTAAACCCTATAAATAAAACAAGTAGTTTTATAAGGCAATTCAACGAGTACGTTTGGAGATATAGTTTTGCGGCGCAACAAATCTTATCTATTAAGCTCACCGAAGAGCCGATAATATTGTATTATTTTATCAACCATAATCTATGCGTTTAAAATCACTCTTAAGACAAAAAGAATTTCCACTCTTAAGACCGAAAGCATAACCTCGATTTTTTAAAACGTAACAAATTAATAAGGACTCACATGTATTCCGAATTTATAGAAGAAGATTCCGTCTACAAGCCTACGCAAACTGATTTAACCTTTCCGCAAGCAAAGCGTTTTTCGAACTTTGATGATTTACGTAATGAGCTTAAAAGAAAATTAGTTGTCGCTTGCAGAGCGTTCTCATATTTCAAATTTGACTACGGCTTCGCTGGTCACTTAACTGTGCGAGATCCAGAATTTAAAGACTTATACTGGACAAACCCGATGGCGGTTCATTTTAAGCACGTCAAGGTCTCTAACTTAATCCTTGTAGATCATGATGGGAAAGTCGTAGAAGGAGATTACTCAGTCAATCGAGCAGGTTTTGTTCTGCATGCAGCCGTCCACAAGGAACACCCTGAAATTGTCGCAATGTGTCACGCTCACACGTTATATGGTGCAGCATTTGCATCTTTCGGCAAAAAACTCGATCCCATTTCTCAAGATGCCTGCGCATTTTACGAAGACCATAATGTCATAACCGAGGAGGCGGGAGCTGTCGCAGTTAGTGAGGATGCTGGGATGAACGTTGCGAAATCCTTTAAAGACGTAAAAGCAGTGATTCACCAAAATCACGGCCTACTTACGATGAGCAAGCACAGCATCGACTCTGCTGCGTTTTGGTTTAGCGCGCTTGAGCGCTGCTGCCAACAAGAATTACTGGTTATGTCAACCGGTCAAACTCCGAATCTCGTACCTCATGAGAGAGCCGTATACAGCAGGGAGAATGTGGGTAGCGACTACATCGGATGGCTTCATTTCCAGCCGATACATGACCATTTATTGGCGACCGAGAAAGATATGTTTGACTAAGGTCATAAATTGGGTGACAAAATTGGCGGTACGTATCGGGCCTTATTGTTGTGCGATTTTTGCGCTAATGCCATGTCATAGTGTTGCTGATTGGCAGCAACTTGACCAAACAGAAAACATGGTGCTGTACCTCGACGTGGACGACATCACCAAGATTAGTAAAAATAAAAGAGGAGTAAAAAATCTCGTAGACTTTTTTATTCCTCAGGTCGCTGAACCCAATGGAAAACTAATCACTTTTCAGTCTTTCATACGTGAGATCGAGGTGGACTGTGAGACCTATAAACAAAAAACGTTAAGAATCATATTTTTCGAAAGAACTCAGGCCTTAGGTGCAGAGGTCTATCGGTCGGAAATTAATTCAGAATGGCGAGACAACCCACCCACTTCAGGAAGTGGAATCTTGACCGACTTAGCTTGCATGCCGCGGAGCATTTAAAGTTAAGGGTCGCTTATTATAGTGTGTCGTTCATAAATCCAGCGTTACCGATACCTTTGCACGAGAGACGCAAATCATCATACGATCCTGTTTAGCATCAAGATCCAAAACTGAGTCTTGATGAATAACTTCTCCTGCCGTGTAGCGACACTCGCACGTACCGCATATGCCCTGTCTGCACGAAGACGGAACGACATATCCAGCCATTCTTAATACATCTAGTATTGATCGATTTTCAGAAACTCGTAATGTCTCTCCAGAGCTAGCAATAATGATATCGAAAGGCTCAGGTTTCGCTTGGACGTCCGCATTAGCATTAAACAACTCAAAGTGTAACTGATCAGGGTTCCAATCAGCTGTGAGTTTCCGGACCTCCAGCATCAATCGTTCAGGTCCGCAGCAATATATATGAAGGTCTGACGATGCCTTTTCAATAATTGTAGACACATCAAGTCGTTTAGCATCCGGATCCTCTGAAATGTATGTGTTCAGAGAATCACCACAAAATTCTAATAACTCCCGCTCAATAGCAGGGCGTGAATGCTGTGAGCAAAAATGGAAAGACTCCAAACACTGTATTTCAGATAGAGCTCTCCCCATTGAAATCAACGGGGTGACTCCAATTCCCCCAGCGATTAAAATAGCCTTTCCCGGCGAGAGCTCAAAATTATTACGTGGGGTCGAAACCCTTATCTCATCCCCTTCAAAATAACTTTCATGAATCCAATCTGATCCCCCGCGCCCACTTTCCTCTCTTTGAACAATAATGGCATACAGTGATAAGTCGTTAGGATCACTAGTCAAAGAGTATTGCCTTACCTTTCCATTGCTCAGTCGAATGTCAACATGTGCGCCTGGCGACCAAGAAGGTAATGTGGGTCTCGCTGAATGTCGAAGCCAAAGGCGAATTAAATCACCGTCAAGCTGCTCTCTTTTTTCGATGACTAACTTCATGACTACGCGCACAGCCATTAATTCAACCTCAACGGTGAGGTTTATTCGACGGTTGGTTTAAGGGAACAATCTCATCACCCGGCCGGATCACGCCTCCTTGTTCGATCCAGCAATTGAGCCCAGAGCGATTATATAACGGAAGAAATACCGGCCTATCAAGGAGGTTCTCCAAATATTTACACGGAAAATTTAATCGGCCACCAGACAAAATGACTTCCCCAATTTTAAACCGGTAACCCACAAGATGATTTAGCGGAACGCCCTGTACCGTTAGATTTCGCCTATGCTCAAATGAACTTATGGTGATCCCAGCACCTTGCATCGGCGGATCATCGCGCGCTATTGCGTCTAACGCCTCACTTTCGATGAGCGTTACCTCTCTACAGTCTGGCTTGGGCGAATAGGTACCAAGACCTAAATAATACCGATCTCCAACAATACCCTTACCCGCAACAAGATTAGCCTCTGCCAGCTCTTCCATCTCATAAGTAGCCTCAGGCGCAATATGGATATGTAATAACTTACCATTCCAGCTCATAACAACTCCATTTCTCTAAACTCAGTCTACGTCGAAATCACATCACTGACGAATTCAAATACAGAACAACATTGTGCCAATAAAACACTACGCTATTAATAGACTAAGATATCATTTTTTGATTAGAATGACCGCAGTGACCAAGCGAAACATACATCAAAAAAAATTTAAGGGGTAAGAACATGATCAACAAGGTTATTCTAACAGCAGCAGCGCTATTTTTTAGCATCACGACCACGGTTGCCCAATCATCGGAGTTTGGAACCGAAGACGAAGCAAAAGCTATGATCGAACGTGCTGTAAATTTAGTGAAAAGCGATAAGATAAGAGCCTTAGATGCATTCACGGATCTTGAAGGTGGCTTCGGATACAAAGATTTATACGTATTTTGTTTTGATACCAAAGGTATCCTTCTTGCTCACCCAACACAGTTAGGCGCGAATAACGCGATGCTTACTGATCAAGACGGAGTCCGTGTTTTCTCGTTAGTCTCAAGTGCGACTAAAGGCGAGATTAAAAAGATTACATACAAACTCGAGCGACCTACTACCGGGCAACCAGAGATTTATACTAAAACCTCTTTTGTCACTAAAGTTAGAAACATGTATTGCGGTGTAGGGTTTTATGCAGAGTAAAAAGTTTTTCGATTTATGAAAATGTAACTAAAAGAGCGCTAAATAATTAGCGCTCTTTTAAATTAATTTACATTACAACCTCATCGAAAAAACGAGATATCAAACGATTCAGTGTGCACTAAACAACACCGTAAACACCACCTCGATTCCAACTTGCAACATATTCGTCAATCGATACAGTACCCAACGATATTGACGAATCTTCTGCAAAGTATTCGAAAAGGATGCCATCCGGCGCCCACATAGACAGAAAAACCATTCCACCTGATTCACCACCATGCTCAAGGTGAGGTTTCGCGTCTGTGGGGGCTAAGGCATAGTCTCCCTTTTGACGAAGAATATGCTTAACCGAACCATCATCTTGCAGCTCTTTAAGGTGCTGCTCCCCTTCGAGTACCATCGTCATGGTTGAGGCCACATGCCGATGTCGGCGGCAATGTCCCTGACCCTCTGCGTATCGAAGTAACATATCTAGTCGACCTGCATCACGATCAAAACCCATTAAGCTATATTCAAAATCGATTTTATATTCAACAGACCCAGGATCGGTGATTCTGCGCCACTCCACTTGATCTGCATTAAAACTTGTTTGCTTCATAAGTAATCCTCAAATACTACCAAAACTTAATTCTACATAATTATATCTAAATTGAAAAAGGCGCCCTAAGGCGCCCTTATTTGAAAGCATGACCAGAATCACCCTTCTAATACTAAATGACTATTTTATTTCATAAGTTAGGCTCTGGTTGCACATTGACTCCCCGCCAGCCGCACCTTTACAAACCCAAGGTCCTTGCCCTGTAATGCCCGCATACTTACCTGTTCCACCAGTGATGTAGTTTGTCCCCTTGTTAGCACTTGAATTTCCTTCAAACGAGGTATATAAATTATCGCCATCGGCGTCGCTCCACGAACACTTGCCGACAACATCACCTTTAATATCAAAGCTACCGTAACATCCTGCAACTCCCTCGTGTAACGCTGGAGACCCATCCGAAGAGAATGTGTACCCATTACAGATGACTCCACCAACCGCGGTGTCGTTTGAACCCTGCGTGATTGGGTAGTCACATGTCCAGCCGGTATGGAAATTAATAACACCTGACTTGGCTAAAGAACCATGACCATCCGCAAACGCAGAACCTGAAATAAACATCAATGAAGTAATCGCTAGTAATAAAGCTCGCATGACTAAATTCTCCTTATTTTTAATTATGTAGGCTAATTCTCGTTGAGACGAATTGGCTGTTAGTTATTGCCTTGATGACAAATAACGCACCGACTCCAAGTTAGTAGGGAAATTTTATCCCCATGACTTGTGGTGTTGAGATAAATAGTCCTATAAGTTGGTAAAAAACACAAATCGTTTCCTAGGAACCTTTAAATTTAGAATATGTCGAAGATCAGCTTGGCCAACGGAAACGAAGCTAGATTACGATGTTAGACTAAGGAAACGCCAAGTAGTAGGAACTTTTTGTTCATCCAAAAATATAATTACAGTGCTTCACGCAATCTGTACCTTGCATTTCGGATGGACAGCTATTTGTTACGCACGAATGAGCCGAGCAACGAACAAAATCTTGGACGGAGAGGAATTAAGATGATACTTTTAATCGGTGGAGTGCTTGGATTTATATCAGTCGCTTTTGGTGCTTATGCTGAACACGGCCTAAGAGAGGCGATATCGGAGGAACATTTTCGGTTCTTAATGACAGCGGTTCGATACAATCAAGTTCACGCAGTCGTTACCGTGGCCATCGGACTTTGTATAACAAGCGGCATTCGACCGCTTCAATCATCGCTGCTTCACTGGAGCGGAAAGCTTTTTATCTTAGGCACCGCCCTCTTTAGTTTTAGCATCTATCTCTCCGTGGTACTGAATTCGCCGAAACTCGTGAATGTAACCCCTTTCGGAGGGGTAATTATCATGCTCGCTTGGATTCTACTCGCGATCTACGGCTATAAGAGCTTAACCCAAAATCATGACCGTTAAATGGAGGCATATCGTTATGGGTTTATTGTTAGTGATCCTGGTCGGAGCTCTACTCAGTGGCCCACTTATGAGTAACGTAGAACATCCCGAGTACACTATCATTGAAAAGTACAAAGCAATTGAATTGAGGGACTACGCTCCCAGAATTATCGCCCAAGTCTCTGTATCTGGATCACGAGAAGATGCAATTTCAAGTGGATTTCGACAGCTTGCTGATTATATCTTTGGCAACAACAAACTGACGGCAACAATATCGGGAGAAGAAATAATCAGTCAGGATAAAACAACTGAGAATCAGAAAATCGCAATGACGGCACCCGTCGAACAGAGTCTTATTGATGACGCATGGGTCATCAATTTCACTATGCCATCAGAATACACATTGAATTCACTGCCGAACCCCAATAATGCAGCAATCAAGATATCGGAGGTTCCCTCGCAAAGTTTTATTGCGATTCAATTTTCCGGTATGAATTCGGCATCGAATATTAATGCTCATGAAAAACAGCTCAGGGCTTTCGCAGTGGAAAATAACATTAGAATTCATAGCAATCCAACCTATGCATTCTATAACCCCCCTTGGACGCTACCCATACTCCGGCGAAATGAGGTAATGTTTCAGATAAATAAAATTTAAGTATTACTATATTTAACTGAACGGTCCTACAGCGATGCTTACACAACTGATCAAAACGCTGCTCTTAGCAACGTCATTACTGTTAACTGCCAACCTTAATGCAGCGGACCCTATAAAGCTCGCTGAGAGCGAGGTGCCAGAGTGGAGAACAATAAAAACACTTATGTTTGGGGATAGGCCAATCCGAACTGGCAAAGAATCGGCGATCAGCCTAAGCATTAACCCAGATATCGATGACGCATCCACAGTACCTATTCATATTGACGGTCTCGTAAATCAGAAGGATCAACCCTATATACAAACACTACACCTAATCGTCGATCAAAATCCCATCCCTACCGCTGCAGTGTTTGAGATCTCACCAACCGCTGGAAATCTTCACCTAGCAACGAGACTCAGAATTGAAAAGTTTACATTTGTAAGAGCTGTGGCAGAGACAAGTGACGGCCAGCTTCATATGGATTATAAGTGGGTAGCCGTCAAAGGAGGTTGCTCAGCACCGAGTGGCAAGAATACCGGTTCAGACCCACTTCTAGGAAAAATGAAGGTCACATTCAACAAGTATAGAAATTCTTATAAAAACAAAAACGGCGAGAAAGTTTTTCGTGTTCCGCTAGAACAACCTAATGTTGTAAAAGTGCAAGTTCGGCATCCAAACGAATCAGCTCTGGCTGCCGACCTAGATGCGGCGGTTACTCCTAATTTCATCCAAGAATTTACAGTAGGTTTTGCAGATGAGACCGTACTATCAGCTCAGGTAAATTTCTCCCTATCGGACAATCCCGCGTTTACATTCAGTTTCTCTCCTAAACGTGAAGGTGACTTGTTTTTAACGGTAAAGGATACCCATGCAAACACATTCACTCGAAGCATTAGCGTCGTCAAAGCTGACAATGCGAAACTGAACAAATAGTTTGTTCGACTTGATAGAGATCGGCTTTAAGGAAGACATATGAAACCATTTTTTGAATTACGAATTTATCAAATCAACCCAGGGAAAATAGACGAGTGGGTAAAATTCATTGAAGAGATTATCATTCCTTTTCAAATCACCAAAGGCATGGTCATAAATGGCAGTTTTGTGATGGAAAGTTCAGATGAATTTTCCTTAACTGATGGCGAACGATTATTGACAACCACGCCTAAAGGTAACACATATGTTTGGATCAGAAGATTTGAAAATACGGAACAAAAGAAGAAGCTTTACAAAGCGGTATATGAAAGTGAGGAGTGGATAAATAACATCGCACCAAGAGTTGCTGAGCTTATTGATAGAAATTCGATTGTTATTCACAACTTATCTTCGACGCCACATTCCCTGATGGCCTAAAAGATACCTAGAAATCGGTTAAATTTATGAAAAAAGCGCAACTCGTACTCGCAATTATCATGTTTTTATGTTTTAAACCTTTAGCTTATGCTGACACTAAAAGTAATGAGCAATGGATAGAATACTTTTTGGATCAAATCTCGGGTATTCGAGTCGAAATTTCTAGACTCGAGACAGATGGAGTTGTCGAAGATTTGCGATACGAACAAGCCTTAGAAGAAAAAATTGAGCAACTTACAAAATCGGTTGAACAACTGACGGAACTTGTGCAAGAACACCAAACGATGATTAAACAACTCCAGTCACTACCGAACGACTAAGCTGCACTTTTATGTAAGAATCAACCTCTGTAAGTCGGTAGGTATGGACTTACTATAAGACGATCGATTATCCAATAACAAAAGCAGACCGAAAGATAATCAAATTAAAAGAACAATTTAAGCGGCACTCTAATGAGACTACAAGAGAACTGCAGGTCGTTCCAGATCCGGCATAGCGAATCTGTCGATCCATGCGATTCACTAGAAGTGATTTTTATCTTACGGTGAAATCAATTCTAGAATTTTAAAAAAACACCCCACTTAAGCATGGCAATATTATCGTCGTCGAAATCATAAACTTCGTATTCTAGACGCGTAGAAAAAATATCTGTTACTGGTATATCAAATCCTACTGCCCTCAAAAAGTCCGTACCATCCACCTTAGTCGCAAAAAAATCAGCGCTGCCCGCACCCACTGTTCTTGATGTGTCCCACGTATGCATACCCACCTTCAAAAAAGGCTTGACCGCTTTGAAAGGTATCGTAAGCATCGTACTAAATCCATATGATGTGGGTTCAACAGAGGTAGTCGATGTCGCACCCGTATTATTTGTAACGACTGAGGCTCCCTGCGTTACAGAAGAACCATTAGGCATCGTGACTGCTACCTTACCGAAATCCACGTAATGAATTTCAAATGAAACAAGGTCGTTAAGCTGGTATCCAGCAAAAACCTTGAATCCAGATCCTTGGTCGTCCAGTGTGGCTCCGCCCGATGAAACTACAGATATCCCATAGTCTGCTTCCGTATTGGAGAGCATTGACCCAATATATAGCCCCTCCGCCTTTATTGCATGAGATACCATCAGCAAACCCGCGCCGAATAGCGTTTTTATAAGTCCATTCGCAGGTCCCATCAATACTCCTTGAATAATTTAAGTCATGAAGAACGGAGTCACGTCCATCTAATTCTTTGTTTTGTACTAGTGTACCCTTATAAACTTTATCTTAATTGATATAGTAGCTTTCATATTATCGAATTACATTACGGGAACATGATCTATGCATTTAAAAGTATATTTATCTGGAGAAATACATACAGACTGGCGACAGGCGATAACCCAAAGTTGCGTCGGTAAGAACATCACATTCATGAGTCCAGTCACAATCCATGAATCTAGTGACGACTGCGGAGTCGCCATACTAGGAGATGAGCCTAACAAATTTTGGCATGATCACAAAAGCGCGAAAGTTAATGCTATTCGAACACGTAAAGGAATAGAAGACGCTGATGTTGTGGTCGTATGCTTCGGTGAAAAGTATAAACAATGGAATGCCGCATTTGATGCAGGTTATGCGGCTGCCCTTGGGAAATCACTAATCATTTTGCACCAAGCTGAACATCAACATCCGCTTAAAGAGATAGATGCAGCTGCATTAGCAGTTGCCGAGACACCCCATCAAGTCGTGCAGATACTCAATTATGTGCTTGACGGCACTTTACCCTAAGTTAAAGCTGTCCGATTATTAGGAGAAAAAATGAAGACTCGTCAACTCGGTATTCATGGACCACACGTTTCTGCCATTGGTGTTGGCGCACTATCATTTTCCAACTTTTACGGTACCGCGGAAGACAAAGGATCACATAAAGTGCTAGATGCAGCCTTGGACCTCGGTATTAACCACATCGATACGTCTAATGTTTACGGTAATGGTCGTTCAGAAAGAGTTATTGGATCTTTTCTGTCTAAACAGGGAAAATTAAAGGATCAATTATTTACTATTGCCTCAAAAGTGGGAATCTGTCGGAATGCGGAGACAGCTCAACGCTACTTTGACAATACCGAAGGTCATATTCGTGATCAGTTGAACAAATCACTAGAGCGACTTGGCGTTGAGGCGATAGATCTTTATTACATCCACCGCCGCGATGAAAAGATACCGATCGAAGATGTTGCTGGGACTATGGGAAAACTCATTACGGAAGGCAAAATCAAATCCTTTGGATTTTCAGAAATCGCACCGTCATCTCTGAAGCTTGCCCAGTCGGAAGGGCACGTTGCGGCCGTGCAGTCAGAATATTCACTCTCTACCCGCAACCCGGAAATGGGGTTGACCCAATTGACAAAAACCTCAGGAACCGCTCTAGTTGCCTTTTCGCCCGTTGGACGATCATTGCTCACAGACAATCCACACACAGAAGAACGAATTTTAGATATGGATTTTCTAAAAGAAAACCCTCGCTTCATCGAGCCTAACCTGAGTCGAAATGTCGGCATTACCAACAACTTTCGAAAATTAGCTGACGAATTTAATATCAGTGCATCGGGCTTAGCTATTGCTTGGTTACTTCATCAAGGAGACAACATCATTCCAATACCGGGAACACGTACGGTAAAACACCTCGAAGAATTAGCTGAAGGCGCGCGGCGCAACCTATCAAAGGAAGAACTTGTACTTATTGAGGAAACTCTACCCATTGGGTGGGCCCATGGTAATCGTTACTCACTAAGTCAATCGAAAGCAGTCGAGCAATACTGCTAACAAATATAGAGGGCGTTTTATGCTACTCCAAGGGCACCCCGGACCCATCGTCTCTGCACACTGGCTTAATGAACATGCAAATGACACTGATATTTTCATCGTTGACGCCACGGTGCATCTTCCAGACACCGGTCGTGATGCCAAAGCAGAATATTTAAATGAACATATTCCAAATGCTATTTTTTTTGATCTTAGTGATATCGCTGATCCAAATAATCCATTACCGAGAAAGGCTCCTACCAAGGCTTTATTTTTTGAAAAAGTAGGTGCGCTCGGGATCAATAATCACACTCATATCGTAGCCTATGATACGCCGGGGTTATACAGCTCAGCTCGCGTTTGGTGGCTTTTTAAACTCTTCGGTTACGATAACGTGTCAATCCTTAACGGTGGACTCAGACATTGGAAACAGTGTGGATATTCTGTAACAGAACGTATAGTACTGCGAGAGCCCTGTCACTTTGAGAGTCTCGATAAAAGAGATTTACTCGCACTTCAATCAGAAGTTTTACACGTGTCTCGGTCAGGTGGAGAGATCCTCGACGCGCGTACACCTGGTCGATTCTCGGGCACAGAAAAAGACCGATATCCCGGTACAAGATCAGGACATATTCCAGGTAGTCACAACTTATACTGGGGGAACTTACTCAATCACGAAACGCGTGAATTTTTACCTAAAAAGCTAATAGAAAAGCAGTTTAGAGCATCAGGGGTAGACGTTACAAAACCTACGATATTAAGCTGCGGATCGGGACTGACGGCATGCATACTGGCGCTAGCACTGGATCAATTGGGGCACACAGGCTGGAAGGTATACGATGGATCATGGGACGAATGGGGTCGTGATCACACATTACCCATAGAAACTCATTCTTAACACCATAAATGCACTTCTTTTACCCTTTACTTAGGACAAAAAAATGTCTTACTCAAACACTACAACGTTAGGATTTATTGGCTTAGGCTCAATGGGACTACCTATGGCCGAAAACATTATTAAGAGTGGATTGCAAACTTATATTTTTGATATTGATACATCTCGATTTAATACGCTAAACCATGAGCATGTGCATACATGCTCGTCACCTAAAGAAGTTGGCAACAATGCCAATATCATTTTCACCTGCTTGCCATCATTAGAATCGGCACGTTCAGTGATACTGGATACTAGTGTGGGTATTTTAGGTAGCTCCCATGTGCAAAGCGTTGTTAGTCTCGGAACCACGGGAAGTGCATACGCAAAAGAAATTGCTCTGAAGCTTCATACAAATGATATTTCTTTTCTAGACTCTCCAATTTCCGGCGGACCTGTAGGTGCAAAAGATGCAACCCTAGCGATGATCTGCTCAGGAGACAAAGAAACGTATAAGTTTCTTTGTGAACGAGTTTTTCCAAGTATGAGCGCTAAACAGTTCTATGTAGGTGATACACCTGGCATGGCTCAAACCATGAAATTGGTAAACAATATAAATCTTTTCATGCAACTGGCTGGAACCTTAGAATCGTTAACTCTTGGCGAAAAAGCCGGTCTCGACCCAACACAGATGATTGATATCATCAACGCTTCCACTGGGTCGAGTCGTTCTAGTCAGGTGTTTATTCCGAATAATATACTTAGTGGCGATTTTAATTTTGGCGCTAGTAATGAGATTTTAAAAAAGGATTTTGATCTTTGGGCCGAGGAAGTTGAGACATACAAAACATCCGATCAAGTCGGAAATGCAGCTCGATCTACATTTTCCGAGGCCGTAGGAGAGCATGGGATGGGTGCTGATTTAACTACAATATATAAAACGTTACGGCGTGTGGCCTCACTTAAATAGGCTATTGAAAATCATATCTTTCGACACTTTAGAAATATGATCGCGTTTTGAACCTCGGGGGTCTATAGGTGTTAAAAAAATAACCTCCGCAAAAATAATCGGCTCGATTATGATTCGATCTAGTGAGCTCATCAGAGTCATGCCTCCAATATAAGCTGGAGCAGTCGTTGTGTTTCGTTTCGCGTCAAGATAGCGAATAGCCACGGGTAATACATTCACAGAAATTTCAACTGCAGGCTGAAATATCGAAGGATGGAAATTCCCCAATCGATCGCCAGACGTCGTAGTGCCCTCTGGGAAAACACACACAGTTTGTCGATTTAATAATGATTCTTGAATATCCTGATTAACCTTTGTAATTGCTCGACGGCTCGCTCTAGCTATAAATAAGGTTCCTACAAACCTTGCTAACAAACCGATGACCGGCCATCGCCGCACCTCAGACTTCGACAAAAAACAAACCGGTAGACAGGCGGATATAACAGGTATGTCCAGCCACGAAATATGATTCGCTACCAAGAAAGTTTTCTCCACTTCTTTATTCAACCCCTTAATTTCGAGCTTGATGTTAAGCACAAACAATAATGCCCGAAACCAGTATTGTGCTACCACTCTTTTTGGACGGATACCAATAATGAAAAAAGTACATACAGCGATTAACGAACCGGCAATTAGTAGGCTAAATAAGGCTGAATATTTGATAAGCCTCCTAAGATACTTACGCATGCAGGTGGTTGTAGTGGCATGCGCTGTATTCGACCACTTCAGCAACAATTAAAAGTTCAATTAACACGACACGGAATCAAACGCCACAACGCTCAGTCATTCCGAGGCTTCCATCAAAGCCCTTAATGCGCGGCGTATTTAGATTTTTTGACGAAACTATTTTTTTATGTTTCAACCACCGCGAAACCAAATCCCATACCAGCTCACCACTTGCATCCTTTCTAACCGGAGCCCACCCTGCTACTTTATAGACTTTATTCGGATCAATGAGTACTCCCTCAATGCGCATGTCGGATATACGCGAACCAATAAGCGCGCCCGGTTCAATCGTATAGGTCATGCCGCCCACTCGAACCATGTCACCCCCCTGTTGGTAATACGGGTCAGGGTTGAATATGTTGTCCGCGACATCTTCAAGTATCAACTTGATAGTCTCGCCGGTCATTTCACTCAAGGTACTGTATGAGTATGTTGTTGCGGTTTGTTCTAGCAAGGCCTCCATGGTGATCGTCGAATTTGGTAAAAGGCTCGTGCCCCATCGAAAGCCAGGAGAGAGAGCAATATCGGCATTCAGCTCATCAATCAAAGCATCCAGAATTATTTCGTCAAAGCTACCATTAAAAGTCCCTCTGCGGTACGTCAAACCTTCAGTTATCGCAAGCGGCTCCGATAGTCGCTGTTCGAATGGTTGCCTGACACGATGAATTAACTTTTCCATTTCTTTATCTGGTTCAATATATTTAGAAAAAACCGGCAGAAGTCGGTATCTAAAGTCAGTAATACCCGATGCGCTAACAGCAAAATCTAACACCCCTAGGAACTTCCCGTTACTCCCTCCGTTTGTTACAACAGTATGGCCCGATCTATTTGGCACAACTACTGGAACAGGCATACCGTCGTGGGTATGTCCCCCCAATATCGCGTCAAGTCCAGTAACACGTGACCCAAGTTTTAAATCTACATCCATACCATTATGAGAAAGCAAAACAACTACTTTAATACCCTGCTTACGTATTCGATTAACGAGCTGCTGTAACTCATATTCGCGAATACCGAAGCTCCAATCGGGTACCAGATGACTCGGATTCGCAATCGGTGTATACGGAAAAGCTTGTCCGATTATTGCAACTGGTACGCCATTCATTTCTTTTATGGTGAATGAGTCAAATACTGGATCATCGAAATCAAACGTTTTAATATTTTGAGCAAGAAAATTAATTTTTCCTGAAAAATCGTTATTCACTATATCTTGTACGCGATCCGCTCCAAGCGTCATTTCCCAGTGCGCAGTCATCACATCAACGCCAAGGAGTAAGCAGGCATCAACCATATCCTGCCCCTTTGACCATAGCGCCGTACCAGACCCTTGCCACGTGTCTCCGCCATCTAACAGTATCGCGCCAGGACGATCAGACCGAAGCTTATCCACAAGCGTTTTAAGGTGTGCAAACCCCCCAACGCGGCCAAATTTAATTGCAGACTCTTCAAAATCAAGACATGAAAAAGCATGAGCCAACTCAGTTCCAAATGGAACATTAACCGCTTTAAGCAGATTCTCGCCGACGATGTGGGGTAATTTGCCTGCAGCTAAACCCACACCAAGATTCATACTAGGCTCTCGGAAGTAAACGGGATTTAATTGCGCGTGACAATCTGTCATATGCAGCAGATGTACGTTACCGAATCTTGGGAGATCATAGAGCGCGTTCAGGTGCGGATTAGCTATCGCCTTTCGATTGGAGATCGGTAGGCCTGCTGCAGCGGCCGCCCCAAGTAAGAATAAAAAATCTCTACGAGACAGAGTCACAAAAGTTTCCTACCGCGCCCTTATTCATTAACTGGAGATTCTGGATCCAATAATAGGCCCATTAAGTCTCTCATTTGTTCCATCGTCAGTATACCTTTGTGGCCATAACGTGGCATATTCGAACAAATCAAAAATGCCTGCGGGTTGAAAATCTTACCCCACGTATAGCGTAAGATCTCTTTGGAATAACCTCTCAGTTTTCCGTATTGATAAAGTGACGGGCCTAGCGTCCCATATGCCAGCTCCTCCTTACGAATCTGATGGCACGCGTAACAATTACCCCCATTTTTCGTATCATCAGAATCATTGAAACGAAGACCTTTGCCACTTTGGGCAATCTTCTCCCCTTCTCTCCAATCGCCAACATAATCGCCGTCATCAGGATATTGAATTTGCTGTCGCGCCTCAGACATCAATAAACTCGCTTTATCGCCTTGGATATCTACGCTTGATTCACTGCAAAATTTTTGAATAGGATCCAGCTGCAAGAAAAACTCTAACTGAACGGGACCTTTACTCCTCAGACCATTTTCAAGTAACTCGTGGAATTGTGGGTTCAGCTCAGTCGAAAAGGCAAGTTTCGACACACCGAGCACCAAACACAATATGGTGAACTTAATTGGGCGACTTACAAGATTCATAACGGTCCCTTAACGTTTCATTGCGGGGGCGTTGTACAAACCACCATCCGCACTTTTAGCTAAGAACATTATGAGTGCCGTCATTAAATCATCACCATATGTCGCCTCTGGAAATCGTTGTTGCCGAAAACAATCATAAAGGCGATGTTGCATGGTCCTCACCTCTCCAGCAGACACTCGATAAGCAGGCCAAGACCCATACGTTTTTCTCGCCTGCTCTTGATTTTTAAAGTTTGGTAGCTCCTGCAACCTAATCCTTTTGTTGTCACCACTGTGGCACGTTATACATCCGAAATCGTGTGAACCAGCCCTAAAATAAAAAAGCTGCTTACCTAAATCAAACATGTTTTTTTCCGCAACATGATTTAAAGGAATATTCATACGCATCCCCTTAGATTCTGACGCAATAAACGTAACCAACATTTCTATCTCAGATGTCTCTTCGCCTCTCTTAGTAAAAGGATAAGAAGTAGCCTCATACCTTGATAATCCCTGAATCACCATCCGGCAATGAATCAGTCGTTGCTCGAGATCCATAACTTTTTCAACATCAGGAAAATATCGGGGGAGTTCCACGTAAGCCCCTTTCAGCACCCCTGGCCCCTTACCTAAGTCGCATTTCTCTAGACTTACCTCGTTAGGGTTTGTAGTACTGAACCAGAGTTCCTCACCGGATAATATCCATAATTCAGCGGGGTTACTATCAGACAATAAATCACGATACTCCTGCACCGCAGATATTGTCCCATCATCTGCATGCCCATGGCTTAACCCAAGTGAGCAAATAACCAATCCCAACCTTATAAGATTAATCACGAGCCTCCCCATGCGAAATATAATTCATTCAAGCCTTTAACTTCATTCGATAAAAAAAGTAGTAAACACATTTTTACGATGCGTTTATGCTGACGTTAGATCTAAAAAGGTTAACATTGTTCTCTTAATTTTCAAATTTAGATTACAAAGTTTAAGATGATTCGTAAGCACCCGTGCTTCTATATCGCTCATTAAAAAAAGCCGGCAAAGCCGACTTTTTTTAATATTAATATGCGTAACTCTTATTGACTCTGATCACTTGTTTCCTGTGAATCTTCGGGTTTGTCTTCCACCGGTTTAATATTTGCCCCTGAATATTTACTCGGACCGGATGTACCACTCACCCCCGCAAAGGCAACAGAGCAAGTCATCAAAAACACAAGTGATAATATTGTAGTAAAAACCCTCATCGAAACAGCACCCCAAAATTGATAATCATGAATGTAAAGATTAAAAGTTAAAAACACTTACGTCAACTAGAACAGCGCAAACTAACAACAAAGATGCTATCGAATTCGATCAATGTCACAAATATAATAATTCTTCGCAGGCTACCCATCGCCCATCACTTTAAAAACTCATCATTATGCTCACCCAACAAAGGTGCCGCCTTTCGACTCGGCTCCTGACTTTTCAATACTCGCGTAATTGGAATTGGCACGGCTGGAATCTCATCACCTGACTGACTAACTAGAGTATTGTCGAACACACCTCGATCTTTAAACTGAGCGTCGCCCAAAGCCTCACCTACATTTTTTACTATTGAGCAACAGCAATCCGCTTCTTTCAGTATTGGCTCCCAATAGGTAGCGGATTGAGTTTGAATGACTAACGCAATTTGACGAATTGTCTCTTGTGCATCAATCGAATCGTCCCAATACTCCTCTGATAGACCAATTACTTTTACAAATTTCGCCCAGAACTTATCCTCCAACGGGCCCGCTGCAACAAAACGCTGATCAAGCGTTGCATATAATTGATATCGTGGTGAGCCTCCGGTCAAGCGGTCGTTACCGTTTTCAGGGTTGACTCCCGAAGCACTTGTTTTTCCAAGCGCCCAAAATAGAAACGGAAGTACACCATCAGTCATAGCGATATCGATATAACAACCTTTTCCGGTAAGATCGCGCTCCCTAAGCGCTAACAGAATATTCACAACCGCAGGATAAGAACCACCAGCAATGTCGGCAATTAGAGCTGGGGGCAGCACTGGATTGTCCTTAGCGCCCATGCTCAAAGAAAGTAAGCCTGCGTCTCCAACGTAATTAATATCGTGCCCGGCTAGATTTTTTTTTGGGCCGTCCTGACCGAACCCTGAAATTGAACAATAAATGATTTTTGAATTAATCTTATTCATAGACTCATAGTCCAGCCCCAAACGAGTCATTACTCCCGGGCGAAACTGTTCTACAACAATATCAGCCCCCTCGATCAAAGGAATTAACTTCTCTCTATCGGATTTATTCTTTAAATCCACACTAACACTCTTTTTACCTCGATTAAGTAAAGAGAAGTTAACACTACTGTCCCCCCATGACGGGGGATAATGTCGCATATCTTCACCAGTCTCAGGTCGTTCAATTTTAATCACTTCTGCACCTGCTTCAGCGAGAAACAGAGTCGCCATCGGACCAGGCAATAATGTTGAAAAGTCTAAAACTTTCAAGCCTCTTAAAGATCCAGTCATAATTGATTTCTTTCCTACAAGGTTGCGCTAATATAGAAATTTTTAGCCATCAGTCTAGCCGGACAACCTGTAAAGGAACATTATTTTTAGGATCTAAGCCTGGTTCATCCATTGGATCTCGATCGGTTATTGGCCTCAAATTTTTCTCCAGTAGATCCCTCACATAGTTGGGTAGAGCAAACACGCCCTGGTGAGTATCGCCATTGTAATATTGAAGCCCGTTAATTTTACGAGTCTTAAGGCGTTCCTCTACATTCTCATTGTTTAGAGCTAGGGGATCCGTTTGAACGGACGCCGTCGCCATTCCCCATATTGTTCCGTACAACGGCACGTAAACAAGATAAGGCCGCACGATATCAAAAACTGTCTTCAATGAACTGTAGACGCGATGAAAGACATTAGGACGCATGATGGGTGAGCCAAGGTGCATGGATAATACGCCTTCAGGACCTAAAATTCGTCGGCAATGCTCCAAAAAATCAACTCTATATAAAGCCTCCGACGGCCCAAAAGGATCCGTCAAATCAAGCATCATTAGATCAAACCCATCCTCACAGTCCTCAACATACTTCTTACCATCAGCAATAATTACCTTGAGTCTAGGGTCATCGAAAGCGCCACGATGAACCAAAGGAAGGTGCTCTTTACAAAAATCCACGACGACCTCATCGATCTCGACCATCACGACCTCTTCCATTGAAGGATATTTCAAATATTCCTCCGCAGCTCCTCCGTCACCTCCGCCAATAATCAACGCTCGCTTAGGTGCGTAATGTGAAATTCCGGCTGGATGGATCATATTTTCGTGATAAAAAAACTCATCTTTATCCGACGTCATGAAATAATCGTCGATACGAAGCGTCCTTCCAAAGTCCGTTTCTAGAATTTCGATGTCTTGAAATGAAGACTTTGCGTGTGCAAGTCTCTCTTTTGATTTAACCCAGAACCCGATCCCGTCATTGAGACGCTCAAGAAAATACTGCTCCTTGCTTTTATCTGTCATTTGGAAATTTGATAAATATTTGACGAAGTTTAAAGTCGTTCTACGGCGTGAGATTTCTCAAAATCAGGTTTAAACGTGTCAAGTAAAGATTGGTATAGTTGCCTCGCTCTCGGACGGTTATCTTGAGAATAGCTACAAACGTAAACATCAACCGTTACATAGTTTTTCTCTGGCCAGGTGTGCAAAGACATGTGCGACTCAGCGAGCACCACCATTCCAGTAACGCCGCCATCACCGCCAAACTGATGAAAAAACTCACCAACGCTCGACAAACCGGCATCTTCGATTAGCTTGAGACAGTGCTCCCTCAACAAATCGGCGTTCACCATGAATTCGTTGTCGCAACTCACATTGTAAAGATCGCCCATAACATGTAAGCCTGGAGTCTCTTTAACAGCTCGCAAAGCATCGAGCGGTAATTCCTCATTAGAATTACCCACAAGATGGAGACCTAGATCGTCTCCGTTTTTATGAAGCGTTTCTGTCTCCGTTGCGACCGGACGAACCTTCTTCAATTTGAGATTACGCATATCACAATCTCCCTCCGTAATGCGAGGACATGCCTCGGCGCTGCGTCGAGGACGCGTACCCAAACCGCGATTCCCGCCCAAAAATTCACGTGGCTGCAATTCCCACTGAGTTCTCTGAACGAACCAGCGACCAAACAGGATGACTTACTGATTGGTCATAATACTCGAACGCCGAACTATACGGTTTCGGTAGAGAAATTCAAGTTTTTTAGCAAAAAAATATAAACTGCCGAGACACGAAAAAATCATCTAAAGAAATTTTTTTCCATCGATAACACACCAACTTCGAAATTCCAACAAAATACGACTATATAGTATTGATTATTTTCGATTTTATTTATCTCAAAGGGTACCGTTATAGACACCTCCGTCTATAAGAAAATTGTGACCTGTAATGTATGAAGCTTGAGCACTACAAATGTAAGCGCATAATTGACCGAATTCCCTAGGATCACCAAAACGACCTGCGGGTATTGCATTTAACCTAGAATCTATTACCTCCTCGATAGTCTGTTTGCTTTGCTCTGCCATTGCAGCCATTCGGCCGTTCATTGTTTCGGTGGCAAATGCGCCCGGAAGAATATTATTTATCGTGACATTATGCATAGGGGTTTGCCTCGAAAGTCCTGCTATAAAGCCGGTTAACCCTGCCCGTGCACCATTTGATAGCCCTAAAATTGGGATAGGAGCTTTCACTGCGGCGGATGTAATGTTGACTATTCGCCCAAACTTTCTTTCAATCATCCCGTCCAGGACAGACTTGATCAGCTCAATTGGTGTCAACATGTTGGCGTGCAGCGCTTTCTCCCAATCAGCGATTTCAAAATCTCTAAAATTACCAGCTGGAGGACCTCCTGCGTTAGTGACAAGTATATCAAGTGCCGGACAAGCACTTAGGGCTTCCTTACGTCCCTCAGGCGTGGTGATATCAGCCGCCACAGTTCTAACTTCAACTTCCGTATTGTTACCAATGTGCGCTGCAGTCTCTGCTAACGCCTCGGTGCCACGAGCGACAATAACAACATTAACGCCCTCTTCGGCAAGCGACTCCGCGCACGCTCTTCCTAACCCTTTACTACCCGCACAAACCAGCCCCCACTTGTCTTTGATTCCAAAATTCATAGTTCCTCCATCAGCTTAATATAGATAATGATGTCGTAATCTTGCCACAATTATGCACATCTGATGCTTAGGCTCACTCAACTCTATGTATAATCCGTACTTATCATGGTATTGGCAAAATTAATGAAAAATTGGATTCTCATTTGTTCACTCATAACTACTTTTTTTGTTAGCGGGTGCGCCACCGGGCCAAATAGCCACGATCCGTTCGAACCAGTGAACAGAAAAATATATCAGTTTAATGAGACTTTAGATCAAATTGTTGTTAGACCCATTGGAAAAGCTTACACCTCTTTCGTCCCATCTCTGGTCCGCACGGGTGTCAGAAACATTTTTACAAATCTTGGAGTCATCAATACGACCTTCAATGAGTTGTTGCAATTAAAAATACGAAATGTGCCCGTTGGAGTTGCGCGTTTCACGTCAAACTTAATTTTAGGGGTTGGCGGTATATTCGACGTTGCGTCTGAGATGGGAATTCCATACTACAACGAAGATTTCGGACAAACGCTGGGGTACTGGGGCATCGACAGCGGCCCCTACATAGTCTTACCGCTTTTAGGGCCTAGCTCAGTTAGGGATAGCATATCAAAGCCTTTCGACTTTTACTTTGATCCAGTAACTCACATTAGCGATGACTCAACAAAATGGAACATCACTGGACTGAAAATCATTGATGCGCGCTCTCAATATTTGTCCTCCGAGGATATGTTGAGTAACTCGGCATTGGATCAATACAGTTTTGTGCGAGATACTTGGCTACAACGGCGTGAATATCAGATCAGGGATGGCGCACCAAAACAAAATGAATCCAGCAAATACACATCAAAATCATTTAGAGAATTAGAGTTAGAACTCGATCTCGATTAGTTTTTTTTATCGCTTGCTGGAGGCATAAAAAGAGCGGCAATTGGTTTTTTCTTCTCACTCTTCTCAGTCACGGCCGCTGAACTTTCTTCGATAGTTTTAGCTGATGGGCTGTTATCAGTTTGAGCCACGTACGGCTTAGAGAAAAAACTATCTTCTTTAGATTGCTGAACTCCTGGCCTACTTTGCCGAGTATTCGTTGACGTCGGAGATCGATTAACCTTAGATGGCGCACTGACTTCAAGTTTTTTGTTAATCAATTTCTCAATAGCACGGACTGACTCCTTATCCTCTGGAGTACAGAAGGATATCGCTTCACCTTTTTGTCCAGCTCTTCCAGTTCGTCCAATACGATGAACATAATCCTCCGAATTATGCGGCAAATCATAGTTAACCACATGCGGCAACTGCTCTATATCTAAACCTCGGGCAGCAATGTCGGTGGCGACTAAAACTTTTGTCTTACCCGCTTTAAAGTTATCTAAGGCTGCTGTTCGCTCAATCTGAGAGCGGTCACTGTGGATCGCTTCTGAATCGATAGCTTTATTTTGTAATTGCCGTGTTAGCCGGTTAGCCCCCATTTTTGTATTACAGAATACTAAGGCTTGAGAGACTGTACCCTCCTGAAGTAATGTGACAAGCTGTCTTGACTTGTCTTGCTCTGTCACATGCAACACAGTATGCTTAATTGTTTCCGTGACTGTATTTCTAGGAGCAACTTCGACTTTTACCGGATTTCTTAACCAATCTCCTGCCAGACGACGGATATCTTCCGAGTAAGTTGCAGAAAACAGCAGGGTTTGTCGTGTTGCCGGTATTAGATCAACAATTCGCTTGATATCGGGCAGGAAACCCATGTCTAACATTCTATCCGCCTCGTCCAACACTAAGAATTCTACAGATTGAAATCGCACGTTATTTGTGCCTACATGATCAAGCAATCGACCTGGTGTCGCGACTAATATCTCTACACCTGACCGCAACATGGCTACTTGTGGGTTCATAGGCACTCCACCGTAAACACACCCCACTCTCAGGGATAGGTGCTTGCCATATCGTCTCGCACTTTCATCGACTTGAGCCGCTAACTCACGTGTTGGTGTTAAGATCAGCGCTCTAACAGGATGCTTTGCAGGCGACGTGCTCGAATTTGCATGTCTGAGAAGCCGGTGTAACATCGGTAACGTAAAACTTGCCGTTTTGCCAGTCCCCGTTTGAGCAGCCGCCATCACGTCTCTACCATTCAAAACATTTGGGATGGCTTCTTCTTGTATTAGAGTGGGCTGGGTATACCCCTCTTCATTAACCGCCTTTAGGATTACGTCGTCGAGACCTAGATCAGTAAATTTCATTCATACCATTCGATTAGGATGCATCATTACATCAAAGAAGGCACCCGAGTTAGTCAGCACTTCTTGACTTACAACTCTGGCATCGATTTGTATTGTAACTCTTTCGGCGAGGTAGGCTACAATAACCTGCTTTGCGCCCTGGTAGCTCAGGGGATAGAGCAACCCCCTCCTAAGGGGTAGGTCGGACGTTCGATTCGTCTCCGGGGCGCCATCACTTATCATTATGCTGATCGTAGTAAATAAATTAAGGCAACAAAAAGCTATTTAGATCGAACATTTCAGCATCAATCCCATTAGAAGGCTCCGACATAAAGGGTATTTGACCAATGCATGGCGCACTAAGGCATTGCTGCAAAGACTCTAAATTTTTGTCTAAAAAAGCAAAGTCAGGGTCTACCTGATTAGCGATCCATCCGGCAAGGGTGAGGCCTCTGCTCAGAATTGAGTCGCGCGTCAAAACTGCATGGTTAACACAACCAAGACGCAAACCGACCACTAGAATCACAGGGCAGTTCAAATCAACAGCTAAATCCGCAGTAGTCCAATCTGCATTCAACGGTATGTCGAATCCACCCACACCCTCAACAAAAGCATGTTGCGCATACCTCATAGACTCGCGCAGCTGATCCAGCACAACGCCTCTCTCAATAATCTTACCCTCCAGTTCCCCCGAAATTTTTGGCGCACAAGGAGTCCTAAACTGATAGCTACACAATTTTTCAATATCGATGTTTGGCTCGCACACCTGACTCAGCCGCAAAACATCCTCATTGATCCATGTGCCATTCACTAAGTCCTGCCCAGCAGCTACGGGCTTAAGTCCAACACAAGTAAATCCTGCCTTAATCACCGCAGATACCAAACCTACGGTTATCGTTGTTTTTCCGATCTCAGTGTCGGTACCGGTTACAAAATACTGCATGGCTTAACTCATATTTTTGATAAGTATTGTCAGGCCGTCCATCAGGCAGTCAATATCTTTAGCCGTATGGTCTGCGGACAAGGTTAAACGAATACGTGATGTGCCGACTGGGACTGTAGGCGGCCTTATTCCTGGGACGCGAAAGCCTAAGTTATGTAACCCCAATGACAAATTCATGGCACGTTGCGCATCCCCAACAATAACACCTTGAATTGGAGACGAAGACTCAGTAATACGAAATTTAGAATCCGGCTGCTTTGCGGCCAAACTCGATAGACCGTCTCGAAGATACCCCTCAAGCGATCTTAGTTGAGTTCTTCTTCGCCTCCCTTCATTTCCATGCATCAATTTGAGCGATGCCAGCAAAGCGAAGGAGATCGCCGGTAATGCTGCAGTCGTATATATGTAACTCCGAGCCGTTTGAAAAATAAATTTAATAATAGTTTGATGCGCAATAACAAATGCACCCGATAATCCAGCAGCCTTACCCAACGTGCCTATGAGAATAATACGTTCACATAGCCTCGATTCATTCTCGAGACTACCTAATCCTTTATCACCTAAAACCCCGTAACCGTGCGCATCATCAACCACAATCCAAGCATCATATTTATCTGCCAGATCAGACAAAACACTTAAGTCCGCTTGATCTCCGTCCATACTAAACACACCATCTGTGACGATTAACCGCATGTCTGAATTATTTTTTTTGAGTAAGGCTTCCAAGTTCTCATAATCACGATGTTTGTATATACTCACCTTGCTCTTACTCAACCTAATCCCGTCGATTAAGGACGCATGATTAAGCTCGTCAGACAAAATTTCACAATTGCTATCACCTAACGCGGTCATAACCGCCAGATTCGCCATATAGCCTGTCGAAAAAGTTAGACAACGATTATCGGGAATCAAATGAGCAAACAATTCACCGAGCATAATCTCTAATTGCTCATGAGGCTCCATATGCCCACTAATTAAATGTGATGCTCCTGAGCCTGCACCCCAAAGATCAACCCCCTTCTTTAAGGCATCGTGAATATCGGGATGACTAGCAAGACCTAAATAATCGTTAGAGCAAAATAAAATATGATTATTCGCCGATGCATGATCAGCACTTGCAATCAGTTGATGCGTCCCCGTTTGCGACTGCGCGATCCATTTTTGTCTCAGCAAATTAGATCGATCCAGCTCATCCATCCTATCTTGTAATTTCTTGATCATCATCAGCTCAAGACTTCATTCAGACACTGGTTGATAGCGTCTGCTAAAAAGTCAGCTAAGTCCTGTGTCAGCAGGTATGGCGGCATCAAATAAACGGTGTTGCTGATTGGTCGAATTAAGATTTCATGGGCGCGTCCCCGAAGATGAAATCGTTCTGCAAAATTTTCACCCGCATTATTGACTTCAAACGCAAGAATCATGCCGCACTGCCTGATCGCTGAAATGCGGGAATCTCCGTCAAAACGACTAAATGCGTGCGACAGATACTTAGATTGTTGATGAATGGTGTTCTCAAGGCCCTCATCGAAATAATCAAGTACAACGTTGGCTGCAGCGCACGCTATAGGGTTACCCGTGTAAGAGTGAGAATGTAAAAATCCTCGCGTAAAGTCATCACTTAAAAACGATTCAAAAATCTCATCCGAACTTAGCACAACCGATAAAGGCAAATTACCACCAGTAATCCCTTTGGACAGCAACACCGCATCAGGCCAATCGGTCTCACTAACCTGCTCCCATGCAAAAAATGTACCTGTCCTTCCACATCCCACCGCTATTTCATCCGCAATTAGGTATACACCATACTGGCGTGTTAACCGCCGCACCTGACGGAGATAATCAGCTGAGTGCATAGACATACCGCCGCCGCACTGAACACGCGGCTCGATGATCAAAGCACAAAGCTCTTGCCCTTTTTGCTCGAGTAAATCCGATAGCGCCCGTAGCGCCTCTTTTTCATTATTTACGCGACTATCTGGAGAATCTACGATAAACGTATCATTTAATAAGGCTCGATATGAATTTTGAAACAAAGGAACATCAGTAACAGACAACGCTCCTATCGTTTCACCATGGTAACTATTCCGTAAACAAGCGAACCGGGTCCGAGCAGTCTGACCCTGGATGGCTTTCGCATGAAAGCATTGCTTGAGCGCGATTTCAACGGCGCTAGAACCATCGGATGCAAAAAAAACGTGCCCCAAGTGCTGATTTGTCCTGAGCGACAGGCGTTCGGCCAGTTCAACGGCTGGCTTATGGGTACAACCACCAAGCATGACATGGGAAAGCTCGTTGGCTTGCTTAACGATAGCTTCCGTAATTCTCTGGTTTGTATGCCCTAAAATATTGACCCACCAAGAGCTTACAGAATCAAAATAACGGCGTCCTGATTCATCAAACAGCCACCCATCATGGCCTGACTGAATCGCAAGCGGAGGGCACGACTTTAACCGCGCCATTTGGCTGCAGGGGTGCCATATGGCGTCCAAGCTTCTATCAGATAAAGAAGGGGGGAAATTGCTCAAGGGATTAAACGCTCAGTGCTGTAGTCTTAGTTGTCGGTTCATTATTGTATCTCGAACAAGGCGATGCTGAATACAGCGACACCTGTCTGTCAGCTTCAGATCCATTTTTTTCTTATAAAAAAAATTATGATAGCCGCCACAAGACACGTGGCAAAACACCAGAATGCCAGATATCCAAACCGCCATCCTAATTCCGGAATATGTCTGAAATTCATCCCATAAACGGCTGCTAGGAAATTTAATGGCAAAAAAACCATACTAATAATCATTAAACGATTAATCACCAAGTTGGTTTTATGGCTAGTCATGCCCATGTAGAGATTTAATGTCTCAGATAAAATTGCTCGTTCTGTAGTCGCGTCACCGGATAACCTGTCGAGTGGAATCGCTTGGCGCTCCAAGAACGGCTGCGCCGACTCTGCGATAAACTTAGACCGGCGGTTAGATAGCCCATCGATCGACTCCCTCGCTGCCGCAACGGCATTTCTAAATTCTAATAAAGCAGCAGAAAGTATCGAAAAATCGTGGAAGATGTTTGCGTCTTTCTCATTTAGAATCAGGCGATTTTGCATTAATTCCACATCACCAGCTAACTCTCCGAGCGTTTGTCGATAATCAAGGATTAACGAATCGACCAGCTCAAACAACAAAAATCCACCCGACTGAGCCTGTTGATGAAAGTCATCCTCATATGAGTCACAGACATCTGCAATCACATTCGAGTGACCGTCGCACAATGTAAAAATAAAATTTGCGCCGATGACTAAGTGGATAGGCTTGAGCGTCAGGTTGCGGCCAACTGCGGTAGCTTCCAACAAAGTACAGTGAATCGCGCCTCGACCAAACCGCAGCACTCCATGACCTTGGTTATTAACAATACGTTCGACTGTGTCTGAATCTACGCCAACTTCCTTGAGTAGCTCGTATCCAGACTCATCAAGAGGCAAATGCCCCCAGCAAAATAAGTCTTCCTTAATACTCGCAGAAACGTTTGAAAGAGGAACATCACCAATTTCTTTACCTTTAAAGTCAAATGTTAGAGCTTTCCCGGATTTAAATTTAGACATCATGCGACATTCCCCTTCGTAGCAAGCTGAGCAAATTCCAATTGCCACAATTCGACTCACTCAGTGATAGTATTCCGTTACCCCATTAATATAACCTTTTGAGTCTCGAGTCGTGAAACCGTTTCGACAATTAATTCTCCTCAGCATACTGGCCGTGACGTTTCTTTCGTGGCAACCCACGCTCGTGACCGCTAGAGATAAAACGCATCAGTCCTCGATAAGTAAAAATCTCCATGAACTTAAATTACAAGCACAATCAGGAGATATAAAAACGCAGTTGCGGCTCGGGGCCATGTATCGTGACGGAAGAGCCGTTACACAAAATAGTCAAAAAGCTTTTCATTGGTTTCTGCAAGCGGCAGAACAAGGTAGCGTACCTGCCCAGATAAGGGTGGCGAAAATGCTCAAAGAGGGCGTTGGAACTAAAAGAGACAACTCTGCAGCTTTCTTATGGTTCAGCCTAGCTGCTGAATCTGGAAACGCTGATGCACTGACTAACGCAGGAAAAATGCTTCAATTTGGCGTTGGTACTCCAATCGATTTAAAAAAAGCCTTTCAACTTTATTTGCGTGCAGCTAAAAAGAATCAATCTGAAGCACAACTCTACGTCGCCAAAATGCTTCATAAAGGGGCTGGGATAGCTCGAGATACTATCGAGGCAATAAGCTGGTTAGAAAAATCTGCACAGCAGGGAAATATTGACTCGCAAAACCTGCTGGGAACGTTCTACCTGAAGGGTAATAGCGTTCCAAAAGATATCGAACGAGGATTAGAATTAGTTATTTATGCTGCAGGTCACGGTCATCCTGCAGCATTTCATAACCTGGGTCTGATCTATCAGCTTGGATTAGGCGTTCCCAAAAACGACCTATACGCATACCTTTGGTTTGCTGTTGCTGCTCAATCTGGACACAAAAGTGCGGTGAGGTTTAAAGAGGGGGTGGCTTTGTCTTTGCACTCCGACTCCATTGCTACCGCTAAAGAGCTGGTCGCCGACTGTGAACGAAAAAACTTTAAGGACTGTATCTCTTTCTAGAAAGAGTACGTCTCATCAAACTGAACGTCCCTCGGATTTACCCACACAATCCGCTTCTGATGGAGATTCACTTCCATAACAAACATACAATTATTTAATGTGGATAGTTTTTAGACGCATGATCCTTATCGCGGTTGATCGATAGATACCAGGAAAAATTAAAATATTTCCGTTTATATCTAAAAAGCATGGATCCATAATCTTTCGCGACTCCTTTAAATATCAACCTCCTCAAGTTCATTGGAAACACTTAGCCACTCCTCCTCAGCTTGATTCATCTCCTTTGATAAGGTTGCTTGATCGTGCAAATATCCGAGTAATTCCTCTTTTGCCTCATCCTCATATAAATGAGTTTGAGCTAACGTATTTTCAATGTGCTCTTTCTGAATCTGAAGACGAGCAAGCTGTTTCTCAAGCTCATTTAATTTTTTCACGAGAGGTTTCTTTAACGCAGACTGCCGATTACGAGCATCAGCCTCTTCGCGTCTTCGCTCCTTCCTTGAACCTAGTGATTTAGATGCACCCAAGGCAGCTCTGCTTGTTTTAGCCAAAAGTTGATTTGAATATTCGTCCAGATCACTATCAAACTCCGTTAGAGTGCCATCGTCAATCAAATACAGTTGATCACAAACAGATGTCAGTAGTGAGCGGTCATGGGATACAAGCACCATTGACCCCTCAAAGCTTTGTAACGCTCTTGTTAAGGCATAGCGCATATCCATATCCAAATGATTTGTTGGCTCGTCTAATAATAAGACATTCGGCTTCTGCCAAATTATCAAAGCTAAAGCCAATCGAGAGCGCTCTCCTCCGGAAAATAGTCCTACATCTCGAAACACGTCATCGCCATTAAACCCAAATCCACCTAAATAATTTCTAAGTTCTTGCTCTTTAGTGTATCCGTCTATCCTCACAAGATGCTGAAGTGGATGCTCATCTTCTCTTAGCTGGTCAAGTGAATTTTGCTCAAAATACCCAATGGCCAAATCTTTACTTTTCGAAAGATCACCGTCAATCGGTTTAATTTGTCCCGCCAAAAAACGAATAAAGGTGGATTTGCCAGCACCGTTTCTTCCGAGTAATCCAATACGCGCACCCGACCTCAATTCAAAACGTATGTTTTCTACAACAGCCTTATGATCGTATCCAATTGAAACATCCGTGGCGACCATAGCTGGGTCTGGAAAAGATGCTGGTTCCCTAAATTCGAAACGAAAAGGGGTCTGCGCGTGTGCGGGGGCGATCACCTCCAACTTAGCTAGTTGCTTCATGCGACTCTGCGCTTGCCGGGCTTTTGTTGCCTTGGCACGAAAACGATCCACGAATCGCTTCATATGCTCGACTTCTCGCTGTTGTTTAATATAAGTTGATTTTTCTTGAGCGAGATGTGATGCCCGCTGCAACTCAAAAGCTGAGTAATTTCCCTTATAAGTTTTAAGTGAGCCCCTCTCAATATAACAAATCGACTGAACAACGTTATCTAAAAATGATCGATCATGAGAAATCAGTAGCAAAGTGCCTGGAAAATACTTTAGCCACGATTCAAGCCAAATAACGGCGTCTAAATCTAGGTGATTGGTCGGCTCATCCAGTAACAGTAGATCAGATCGACACATTAAAGCTCGCGCTAAATTAAGACGCATTCGCCAACCACCAGAAAAATAGTCAATCGGGTTTGTCACTTCATCTGAGCAAAAGCCTAATCCGCTGAGCAATTGGTTCGCGCGGGCCTCCGCACTATATCCGTTGATCGTATTTAAACGCTCGTGCAATATCCCGATCTGGCCAGAATCGTCATGACTCTCAGCATGCTCGAGCTTCAGTTGAATATCACGAAGTTCAACGTCGCCATCAATTACATAATCAATCGCACGCCTGTCGCCCATCGGTAACTCTTGCGCCACATGTGACATAACGAGGCCAGGCTGCAAACCCAAAGTACCAGCATCAGTCTGCATTTCTCCAAGCAACAAAGAGAATAAGCTACTTTTTCCAGAGCCGTTACTACCGGTTATACCAATCTTGTTACGCGCGTAGAACGTGAAGCGAGCATTCTCAAATAAAACCTTATCACCACGCCTGAGCGCGATACCGTCAGCAGTAATCATGGGTTACACACGGGCTCGCATCCCATTATGTGAAGACGTTATTAGACGCATCAATGTTGGTGATGATGAGCAGCGTCTGCTGCAGCTCTAACCTTAACCGGTACTGTTATTTCTCCCGCGCTCTCGAAACCTAGAATAACAGTGTGGGTTTCACCCACTTTGAACGACTTATTAAGCTCAAAAAGCATTATGTGAAGACCGCCTGGCTCTAATTTTACGAACTGATCAGGAGCTATCGGTACGCCAGAATCGAGTCGCCTCATCCTCATGACGTCATCCACTATTAACATCTCGTGAATCTCGCTGATTTGCGCAAGATCCGTGGACACGCTAACCAAGCGGTCTGCATCATTACTTGGGTTATGTATAGAAAGATAAATCGCAGTCGCATCCACCCCTGGCAAAGGCTCTTTCACCCAAGCATTGATGACATGCATACCATCGGGATGCTCTATGTTTTCGTGATGCCCAGCGAATGCCAAAAAAGACCATAAAAAACACACCAACCCTACTAAGCGATACATGGATGACCTCCAAACAATTTGAATCTGTTTAAATAAGTATTGTAAATAATGACTGGTCGAATTACATAAATACACGCTCTACAAACCAGCCTAGACCTAATATTCCCACCGACGCGGATACGACTAAAGATATATTTCCTCTTCGTCTAACACCAAGCTCAGTATCCGAAAAAAATGGCAACAAGGTTATGAGTCGCCAAAAGATAACTGCTACCAATACGATTAAAAGTTGTCCTATTTCCACGCCTACATTAAACGATGCGAGCGCCCAAATTAATCCCTCTTGAGGCAGACCAAAATCTCTTAATACGGATGCAAAACCAAAGCCATGAATCAATCCGAAAATAAAGGTCACCCAATAGCGTCTAGCTATATCACGTACAAAAAAGTTCTCAACTGCCACGTAAACAATACTGAGTGCAATTAAAGGCTCTACAATCTCAGGAGGAATCGCAAAGACGTTCAATACTGCTAACGTGAGCGTGATCGAATGTGCGATTGTAAATGCAGTAACTACTTTAAATAAAGGCCAGAAACTACGACCTAAAACAATAACAGCTATTAAAAATGCGATATGGTCAAAACCAATAGCTATATGTTCAATACCCGAAATGACGAATTTCTTGACAAGGTCCCACAATGAATTACTCTCATCACCAAAAAAAACAGATTGATCCTCTGCACTGAGGAGCTTCACGAATTCATGGTCGCCCTCGACGCTCACAACATGTCTTGATGTAGTGTCAATTTCCTGAAATAAAGTCACGTTGTAACGACTTGGAGATGTGTCTCCATCACAGACCCATCGGACATCAAGAATCAAATGTTCCTCATCGAAACGGAACTGCCCGGTTGGCATTAAATCTGCCGCATCAGCAGCACAGAAAAGTTGATTATTCGTCGCTATGTAGGCAAATATCTCCTCCGATAAGTTCTCAATCGTCTTAACATCAAGCTTTGATTCAGAATTGAGAAAATCTTGTTCGAGGGCCGCCCCTAAATCTAAAACATTAAGTTCGATCTCAGCACTGACCACCCCGTCTTCGAGAGTTAGCAAACTACTCGATAATTTAGTCTGGTGTGCTGCACTGAAGCCGCAACTGAAAACCAAAAACAACACCAACCAACATCGCAGATCTCGCAACCGATGCATCAGATATCTCTCCAAATTACAATTACACAAGCCACGTCATCTCGCATAAAAGATGACGTGTGGCGTGATTTTATAGTAAGAGGTGGCGCTCAGATTTCAATCATAATATCAAAGAAAAATTAAGCGGCTCTTTTAGACGGTGACCACTTCTTTTTCTTGTCGTGACGAAACGGTACAACGTCTCCTCTAGGTCCTGCATTCGATGTGCGTTTTCTCGGTGATCGCTTTGGCTTACTATCTTTTTTCGCACCCGGATTCAGTAAACGCTCAATTGCGCTCCACTTCCCTCGATCACCGGGAGTTATGAAACTCAACGCTGACCCAGTTGCACCCGCTCGAGCCGTACGGCCAATACGGTGCACATAGTCTTCAGCGCATTGTGGCAAATCGTAATTAATGACATGCTCAATATGAGGAATATCTAGACCGCGCGCCGCTACATCTGTAGCCACAAGGATCCGATATTTTTTATTTCTGAATGACGCAATCACACGGTCTCTCTTATTTTGCTTTAAGTCCCCATGGATTGCATCGGCACTATGCCCCTCCTTGGATAATCGTTTAGCCATTTTTTCAGTACCGTGTTTCGTTTTAACGAAAACAATAATGGATCCATCACGATCATTGAGGCTATCTAATAACGAAGTATATTTCGCACCATCACTCACACGTATCGTGTCTTGTTTAATATTCGGCGCCGGCGCTGAAGATTTACTTACCGAAATTCGAATGGGATCTTTTAAATATTTCTCAGCGATACGGGCTATGTTGGGCGAAACAGTCGCGGAGAACAATAAAGTTTGTCTCTGCGGCGCTAGAAAACTCATTACCTTTTCAATTTGAACAGTAAAACCAGCATCAAGCATACGATCGGTCTCATCTAAAACCAAAAAGTCTGCTTGCTTAAGCTTCAAAATACCTCGATCTAAATGATCGTTGATGCGACCTGGAGTTCCCACAATTATGCGCGGTCGATCTCTTATTTGACGTATCTGTTTTGACATTGAGTCGCCACCAATCAGCAACGCAGTCTTAATATTCCTTGATTTCCCTAACATCAACCTTAGCTGACTCAGTACCTGTGTAGCTAGCTCGCGTGTCGGTGTCATTACTAACGCGGACCCTTGCGGATTAGCTAATAACTTCGCTATTAACGGTATTCCAAACGCTGCGGTTTTACCAGTTCCCGTTTGCGCTGAACCGAGAATATCCTTACCGCCTAGCGCCGGCGGTATAGCCTCTACTTGTATCGGCGTTGGCTGACTGAACTTCATTGCCTCCAGCGTTTCTAGTATTTGATCTGGTAACCCCATATCTTGAAAATTTTTCATATTGCTTTCCTTATTTTGGACGTGCCTTGTAACGTTTAATCACATTACCTTTTCACGGCCTGATTTATGTATCTGACGTGTGTGCGCTTCCCATTGCACTCATTATTTAAGATGCAAGACGCGCTAAGATAAGGTCCTCTCACCCAAAATTTGTCGCTGCATATGTGTGATTTTCCGATGTACACTTTGACGATGTTTAAGAAGGTGGTGAACTGTCTTTGCAGACGCAACCGACCCTTTTTTGTCGATGACACGACGCCATCGACCATTAAATGCTTCCATATTTGGTTCTCTTTCCCGCCAACTTCAAATAGAGAGTCACTATCCGATGACAACCACACCATGTGGGCCGCCGGTCTACTCTTATTCAAACACTTGGGATCTAGCGCTTAGCATGATCTTGCAGGAACCCACGAATAGTCGTGGGACTACAAACCAATTCTTTCGGTTTGCGGTTTTTGGTCAAGAGCAACAGAAACTCGGTGCCGAAGACTAACACTCCGCCCAGCTAACCGCAAGGTTGTGATAACAATGAACAAGCGAACGGTAAGCACGTCTAAAATTTCGTGCTGAATTTAAAAGGAATGAACACAAGAAGTAAACGGCTAAAGCGCCAGCTGAAGCGATCCACAAGCAATGTGCACGTTTATGCCCCTTGTTGGGTAAATGAGACACCACAACTAATACGTTGTATAGAACCACGAGCTTTCTTAACATTTCGATTGTCTGTTCTCGCGCGTTATGTTGTAACATCTCTGCAAATATGTTATAATGTAACATATCGATGCGTATCGATGCGTATCGATGCTGACAATATAATCGGGAGACAAATTTTGATGAATAAAAATACTTTTCGTTGCCTCGTCGCGGCACTGAGTTTCTTAGCTATAAGCTCGGGTCACGCGCAAGAAGATGTAAGCGATCTTCGTGAAGCGTTGAACGAACTTAGAGGTGAATATGAGCAAAGGATTTCTGATTTAGAAAAGAAATTAGAAATGGCTGTTCAATCTAAAGAGCGTGCTGCACCTACAGGAGCAAGTAAATCTGCCGGGGGGCGCGCTATTAAAGGAAATGCATTCAATCCGTCCATTGGCATTATTTTAAACGGACAATTCAAAGAGTTCTCCGAGCGAACAGCGCCAGAAATAACTGGATTTGCTATTGGTGAAGAGGGGGAAAGAGGTACGGGTGGACTAGGACTTGATCACACTGAGATTAATTTTTCAGCAAGCGTAGATGATAAATTCTATGGAAGCTTGACATACGCTCTCGTCGAAGAAGGCGGCGCAATCGTAACTGAAGTCGAAGAGGCGTACGTTGAGACATTACCCGGCGCAGATGCTCCTGCTAAATTCAAGTTCGGTAAAGCGCTATGGACGCTCGGTTACCTAAACGAACAACACGCGCACACCGATGACTTCGCTGACAGACCTCTGCCCTACAAAGTGTACTTAAACGGCAGTTTTAACGATGACGGCATTCAAATCAGTAAAATTCTGCCCACTGAGCTTTACAATGAAATTGGACTTGGCTTGTTTAGAGGAAGTGATTTTCCATTTGGAACCCCAGACGGACAAGGTATCGGAGCATCCTCTCTATTTTGGCGTGTAGGTGGCGACATCGGTATGAACGGCACCTGGAGATTTGGTGCTTACCGAGTTGACGGTGAAACCGGCGGAAGAGTCACTGAGGAAGGCACAATTACCTTCATCGGTGATACCGACCTAACGGCATATGATATTCGCTATACCTTCGCACCAACAGGAAATGAAAGTAGTCAAGAATTTACGTTGACAGCCGAGCACTTCGCTCGCAACGAGAATGGAACCTATGGGGCTACAGGAGAAGAGGCCTTTGCAACAGCGGCCTACGATGCGGAAACCAGCGGTTACTATGTAGCCGCAACATACAAATGGATTCCTCAGGCTCGGATTGGTATAAGGTACAGCAAAATGAAGAATGTAGATTTGACGGGAGACCTAAATGACACAGCTGTTGATGGTCAAGGGTTTAACCCATCACAAAAGACAGTCATGCTTGACTGGACAAATAGCGAGTACAGTCGAATTCGTCTTCAACTCGGCCAAGAAGAACGATCAGCAGGCAACAATGATGATCAAATCATACTCCAGTACATTATGAGCTTCGGTGCTCACGGAGCACACAAATACTGATAGTCAATTCATTGTTCAGCAAAAACCGCGGCTCGCCGCGGTTTTTTTGTCTGCTCGCGTTAACGATCCACCCAAGAAATAGCAAATAATTATCAATTCTGAGACATTTGGGTTTTCCAAGTAATTTTTTTCAAATATTAAACAAGTTCTCAGCCATCTAAACCCCCATACCTCATTAAGGAAGAAATCACGAACATCAATCCAGACCTTTACTGGCTCGGAGATAACTGATACAGGATGGTAATGCCGCAACAATAAAGGACGCTATAAAGACCAAAGCAATCATATATATGCTGTTTCCCGTAAAAATACTCACGTTTATATGTAACCCAAAAGTCTCAACAAGGTAATCACGCGAAAATAACAAGGCAACCATGAGGAGGAGTGATCCAAGAATTACGCCAAACAAAGTAATGAAAAACGCTTCTAATTCGATAAGAAAAAACAGGAAGCGTGGCGGGGCGCCAATAACACGTAACAAATAAATCTCATTTCGGCGTTCACGAATAGAGGCCAAGAGCATTGCACTCACCCCAAGGCACGCCGCCAAAAATACCAAGAGAGAAACCAACAATAACGTTCTCTCCAAAACACCCATCATTTGCCAAAGCTCTGACAAAGCCACGCCTGGCAATATTGCAAGCAACGGCTCGCCCTTATAGTTGTTAATCCCTCTTTGGACTCGAAAGGTGCCCATCTTCTCTTTAAGCCCCAGCATAAAAGCAGTGATACTTTTAGGTTGAAGATCAACGTCATCAAAATTATCAATAGGCGCTGATGCGTTTGGGATTCTTACCCCATGCTGCCAATCTATATGTATGGCCTCAATTCCTCCCAAACTGACATGTAATGTTTGATCAACTGGGGTACCAGTCGGACTTAATATACCTACAACTTCGAATGGCCGATCCTCATGCAAACTGAAGCTTGTAGCTGCAACGCCATGAGCGAGTACTAATTGATCCCCTATCCGGTAATTTAACTTTCTGGCGACCTCAGATCCTAAAACAACATCAAACAAGTCTGTAAAAACCCTACCATTCTGAAATTCTAATAAACGTTTATCGCCATAGCTAAAATACTTAAAATAATCTGATGATGTTCCGAGCACACGATATCCTTTGTGGGAATCTCCCAAAGAAATTGGTATGGCCCAATCAACTTTGCTACTAGCAGCGACCTTCTGGTAGGTTTCCCATCGAATATTATTCGTTGGATTTCCCACTCTAAATACTGAGTACAACAATAAATTGACGCTCCCAGTTCTTGCACCGACGATCAGATCAACTCCTGAAACTGTATTAGAAAAATTTTCTTTCGTTTGTTGACGGATATGCTCAACCCCTAATAAAACAAAAATGCTAACTGACATAGCTAAAAGAGATACCAATACTGAGCCTTTTCTATCCAACAAACTCTTAGTGGCTAGACGAATAAACATCTAGGAGTGCTTCCCGGCAAAGTTAATCTTATCCAGAGAGACAATGTTATTGAAGTGCGCAGCCAACGACATATCGTGGCTAACGAGCAGCAAAGTTATCTTATGTTGATCCACTAGACTCATGAGTAAAGCCATGAAAATATCTCGGTTGACTTGATCAAGAGACGAAGTCGGCTCGTCCGCGATTAAGAGTTGAGGTTTATTGATGAGCGCTCGGGCTATCGCTATACGCTGCTGCTGACCGATACTAAGGTTTCTGGCCGGCTCACTCCATTCATCTTCGGATATGTTCAGCTCGTCCAACAGAATCTTGATTTCCCGCTCGATAGTTTCGTTACGGTGATTAGGACCGAAACCGCTAGCGAGTTTAATATTGTCAATGGCATTGAGATAAGAAATTAGATTGAATTGCTGAAATACAAATCCAATATTTTTCGCTCTGAATATATCCCTCTGCTCGCTTGACATATCACTTAAAGATTGACCAAATACCATCAAATTTCCTGTCGTTTTAATCAAACCACTCAAAGCACTCAGCAGGGTTGATTTACCGCAGCCAGAGGGCCCGTATAGGAAAGTTTTTTTTTCTTCAGAAATTGACCATGACGGAATATCCAAGACAAGTCTCTCGGGATGACTCGGATAACTATATTTCACATCTTGAATAGTAATAGTCATGGCAGTCTTTCAGATATATTGTAATTTACTCAATGTTACAATATAACAAATCTTTAGCACTATCATGATCTAAACCTTATAGAGATGATTACAATGCGGCCCTCCAAAACAGGAATTCTAATTACAGGAATGTTAATCCTTCTTTTCATTCCCCATGAAAAACAACTGTTGGCGCGCGATGTTGATTTATCAGCGTATCAGGAAATAGAGTGGGCTGAATTGATGCCGACAGAAGACCTAGAGGCACTTCAAAATCCTCCAGACTACATAATGGATATTGAAGAAGGGTCAGCCGAAGACAAGGTTGTCAACCAAGGCGAAGCACCTACTGATATTTTTTTTGATGACGAGTATCAAAGAGCACTATTATCGACAACGGTCGTACCAGAAATGGATGGGAAGCCAATTCGAATACCAGGTTTTATCGTTCCGTTAGAATTCAATGATGATAAAAAGGTATCTCAATTTTTTCTTGTGCCTTTCTTCGGGGCATGCATTCACGTACCGCCGCCTCCACCGAATCAAGTAATCCACGTAACTAGTTCCGAGGGCGTTGAACTTGAGAATCTATATACGCCCTATTGGATTTCAGGCGTAGTCACTTCGGTCGTTACAGAAAATGAAATTGCCACGGCCACCTATGCTTTGGATGCAGTGAGTGTCGAGGTTTACTGGGAGAAATAATTCAATTATTTTTCTTTAAGAAAATCCACTACCTACCAAATAAGTGTTCGTTAACCGCACGACGGATTGTCGTGCTGCTGACATAATTTAAAGTTGGTAAAGTGTCCCCAGGCAATTAACCCAGCTCCCAGCAATGTGAAAAGCTTTTCACCTGTTTCACCCACCAGACTCTCCAATAATAGAGCTGAAATCAAACTAGTCAAACCAAGTAAACCAAGGATGAGAATCTTGTATCTTTTGTGCTTTTTACAACCTAGAGTTAACGCGAAAATACTGATAGGCAAAACTGCTGCGATCATCCAGGCATGGAACGTCTCACTCTCGAGTGGAAGTGAAGCCAGGCTGGGTACCGCGACGAGCAAGATAGGCACAAATAAGCAATGAACAGCGCAGACTAACGACAATCCGATCGATGTTCGATCTGTTAAAGCTTGAATACTTCTCATAACCTACCCTTATATTTCAAAACACAATGACCAGCTCGATCGAGATGTTATGTTACAACGTATCTCCTGTCAATCTTAAATGAAGTCAATAATCAAATTGAATAGCTTCTGGAAGCCAGCTCACATCGCACACCCAATACCATTAATAAAAGTGCCCGATTAAGAGAATTTTATTAGTCAATCTAACTTTACTGTTGGCGACTCTGCAGTCAAATTTACTGCCCCCTGCTTACCCTCTTTTAGCCACATAGTTCGTATTTCATCAATACCCGGAAACATCCGAAAAAGATGAACTTGGATTTCAGATAACCTAGACAAGTCGTCACAATTAAAATGATAAGCGGCAGCAACGTCGCTATGCGCATCAGTATTTTGTTCTTCATGAGCATCATGGTCGTCGTGAACATCACCTAAAACTCCAGTCACATTTACGGAGGAGTCGATAAGGCGGCAAGTAGTATCTGAAAAGGTAAATACTGCATTATGATCGTTCAAACTGATGACAGCTTCCTTTACGCTGTTTATATCATTCGGAGATTGCGCCTGGTATTCGAACCCAACTATGTTGATAGCTGGCGATTCAAACTCTATTTCAATTTCGGTGCCCTCGATTGCGATTGTCAAATCTGACATTCCGTGGACGTGGGCGTCCAAACCGCCTTCTTCCGCTATTGCCTCTCGCATGCTAATCACTTGAATCACAGCCACCGCTGTAATCGCCACGAATGTCAGCTTCAGTGCCACTTTTAAACGCAATTCCATATAAGTACTCCTTTTCTCAATATCAACGTATTTAAGTGATACAAATTAAAGTCTATACATTACACAATGCACCTAATTCCAATCAGATCCGGCTGCAGTTTGATTAGAAATTTTACTTGGTGTCCCCTTTAAAAAGCTTAGTATTAATTAACGTTGTGAGTGCGCCAAGAATTCCTAAACTCGCATAAGTTGTGACAAGCACTGGGCCTGTGGGCGCATCAAGCGCTGCAGATAGGGCAATGCCAACCACAATAGCTGAACCGCTAAACAACCAAGCCCATAACAACCGCCGCCTTCTACCGATAGTCACCAACGCGGGCAGGATGAGGCTTGCGAAAACTACGTAAATCCCGACTAATTGGACGGATGCTGTAATTGTTAACGCAAACATAAAATAAAACCCGACTCCCTGTCGAACGGCTGGCACTAGCATCCATGTTGCTAAAATAGCGATAAAAAATGGCAAGTGCAAGACAACGTCACGCATTGACGCAAATAATATCTGTCCAGAGAGTAGATGCTTCAGCTCCTCATCGCCATGCGGATTATTAGTCAGGACTAATATTGAAGCAGAGGCAGAAAGTACGAAAAAAACACCAATCCAAGCTTCCTGCTGCTTCGGGAAATACTTTTCGATATCCCTGAAAATCAGACCTCCAATAAGCGCAAAACACAGAGCACCTAGTGAGGGTCCCAGCGAGAATCCTGTAGGATCAGCATGCACATGATTTTGTTGACCATAAACTGTGCGGCTAAGCGTCTCAACGACGATGTATCCTAGTCCGGCGATCTGAGCAATCGCGAGATCGATGAAGATAATGCCTCGCTTTAACACCTCAATACCCAAAGGGGTATGAACGGATGCGACCATCAAACCGACCAGAAGTGCTGGTGTCACTATATCTAAGATATCCGTCACAAATATGTTAATTCAGTAAAATTTCAATCGTCCGATCATACAGCGCAAACAAATCGTTGACCTCTGGCGAACCTCCAATGGTGTAAGGAAGACCAAGCACGCGAACACCAGTTTTTTCTGCTACCCACTTATTTGGTCCTTCCGGATCGTATGGAGATGTAATCACGGCGAGCGGAGGAGTTTGCTCAATAATCGATGCAACTGTTGCAAGATGTCGTGCGGAAGGCGGAATACCAGGCCTTTCTTCAAGGGATGTCAATGTGTTCATCTCTAAAAATTTCAATAAATAACTAAAAGATTTATGGTACGTAATTACATTTTTACCCTTGAGTGGCTCAGCAGTGATTCTCCAATTAGCTAAGGCTGCATTCCAACGTGCACTAAACGACTCTAAATTATTTCTATAACTGCTGGTGTTATCTGGATCTATCAAGGATAGACGAGCTTCAATAAGTGCAGCGGCCTCGAGAATAATCTGAGGATCCAAGTGAATGTGTGGGTTTCCTTGCGGGTGAATATCTCCAAGACTCCGATCGAGAGTCTCTGGTATCTCAATATTGGTTACGTAATCGCTAATTAATAAGTGACCCGGTTTTCCTACCTGTACCCCAGCGTTACCATTACGAAGTAATAACGGTAACCACCCAACTTCAAGATCAGCACCAGAGCAAACTATCAAGTCAGCACGTCTTATTTTGCTCATCAAACTTGGCTTTACCCGAATAAAATGAGGATTTTGCTGGCCATGGGTTGCCGAATCTGCCTGAATCAGCTCCCCACCGATCTCCTGCGCAAGCGACTGCCATTCGGGCTCGCAAGCCAAGACAAAAGGCTTGGCTTGCGCTGTGTTTAAAGTTAATACGAATAAAAGTCCAAATACAGTAATTAATTTCATAAAAACATTATCCTCTGAATTTAACTTAAGTAAAAAAAAACTTGAAATGATAGGAGAGGAGATTTCGTTGCGGAGAAATCAATGACCATTTCAAGGTTTTGAGCTTTTAAGAACTCAGTAATCTCGAAAATTTAATATGCTTTGAGACACAGGTTCTGATTTACGATATGTTACAACATATCATTAATAAATTGCAATAATTTATTAAAAAAAAGGAAAATAATAAAATGGCATTCTTAAACGCAAAAAACGTATTGGTCATTTAACGCCAGTTTCTTGCAAGGAACGCACAGCCTGTACAATATTGTCGCAATCCGATCATATTTTTTAATTAACCCAGATATCTTTCCCAATCACATATGAGCACGGCCTCCAATATCAAAAGAAGTATCGTAGTTTTGTCGATCAGCTTCGCGGTTATGATTGTCGAGATTCTGGGCGGGTATGCCTTTAACTCGATGGCTCTCTTGGCGGATGGTTGGCATATGGGCACTCACACCATCGCGATTGGCATCACTGTGCTCGCTTATGTATATGCCGACAAAAAATCCAATGATCCGTCTTTTGTGTTTGGAACTTGGAAAGTTGAAATATTAGGTGCTTACACCAGTGCTCTATTACTAATTGTAGTTGGTTTAACTATGGGTTATGAGTCAATAGAACGACTGTTTAACCCCAAAACTATTGACTACGGATATGCAATCGCCACTGCGTTTATTGGCTTACTTGTTAATGCAGTGAGTGCACTCATTTTGGGGCATCATTCACACGGTCACCATCATTCACACGGTCACCATCATTCACACGGTCACGAGCACAAAACGCAGTTACACACTGATTTAAACCTAAAAGCCGCTTACGTTCATGTAATTACCGACGCTGTCACATCGTTACTGGCAATCATAGCGCTAATTGCAGGCTTGTTATTCGCATGGAATTGGATGGATCCGCTGATGGGCATCGTTGGCTCCGTCCTCGTGCTTCTATGGTCCCGCTCATTAATCAAACAAACAACAAGCATTCTGATTGACTCCGACACTAACGATGAGACTTCAGAGGCGATCCGGAACAAAATAAAAACATCAATCGTTGATTGTGGCGAACTTCAGGATTTGCGATTATGGAGAACGAGTAACAATCAATATGCTTGCGTTATTAAGATTCAAGGGCCGGTAGAAATCAACATTCGAGAACGAATTAATTTAGAGATTTCCGAGCTTCCGATCTCATACTGCGCAGTAGATGTTATTCCTTCGACATAGCAACAGCGTAATTTAGCTATTAAAACTTGAATACACCCAGAAACATAAAAAAGTACTTATCTTGGGTTGTCTGGAGAGTACAGCTAATGACGTCAGTGGGGTGGACGATGGGGCTCGAACCCACGACCACCGGAATCACAATCCGGGGCTCTACCAACTGAGCTACGCCCACCACAGACTTCATCAACATCAGACCAAAGACCACTGGCACGCCCGACAGGAATCGAACCTGTAACCCCCAGCTTAGAAGGCTGGTGCTCTATCCGGTTGAGCTACGGGCGCAACTCAAACGCCTAAGCCGTCATTATTACTGGTCGGGGTGGAGAGATTCGAACTCCCGACATCCTGCTCCCAAAGCAGGCGCGCTACCAGGCTACGCTACACCCCGACTGAAGGGCCGAGACTATATCGCCTCATGCCGCATTCGTCAATCTGACAAAGACAATTTTACATCTAAAATTGCTTTAATGAGATAAATCTGATATACACACCTGTTTTTTAAATAGCGGGTATTTTTTAATATTAAAGCTTTATGGCCACTCCAAGAAAAAGCACAACCAAATCAAAACCGACTGTGAAAAGCGCATTTAAGCCATACGCTCCCAAAAAAGGCGAGGCGTACATGGGCACAAAACAGAAGAATCACTTTAAGAAAATCCTTTTAGAGCTCAAAGGTCAACTCGGTGCAGATATTGATAAAACCGTACACACGATGCAGGATGAAGCCACTGTCTTTGCAGATCCAAACGATAGAGCCAGCCAAGAGTCGGACATGGCGTTGGAGTTGCGAAATAGGGATAGGGAACGAAAACTCATTAAAAAAATTAATGAGACCATCAGCCGAATTGAATCAGGTGACTACGGGTACTGCGATAGTTGTGGGATTGAGATCGGGTTAAAAAGACTCGAAGCGAGACCAACAGCTTCGTTATGTATAGACTGTAAAACGCTAGATGAAATCCGGGAAAAACAAATGGCCAAGTGATTGCTAGCTTAAGCAATTGTCGTAAAAGTACAAAAAAGCCATCCAAAGATGGCTTTTTTCATTATGTGGACAAGTTAACTTTAACGTCCAACCCTCTAAGACGATTAGCAAACGTCTTGAACCAATCATCGTCCACCGGCGACAATCTCGATGACTCTGGCTGCATGGACTCTCGAGCAAGTCCGTACAAAAGCACACCTTTAAAAGGGATATCGCTCGCCTTAGCTTCTTTTATCAGTTGAACATAAGCATCAACATCGAAATCACTTGGATTTGCACCATCCAGCTTAAAGAAACACGTCTGTATCCAAGTCGGACAAGCTTTTGCGGACGCCTCTAAATTCGACATGATCCGAGTCTTATTTACCTTAGTATCATTAATGAGGGAGGTACCCTCGATTGTCGCGCGATCGATCTTGTACCATACCTCTCCATTTATACCAGCTAATTCCGAAACACCTCGTATCACTTTGTCTTGATGCATCAGGCTACCATTGGTTATCAAAACAGTTTTAACTGACTTAGGAATATTCACGTTTGCCCTCACATCGTGCAACGCTTGAACAGCATCCAAAAAATTTGGAGCAGAAGTCGGCTCACCATTACCTGAGAAAGCAATATCGTTTAAACGACGTTGCCCCTCTGGCACGTGATCCTCTAAATACGAACCCCTCAAAATTTGATCAAGGAAAACATTCAACTCGGTTTCTAGCAGCCCAACATTAACTGGTGGAGGCGCTCCCCGAATTAAATCGGGCACCTGGCAATAAATACATCGCCAATTACACGCATTGTTAATATTTAAATTAATACCTAAGGACACGCCACCAGCTCTCCTAGAGACTACTGGATAGACATATTTGAACCCCTCTTGAAAACGACTATGGTCTTTGGTGTTCAACATGACATTTATTTCGGCACAGATAAGTCAAAATGGTTAAGATCCTCCTTCATAAGCTCCAATGGTTCACCGTGCGGCGTTCGCTTCGCGACTCTAGCCCACCCTGCTTGATACTGCTCTATCATTTGGGTTGATACGATGTTCTTTTTAATTAAAATATTTTCTAGCGCGCTGAGTACGTAAATATAATAATCAGCGCCCGTATCGGCATGAGATAAATTACGTTTAATTTCGGCTCCCATTTCATCCGCCCACTCCGACCAAGAAATAACCCCGGCCTTTTCGAGCCCTACCAGCATGGCAAACGTATCTGCTTCCCAAGGCTCAGAAAACACGGGATCTTTAATGCTGTTTGGCGAACCCTTTGCAAATTGGGACCAGGAAAAGCCATCAGTCATATTCAGGCCTCGACAAATAAGGCTCAAATGCATCTACTAAGTTGCTGACAGTTGTATCTGAGGCTTCGCCCCACACCTCACACCCTTCGAATTCGACGGTATACAACCATTGAGGATTCTCTGCCCCATGACTCACAACCGCATCTGGAAAAACATGTCGTCCTCTTATAGCGATGATGGTTCCAATTTTATCTCTAGCATAACGAGGCAAGCGGGTGTGTCCATTGACATGCAATTCCTTCGTGATTACCAGATCTCCAACGCTAAACTGTGGATCATGGATTCCATCACGTTCGAAATTACCTCTGACGAACGTCTTATCAACACCCTTCACGGTCAATACCTTTAATGACTCTGACAAATTTCCAGTTAGGCTAACCTCCGCTCGAAACTCGTCCAAACTGAAAAGACCTCGCTCAAGGGCTGTCGCAATCAAAGTATGAGTCCAACGCTCGTAATAAGACCAAGATAGATATTCAATTGGATGGATGCGTTCTTGTGCATGCCGAAACACATCAATGTTCCACGCCTCCGAATATAGGATCGCCCTCTGAAGACCAAGTACACGACCCTCCCAAGGGGCATGAAATACAGATCCATTGTTATCCTCTGGCTGGACGGGACCAAAGCCCTCCATACCACCCAAATCATGCATACTATCCATTAACGTTATCCTCACTTAGAGGTGATACTTTTCCCGTGCCGATCATACTATCTCTGGTAACGCACTTGGCTAATTCCGACTCAGATTTTACGCCAAGAAAAACTGGCCTTTGAGGTATAACCAAATAACGCGTTTCAGCGGTTGAGTCCCACACTCTTATTTTTTTAGCCTCCGATAACTCTAAACCAAACTCTTTGAGGACTGAGCGAGGATCACTCACGATACGTGAACGGTAAGGAGCTGACTTGTACCACACAGGGGGTAAGCCCAAAACATCCCATGGATAGCAAGAACATAAAGTACAAACGACAACGTTATGCAGCGAGTCGTTATTCTCAATTGCTATCAGATGCTGCCCAACCTGAGGAAAATCCGATTGGCTGTTGATCGCTTTTGTTGCGTCTTCCAGTAATGCGCGTTTGAACTCTTGATCAATCCATGCACGTGCCACGACTCTAGCTCCGACATGAGGCCCGACTTTATTCTCAAAGTGTTCAATAATCTGATCGATCGTTGCCCGCTCGACTAAACCCTTGGAAACTAAAATTGATTCAAGTGCTTTTACTCGCTTTTGAATATCAGTAAGGATTGATTCCTCTCCATGAGAGTGGTCGTGATGATCAGAGCCGGACATAATTGATGTTCTTCCTCATACTTTATGTTGGTAACAGTAACATCATAAACTGCCCAAGCTGGGATGTAACCCCGCGATACCTAATATACGTAAAAATAAGATATGGGTTGCACCAAATGGCGTTAGGCACGTGAGTTACAAACACTGCTTAACCTCATAAATCAACACAATGTAGTACAACGCGTAAAATTACGTCTCTTGATATGTCAATTCTTCTGAAAAACAAAACTTAGCATGCGTAAGAGAGTCCGAACATTGTTAGTTATCAAACTTGACATAAATTTTTTAAAACACCCGTCAGTACTCGCTTTATGAATAAACCCCACGTAGTTATCATTGGTTCGGGCATCTCTGGCTTATCCGCTTGCTGGCACCTAAGAAATCACGCCAACATTACCGTAATAGAAAAGGCTAACTATTTGGGTGGACACACACACACACATACCCTTGAAATCGATGCAGAGCCGGTTCGAATAGATTCAGGATTTATCGTTTTTAATGATCGAACATACCCGGGTTTAAGAAATTGGTTTTCTACTCTAGAGGTGGAGAGCCATCCAGCCGATATGTCATTCTCTGTATCGCTTGGAGATGGAGAATTTGAGTGGGCAGGATCAAATTTAAGGACAATTTTCGCGCAAGGTAGGAGAGTTTATGATCTTAATTTTTTGAAGATGCTTCGCGACATTCTTCGTTTTAACAGCAAGGCTCCCAAGGACGTAGCTACTTACACATTCAGCGACAAAATACAAATTACGCTTGGAGAATATCTAGACCAAGAGGGATATGACACATACTTTCAGAACCGATACTTATTGCCAATGGCAGGTGCGATTTGGTCATGTCCACTTTCTGAAATTCGCAAGTTTCCTCTAAAATTTTTCGTTTATTTTTGCGAGAACCATGGCCTGCTCTCTGTACTGAATCGCCCTAAGTGGTTCAGCGTGAAAGGAGGAAGCCAAACTTATATAGACGCAATGCTCGCGAAAACTTCAAATAACCCCATCTCCTTCAGAAAAAATACTCAAGCGTCATCAATTAAAAAGACGGCTTCGAGAATAGAAGTCACGACAAAAGACTTTCATCAAAACCAACATCTCATTGAGTGCGATCATATCGTATTTGCTTCGCATGCTGATGATTCGGCGCAAATCCTTAATTCAATATCGCACCCGATGAACGAACAACTATCAAAGGTTAAGTTTCAAGCGAATACAGCTGTTATCCATGAGGATGCTCAACAGATGCCCAGGTTGATGAGCGCATGGGCGTCCTGGAATTATTTATCTCATACAGCACTCGAGGAAAATCCCCGCATTGCGGTAACCTACTTTATGAACAAACTCCAGCACTTACCAACAAGTAAAAATTTATTTGTTACATTAAATCCAGTAAAACAGATAAACCCCTCGAAATTATTTAAATCTATTGAGTATTCCCATCCCGTAATGGATCAAGATCGAGAGGTTGCTGTAAAAAATATTAAAAATATGCAAGGTGAAAGTAAATTTTGGATAGCGGGAGCTTGGATGGGAAATGGATTTCACGAAAGTGGCTTTCAATCTGGGCGAGAAGTGGCCGAAAAAATCATTGGAATTGGCAATTGATGAAGAATCTTCCTCAGATAGTTAGAGGGTACGTGAGTCACGAACGTCTTAGCCCACGAACTCATACGCTCATGTCCAAAACGTTTTACTTACGATTGCCTATTCAATCAATCCTATCCAGCACCGATCAAAGCCAAGTCATTTACGGCAATTGGATTTTCGGAATCAATCGAACAAGTTTAATTTCGATCCATGATAAAGATCATGGGTCAGGAAACAGCATAAAGACTTGGTTATCTGAGACGCTTAAAGAAAATAATTTAGATAGCGTAGTCGATGGAGAAATTTGGTTAACGTGCTTCCCTAGAATCCTTGGATATCAATTTAAACCAGTTAGCTTCTGGTTTTGCGAAAATAAAAATCATGAACTCGTGGCAGTTTTCGCCGAAGTCCATAATACCTTCGGAGAACGACATACATATGTATTGAAGCCCCAGAACGGTCAGCAAAGGTTTAAACCGGGCGACATTATTTCTACACCTAAATCTTTTTACGTTTCGCCATTTTTATCTGTTGCTGGACACTACAAATTCCAATTCAACTACGACCAAACTACTCGCCGCGATTATTCCAGGATCGATTACTACAATGAAGGATTGATTCTTAAAACGTACATAACCGGACTAACCGACCAGCTAACAAACTTGAATGCATTAAACGCGTTACTTAAATATCCCTTCATGGCTTTAAAAATCATTATTCAAATTCACTTTAATGCGTTCATTTTATGGACGAAAAAAATACCATTGACCCTTTCGGAAAGAAACAAATGAATGCAGCAAAAGAGAGCCTGTGGGCGAAAGTCATATTTAAACTTCTAAGTCGAATCGAAGTCGGGTGTATCTGCGTTAAAGGTCCTAATGGCTTCGAAAAATATTTCGGTAATGATACGAAGGAAATAATGGCGCCTGCCTTAATAACCGTCAACGACTGGAGAATGTTTAGAAGCATATTGCTTCGGGGAGATATTGCATTCGGAGAGACGTACATGGAAGGCCAATGGGATACTCCCGATCTAAATCACCTATTGTGGGTAGTCGGTCAAAATAGGCGACCGTTAGATACGGCCATAAGAGGTTTCAAATTTGCCAATGCACTAAACCTTTTTCGTCATTTACTGAATAAAAATACAAAAAATCAAGCGCGGCAAAATATCGAAGCACATTACGATCTTGGTAATGAGTTTTATCAATTATGGCTAGATAAATCGATGACTTATTCGAGCTCTATTTGTCAAGATAAAAATGGTAAGGTCGCTGATAGCCTCGAGGACGCACAAAACTATAAAATCAAAAGAGCCGTTTCAAAACTGGGTAAGCTTGACGAAAATTCGACAACTCTAGAAATCGGTTGCGGATGGGGAGAGTTATCCAAACTTCGTCTCGAAACTTCTCCGGGCAAACATGTGGGAATTACACTATCTAAAGAGCAAAAGGACTGGACTAGAAAAATATTGAAAGATGCTGAGTTGAGCATTCGAAACACCACTCTCTTACAGGATTATAGGGATATCAGAGAGCAATATGATGGGATAGTTTCTATCGAAATGATCGAAGCAGTCGGAAAAGCGTATTGGGAAACATTTTTCGAAACACTAAAAAGCTCATTAAAACCGAATGGTCGCGCTGTAATACAAGCCATCACTATCAATGAGACGTTAGCTGATAATTATCAAACCGGGGTTGATTTTATCCAAAAATATATCTTCCCAGGCGGCATGCTGATGAGCAAAGACCAATTCACTACATTAGCCGCCAAGTATAAATTTAACGTTTTAGATACCTACGAATTTGGAAAAGACTACGCCTGGACATTGCAGGAGTGGCTCAAGCGGTTTCATAACAATTGGCCGGCGATCGAGGCGTTGGGATTTTCAAACCGATTTAAAAGAATGTGGGAGTTTTACCTTTGCTATTGCAGATCTGGGTTTTTAAATGGTGATATCGACGTTGTACAGTACACGTTATCCCATTCACCGATGCAGCCCTCTGCCTGAACATTCATGTCGAAGTCTTAAAAATTGAAACTTACCAGAACTCAATCTCTGCGTTACGGCATGTGTGGCTTGCTTGTCTCGTCGACAAGTCTTCCACTATATATTTTAGTACCCAGCGTTTACGTCAAGAATTACGGGCTCTCATTAGCGACTATTGGTTTGATTTTAATGTTCATCAGATTGTTGGATGCTGTCACTGACCCCCTCTTTGGAAAACTCATCGACAAGACTGTCAGTCGGAATAAATTCCAGTGCTGGACGGTTCCATCTGGGACAGTCATGACTATTGGATATGTTGCACTTATTAATCCACCAGCATACTTGAGTAACGACCTTCAAATTCTTAGTTATATGGCGCTATTCACCCTTATAGTCTCAACAGCTGCTGGTGCTTTTAACGTTGCAATTCAAGCATGGCCCCTTCAATGGACTAAAAGTACATCAGAGCAAACCGAATTAGTAAGTCGACGAGAACAATTAACTTTGATTGGGATCATTGTGGCTTCTACCTTATCAACTTCTAGTAATTCAATGTTCTTTACAACTTATCTGTGTTTGGTAACAGTGATTACGAGCATTGGTGTATTGAGTCTCCCTCGAATAGGTAACCCGTTGGACTCAGTCATCGTATTTAATTGGAGTTATTTACGCACAATGGCACTTATCATGAGTCCGTTGTTCATTAGCGCCCTTGCTAACGCTGCTGCGGCAACATTATTCATGTTTTATGTAACCGACTACTTACTGCTTTCGCAGTCGGACGGTGGGAATCTCTTAGCTATTTATTTTATTTCTGCGCTATTTGGCATATGGCTTTGGCAAAAAACCTTCATACGCTGGAACACAATCAAGTCATATATGTTTGTGATTTTTATGACGATTATCTTATTTGTACCAGGATTTTGGCTTGATGGCAGTAACGGGAAATTATTTTTTCTAATATGCGTCGGTACTGGCTTATTCGTGGGAGCCGAGCTACTGCTATCCTCAATGTTACTGATTAAAAATATAAAATATAGCCGTCAGGAGAAAAATTCAGGAATCATATTAGGTTCCTGGGGTCTATTACTCAAGTTAGGGTTAGCGTTGGCAGCCGGTCTGGCGCTGCCCTTATTAAATTTATGGGGTTATCAACCGGGAGTAACGCTAGAGCATAGGGGATTGGCTTTGATTTATTTAGCTGGACCTATCCTTTTAAAAACGATCTCCTTAATACTTTTAAACATTCATAACCAACAGCATGGTCATATTTATGAGCCGAATCAGCACTAACCTAGCCCTTGTTACTTTATTATTCACACTCATTGGATGCTCCAGTGAAGTAATTTCAAAACAGGACGTTAATACAATGAAAACATTTGATCTCGTTGAATTTTTTTCTGGTGACACTCTAGGATCTGGGTTCGTACAAGATAGATCTGGAGAAATAACTAGAACATTTGAAGTTGTGACAGTTGGAGTGTTCAATAACGACTCAGGCACGTTAAAAGAGACGTTCACATGGAACGATGGTGAGGTTGAAGAGCGTATTTGGACGCTTAATCAGATTCAAAAAAACGAGTGGTCCGGCACGGCGCCTGATGTCATTGGCACCGCAAAAGGAAAAATTAAAGACGATAAACTTAGATGGTCTTATACTTTGAAACTCAAAGTTGACGGTAAGAATATCAACCTTAAGTTTGACGACCAAATGTGGATGTCTCACACTGGCGTAATGGTGAATCACGCAAAGTTTTCAAAATTTGGGGTTCATTTAGGTGACGTTGTGGTTAGCTTCCGAAAGTAATGCGCACAAAAAATGTTTAGATCAAACGTCCCCATACACAATTGGTCAAATCGTCGAGTATGGATCATTGGCGCATCCGAGGGCATTGGACTCTCTCTTGCCAAAATACTGAGGAAGAAAAATACAGAGATTATTGTTTCGGCAAGAAACGAGTCAAGATTGAATGAAGAGTTTCTTGGTGTTGCAAAAGTCCTGCCGATGGACGTTAGCAATACGGAACAAGTGAAAAGCTCAATAGAGCAGCTCGTCGCAGACGACATGATTCCCGATTCGGTCTTTTGGTTACCAGCATTGTATCGTCCTGGAACGCTTATTAACTTAGAGCCAAAGGCAACATTAGAGCGACTACAAACAAATATTTTATCTGCGTTCAACTTATTCCCCCGACTCGTACGTTATTGGCAGGCTCATCCTTTAGAAAACAAGAAATACCATTGGACGTGGTTTTCCAGTCTGGCCGCATACAGAGGACTACCAAACGCCTCT
>JAOEKQ010000006.1 GCA_028379895.1 Burkholderiales bacterium
CGACAGCTGGAATCCTGAAGTTATTCGTAAGCCTTTGATGCCATATGAAAAGAATCCAAAATTAGCAATACGTAAGGCATTAAACAATCCGATTAACGCGTCGCCGCTATCGGAAGTAGCTAAAAGAAAGAAGAGAGTGTGTATTCTTATCTGTGATATCACTCGACCAGTTCCAAATCACCTAATACTCCCAGAAATTTTGACTGAACTTATAAAAAACGGAGTACCACCGAAAAACATTGAAATTCTTATAGCTACTGGGCTGCATAGACCAAATCGAGGAGAGGAACTCAGACAACTTATTGGTGATGAGTGGATTTTGAATAATATTAAAATATTCAATCATTTTGCGAAAAACGAAGCTGATCATGTGGTCATAGGCACTACCACCAAGAACACATTAGTAAAACTCGATAAACGATTTGTTAATGCTGATCTCAAAATTGTGACTGGACTGGTCGAACCTCACTTCATGGCGGGTTATTCAGGGGGAAGAAAGGTTATCGCCCCCGGTGTTGCGCACCAAGAGACCATCACCACATTTCATAACCACAAGTTCATGTCTGACCCAAGAGCGGACAGTTGTATCTTGGAAGGAAATCCCTTGCATGAAGAACAACTCGAGATTGTTTCGATGCTTGGAGAAGTACTCTGCATCAATACGGTTTTAGACGAGCATAGAAACTTGTCCTTGGTGAATTATGGAGAAATTATTGCCAGTCATTTGGAGGCGGTAAATTTCGCAAAAAATTACCTCTCTGTTCCCGTGCAACGTAAATACAACACTATCGTCACCAGCGCTGCAGGATATCCATTAGACGCCACGTATTATCAGACTGTAAAAGGAATGGTTGTTCCTTATCAAATTCTTGAGCCGGGAGGAGATTTAATAATCGCATCAGAGTGCGCAGAAGGTCTTGGATCTGCCGAATTTAAACAAGCACAAAAAATTCTTGTCAGTAAAGGAGTGGAACATTTCCAGTCCAAGATTTCAAAAAAATCCTACGCGGCGATAGACGAATGGCAAACACAAATGCAAACTAAAATCATGAATGTTGGAAACGTGTATCTGTATGCACCCAGCCTTCATCATGCAGATAAGGAACTAACCGGCGTAAATATCATTGAAAATCTAGACGAATTTGTGAGATCGCGGGTTGTTAATAATTTAAATGCGTTTGGAAAATCAAGCTTGGCAATCATCCCGGAAGGTCCTTATGTTGTGCCAACACTCACCTAATTTAGTTTAATCGCGTTGGTCCAGCCTAAAACTTAGAGGCAGTCAAATGATCCACAAAAAAATAGATGTTCAAATTTCAGGAGGCCTAGATTTACCGTTGGGTAGTATGGTTCGTGTAGAGCAAAAATTCAGTGCGCCGAGAATTGAAGATATCACTGAGACGGTAAAGAGAGAATTTGCAAAAGACAGTATTAAAAATAAAGTTGTTCCAGGGCAAACAATTGCGGTTGGTTGCGGTAGCCGTGGAATCGCGAATATTGCGTTGATTACAAAGGCGGTTGTTGATGAGTTAATTAGGCTAGGTGCCAAACCTTTCATTTTTCCGTGTATGGGAAGCCACGGGGCAGCGTCGGCAGAGGGGCAGAAAGAGGTTCTTGCCGGTTATGGTATTTCAGAAAAAACGATGTTTGTGCCGATTCACGCATCAATGGATACCGAAATCGTTGGGCACCTCAGAGACGGCACACCAGTTCATGTAGATATCAATGCCGCGTCTGCTGACGGCATTGTCATAATAAATAGAATAAAACCGCATACAGCATTTCGAGGTGCTACCGAAAGCGGGCTAACAAAAATGCTTGCTATCGGTATTGGTAAAATCAATGGCGCATCGACATACCACAGACATGGCATGGATATGTTTCCAACGCTACTTCCGGAGATTCGCGATGTGAATATCAAACAGCGAAATATATTATTCGGTGTTGGCATTGTTGAAAACGCGTTTGATCAAACAGCCTTTATTGAAATTATCCCCGCAGAAAAAATTTCCGAAAAAGAGCCAGAACTTCAAACACTGGCAAAAAAAAATATGCCTAAGCTCAACTTTTCGAATATAGATGTTCTTATCATTGACGAAATGGGTAAAAACATAAGTGGTGCTGGCTTTGATCCAAACATAACAGGAAGAAACAGACGCGCGGTAGAATGGGATCATGAACTGAGCATCAAAAAGATAGTGGTCTTGGCACTCACCCCAGAGAGCCATGGGAATGCGACCGGAATCGGTGGAGCCGACGTGATCACTATGCAACTTTACCGCGATATGGATGTAGGTGCGACATACGCAAATGTCATCACTTCTATGAATCTTGATGGGGCGGCAATCCCGGTCATCATGAATTCAGATCGAGAGGCTATCGCTCTTGCAATCAAAACTGTGGTTCGTACAACACCCAGAAAATGCCGCGTTGTAAGAATAAAAAATACATTATCTCTTGGTGAGATTTACGTTTCGGAAAATATGCTTGACGAACTAAAAAAACATCCTGATCAATTTACAATTATGTCACGCGCATCAGATTGGCAATTTGATAATAACGATAAGATTCAACCATTCGATTAATTAGTGCGTCGCAATAAGATATATTGCCTATCATCCTAAAAACTAACGAGCCTTTTCTAAATTGTAATTCTGATCATCACAAATTGAGATTTATTATTGCTATTGAAAAAATATAAGACGCGCACTTTTGGTGCAATTTTTAAAAACCATCTCCCGAGCATTCGTCGTCTATCCACAAAAACTGTGGATAACATTGTCTGGTTACCGAACTGGATAAATAAAAGTTGTTCCAGCTTAATAGTTTTGTTTGTTCTGCTTAAAAATTAATCAAAATGAGAAAGCTCCTTATGTCAAATATTAATAATAATAAGTACATTTATAACCTATGAGAATAATAGATATACGAACAATTCCTCTAGAAGTCGTCTTGCAAGAAACAGTCTACGACGCAAACTACACAATGAAAAACAAACCAGCTCTTTTAGTAGAAGTGATTACTGATGAGGGATTAGTAGGGACGGGGGAGGCCGCACATTTTGGAGGACCAATGAGCTCGACCACTCAGGTCATTGAACACGAGCTTAAACCATACTTGATTGGCAAAGATCCGATCAACACGGAGCTCATTTGGGACTTAATGCACAAGCGGGCTTACAAACATGGTCGGGGTGGAATAGTGATCGCCGCTATCAGCGGAATTGACATTGCACTTTGGGATCTAAAAGGAAAAATTTCTGGCTTACCGTGCTGGCGTTTAATGGGTGGATATCGAAAGCGAGTACCTGCTTACGCCACAGGAGGCTTTTATTCAAGCACCAAAGATAATGACGCTTTAGTCGACGAAATGCGCACATACATGAAAGCCGGATTTCGCGCAGTGAAAATGAAGGTTGGCAGGAATAGCGCCATGGAACTATCTCCTTTACGAGCTTCTGAGGAATGCGGCATTGCGGAAGTTTCCCTTCAAGAGGATATCAAGCGCGTCGAGTTAGTCAGACAAACTATTGGACCTGATATTAAACTTTGCGTAGATGCCAATGGCGCATGGGATGTTGCAACGGCTGTCAAAATGGGACGAAAAATGGAACCCTATGACATCTATTGGCTTGAAGAGCCTGTTTGGCCTGACGATATACTTGGCAGCAGAGAGGTCGCCCAAAAATTATCTATTCCAATTGCCGGATATGAAACATGTAGCTACGGGATTGTAGACTTTCATAAATATATTAACCACCGATCCGTTCATTTTGTGCAACCTGACGTTGCGTGGTCAGGCGGACTAACCGAATGTATAAAAATCGCCCATCTTGCTCAAGCGGCCAACTTACCGTTGGCGCCGCATATCCACGGCTCAGCGGTAGCAGTCGCTGCAGGCGTTCATCTGCTTGGCGCGATACGAAACGGAAGTATGGCGGAGACGGTGTTCCCAGCACATCCTTTACTGACGCAGCTAGTGAAAGAGCCACTTGTCATCGATACAGATACTGGAGATATCACATTACCCGAGACACCCGGGTTGGGTATCGAACTGAATTTAGAGGTTGTTAAACAATACCGAACGGACGGCACCTAGGATCGATTAATTGGCTTGCCATGCTCTAGTTTTTTGTTGTGCGGCCTTTAAATCTTCAGGAGAAAGCTGTGAGCCAATATAATCTCTAAGCTTTTCCAATTCTGCTCTATCTGAGCCTATGGACGCAGTCGCTGACAAGTTGCTCCAGACATACGCTTCAATCAAATTTTTGTTAATACTGAGGCCTTCAAAATACATCCAAGCTAGACGACTTTGTGCTTTAAGTTCGCCTTGATTCGCCGCAAGTAAAAACCATTTTATGGCCTCTACGAAATTCTGTGTACTCATTGATGGGTCTGAATACAAATGTCCCATCAGATATTGAGCATAGGCGTTACCCGATTTTGCTGGCTCTTCGTACCACTTCGCAGCGCGTTCATAATCAACTGCAACACCCTCATCACCGAAAAAATACAAACCTCCAAGGATTTCATGCGCAGCGGTGTAACCTGAATCGGCTGCAGATTCTAACCAATCCAAAGCTTCTCTTACATCTTTATCAACACCAAGACCATTAAGGAGCGAATACCCAACCATGAACTTTGATTCGGTGTCATCATTTTCGGCGGCCTTAGAAAACCAATTAAAAGCCTCTGTAGCATCTTTCCCAACTCCGTTGCCTTCGTAATACGCCCAAGCTAAAGCCTTATAAACTGAACTTTCTCCGCTTAGTGCAGCTTTTTGAAAATACGCGACGGCCAGTTCCTCATCCTTTTTGCGACCTTCTCCGTTTGCATACATAAAACCTATTGCCGCAATCGCTTTAACATGTCCTTGTTTTGCTGCAGTCTCGTAAAAATCCGCTGATTTCTTTAAGTCTTTTTTTACTCCATTACCATTTTGATACATCCAACCCAAAGCATATTGCGGATATATGCGGTTATTTCGGGCGACCTTCTCGTACCAAATCAACGCTTGCGAGAAGTCTGGCTCGCCGAGAAGACCCGAAAAATATAGGTACCCCATCATTTCTTGCGCATCTACGCTACCGGCATCAGCAGCCGAAAGATAAGCATCTAACGCTTTAGGAATATTTTTCTCTACCTCTGTCCCCTCAAAATACAGACCGCCAGCAATTAAGGCCGCATTCATATTCCCATTTTTGGCTGCTCGGCTAAACCACATCGCTCCTAATTCAGCATCACGCGGAACAAATCTACCAACCAAATAAAGGTTACCCAAACGCTCTTGAGCCGGCATAAATTGTTGCTCGGCGCTCAAGGTATACCATTTGATCGCTAAAGAAAAATCTTGAGGCACTCCTTTCCCGTTAAAGTAACATTCACCAAGGGAAAATTGCCCTTTTGCATCACCATTCTCCGCGGCCTCTGCAAACAAATGAAAAGCCGATAAATAATCCTCGGCTTCATAAGCACGTTGAGCATCGTTAACGTTGGCTTGAACCGAAAAGGCGGCAATAAGAGAAAAAACAGTTAGTACACGCAAAAAAATCATTGGAACCCCGAAAAATTTTTTGGGACACTTAACTTGAATAAGCTAACAACTACACTTATATAATTAAGCCAGCCAGCCAAATAAGATATCGTCAACGACACCGGAAGGCAACTGCTCAGCTTAATTCGATAATCGTTTCCAAGCAAAGGGGGAACGCCTTACAAAAATATCAAGTAAGTAGGCAACTAATGCCAATATCATCAATACGGGCCACAAGGCAAAGCGTTTTTGAGCTGCGTCTTCACGGGCTGTAAAAATATCTTCAGCACGAGCACCAAGCTCGCCACCCGTAGTTGAAGCCATAACCGATAACAATTCGAAATTTGGCCCAGAAAAACGATACTCAGCAGGAAAACCAGGAAAAACAGATCTAGACCCTGCCATGTCCACAATATCACTTGAAATGTCGCCCTCTGCTTCTAAGGTTGCAGAAATGGCGTCTTGGCTATCAAAAGGTACGACAAGCTGATACCGCCCAGGGGCAATTTGCGACATATTAACTGAGCGAGCATCTTTCCCAACACTCACGCGTAACTTCGGTGAGAGGCTATTTCTAAAACTTCCACCCTCAGTGAGAAGAGTAAGATTAAAAACTGCGGCTTCATTTTCCCTTTCACTCGAAAAAAATACCGTTGTAGAACCTAATTGCTTAGCGACACTGCGCGTTAACTGTGACCAAAACTTACCGTACCCCTCCCACTGGACCCAATCAGCAGACCATCGATTTTTAACATCCGAAGTGAATAAAATAGTCTTACCTAGGCCATATTGCCAACGTGTCAAAAGAGGAGCGCCTTGCTGCGTGACCAATACTGTTTCCGCAGTGTCTTTCGCTTTTACTGCAATATGACCTCTAAGCGGAGGAGCAGATTGCAGATCAATACCTGACAAAGATCCAGTTGGTTGCTTAATGACAGTAAGAATTGATTCCTCTACAAGACTAGTTCCAACGACTTTCTTGGTTTCCTCAGTAAAGATTTGCGGGATCGAGTCTGCTGACAATGCCAAATAATTTCGACCGTCCCCCCAGTCTGATAGTTGTCGCATCAAGCCGGGATTACCCCCGTCTCCAATCGTAACGGTAGAAACTACGATATTGCTGTCTCTCATTCTCTTGAGTAAACGTTCGTATTCAGCTGGGGCGGTATCTCCGTCCGACAAAAGAATGACGTGCTTTGTTGGAACTTCTAGGTCTCTTAAGAGGCGATAAACAATTCCGAGCGCCGGGTAGATGTTAGTTTGTCCGCTGGCCTGAATTCGACTAATCAAAGCTTCTGCCTTACGTTTAGATTTAACGGGCTCGACGGGTACGGGTACGTACGGCTGAGAATCAAAAGCCACCACCCCAAAATAGTGTTGTTCCTCTAGCAAATCGAGAGACGCCCGTGCAGCTTCTTTTGCATACTCAATCTTTCGACCTTTCATACTGTAGGAACGATCAATCGCAATGACGAGCGCAATATCCTTGCGTTTTTCTTGAGCCTCGAAGTCAGCTGGTAATAAATCCTCAAGAATCGAATTCGAGTAGCCATCGTCCCCAAAGGTGTTTTCTCCACTAGCAAAAATTAGCCCGCCGCCATAATTTTGAACATATCGTTTAATGTCCCTCATTGAATTAGAAGAGATTGTCGCAGCTAAAACATCGGAGAGAATCAACACGTCGTACGACTTAAGATCATCATATTTTGGAATACGATCATTCACAATGACGTCAAAGCCAGCCTTGCTTAATGCCTCATTCAAGTATGAGGACGCACCCGAAATTCCCTCTAAGTACAGGATCCTCGCTTTATCTTCGACCCAGGCGCTTATTTGAGTACGATTATTTTCCAAGTATGGATCATCTTCAACAGCAATAAGCACATCTAAAGGTACAGATCCCGCTTCAGGAAGTCTCATGTTAACCTGAAGGTCATTAAAACCTTGCTCAACAGAATAGACTTGCTTAGCTACCAACTGACCATTCGTTGAAATAGTAACCTCTACCGAAGCTGTCGAGGGACTATATACAGTAACAAGGGTGGAGATAGGCTCTAAGGCTCTCAATCTTTCGGGAAGCTTTACATTACTTATCCAAGCATCTGTCACTTCGGCAGAATCAGCTAACATAGGGTAGATACGTGTGCCTGAACTCTCGGCAGACTGAACCAAGTCTAGTAGCGAACCATCAGTTTGATTCCCGTCGGAAAACAGCACAATCCTCTTAACGTGACCCGCTCCCAATAATGCAAGCGATTCATCAACTGCGGCCTCTAGGTTCGTACCCGACTGTTCTACATGCGCTGAATCACTCGATAAAGCACCCTGTCCAAGGTCAGCAATCGTTATTTCTCTCGCTTCCTCCGTTGAGGACACGACCGCACGATTCTGTCCAAAGATCACGATTTTTGATTGAGCAGGCTTATATCTTTGCTCAACCTCATCTATCCACCTAAGTGATTTATCTATAAAACCTGCTGACACACTCCTTGATACGTCGAGCGCGTATATCACTGAAATATCTTGATTCGCATATCGGATGATGGGCTGAGTCAAACCTAAGATGACAGCCAGTATGGACGCGACACGAAAGAAAGTTAATAGGCGAAGGTGTTTACGACCCAAATTAGTTTTTGTCTTAGTCGATAGCCACCAAAGCAAAGGCAGGAGGGTAATAAGCCAAAGGGCGTATGGATTTTCAATACTAAACATAGGATCCATGTCTCTACTGGATAATACGCCGATGGTAGAGGTACCAGTCCGCCATCAGTAAGATCAATGTCACGGCACCGATGAGAAAAGAAAGAGAATATCCGTTTAGCACCGGGTCAACAAAGTTTTTTGAGAGTTCTAAACTCGGCAAATTAGATTTATTGATATCGCTAAAGCGTCGGTCGAGTTGGCTGACTGAGACCCTAAGAGGGCCATTTGATGAAAACCCTGTAAATAGACCTGTCTCACGAGTATGAAAATAGGCGCTTCCGTCGGCGAACCATAAAGGAACATCAACACCGTCAATTCGGTAAACCTTTGTTATGTCGCCAGGAAGTCTAATAGTGCCCGGCTTCGAATTTAGAATTGGAGGCTCATCCACCAGCCATGTAATTGAATTAGACAAAAAGATCGGAAAGTCTGCTAGAAGAGCAAGATTCGATTTATCAAGATCAAAACCAAGCAAAATATTCTTAACAGCACCGGGAACAGCAACAGCTAATACGCCTTCACCCTCCGTTGTAAGTAAGGGATCAATGCCATCAACCGGTTGAAATACAATTCCCGATTCAATTAACAGATCAGTCATTGGTATGTTCCGTAAAACCGGGTGAATGGCGCCTGTCTCAACTGAAAGTTGCGAACTTCTAATTGGTACAGTCGGAATGTCCGACCAATTAGCTGAATTAACACCAAAAAATATAGCGGGTATAGGAGGCTTTCGATCTACAGAGACTCCGTCAAAAACCAATGCATCGAATTGGAGCTTATCGGCTTCAAGGCCTTGATAATCGGGATAAGTTAAGGAAGTAAGAACAACACGCGGCATTAAACCAAGCAAAGTGAGCATCTTTGATTCTGAGTTATTAGAGACTAAGCCTACACGAACCTGCCTCTTCGCTGTGATATACCCAAAAGCCACATCGTCTGCATTAAAAAGATCCATATTTGACACGACAGAGGCTTTTACCGGTCCACTCTCAAAATCAGTTACGTCAAAAATTTGAGTTAGTTTTTCGTAGGGCGCGAGTTCAACTTGCCTAGTGACCAATCGAGACTTAGTCTGAGTCAATGCTACCTCGATGACTTGAGATTCACTCCCACCGTTCACAACTTCAATAAACGCCTGTCGTTGCTGTGTATTGCTGGGCACTGCAGCAAAAGATAGTTGAGTAATACCCACGTTAGGAACAGGCTGAAACACAGATACAACAGTGAAATCTTCCGGAACACTGCCGATCATGACCCCATCAGTGTAGATAAATTTTCTTGACACATTGATGGTTCCTACCTGAGAGGGTACTAGGGGATCTAAACTACTACCTACATTAAGACTTTCAAGAGTTTTTGTTGCTTGTGAAATTGACCCAAAAGACGGTGTTGTGATTTGTCTTTGAGTATCCACCAACATGACTTGCATATCTTTCGATAAAGAATTCAGATAGCCCATTAAGGAGTCTTTCGCAACATTAAACCGACTCGTTCCGTCTTTAGTTAAAGCGCCCATTGATGGAGCGTTATCAAAAATAATTAGAGATCGGTCGTCAGTTTGACCATTGGTTACAGGACGAAAAGCAGCGAACAAAAGGCAAGCCGCAATCAACATAGACAACAATAACGATAACCACCATCGCCAGCGCTCATTAATCGCTCGTGACGACCCAAGAATCCGCTTCCAGATAAGATTCGATGGCATCAAGCGATTTAGCACTGGAGGCCGCAAAAAAAACAGCAGAACTACCAACCCTATTAAGCCAGATAACAAAAAGAAAAAAAGAGGACTTGAAAGCGCAATCGAAGTCATCGAAACATACCCTCTTTCTTTAATGACGTCAGTGCTGAGGTTTCAAAATTCTCGTCGGTTCGCAACGAGACGTATCCCCACCCTGAGCGTTTAAAGAAGGTCTCTGTATCCCTTAGATGCCTATCAAATTCTGAACGATAAGCGGCTAACGTACTATCGGTTACATGAGCACTAAGTGCCTCACGTGTCTCTGAATCAACTAAAACCACGTGCCCATCAATATTTGGACTCTCTTCCTCCGGATCAATAAGATGCGTTGCAAAAACCTGATGGCCATACTGGAAAATCGGACGAAAGCTTTCCTCCAGCTGTTGCTCAAGTAAAAAATCAGAAATAACAAACACCAGACCACGGGTACGTCCAGCACCAAAATAGTTACGGAAAGTATTTCCTAAGTGAGTTTCACCTTCGTTTTTTAAGGACTCCAGAAAGTGCATAGCGCGCCACATTTGATTTTTACCTCTCCGACCTGGCATCTCTTTAACCACGCCTTCCGAGAAGGAAATTAAACTTACGCGATCATGATTCAAGAGCCCCACATATGCCAACACCGCCGCAAATTTTTTAGCCATTTCGAATTTACCCGAATCATCTCTCCCCATTGACGCGCTGTTATCGACAAGAATATAAATTGGGGTGTCTGCCTCTTCTTCAAACATACGCAACACAAGCCGATCCAAACGCATGTATGTGGCCCAATCCAAATTACGGACATCATCGCCCGCGGAGTAAGGTCGATAATCCGCAAAAATCATACCAACCCCAGTTCTTCTGGACCTATGCTGTCCGCGTAAGTGCCCGGCAACTGGCTTACGCAACAGCAAAGATATGCCGTCTAACCGACGCATAAATTCTTTACTTAAAAGAGTCGACATACATCTTTAAAATTATTCTCTGATCAAGATTTCGTTACAGGCTTCATTGAACTACTGATTAACTTTTAGGCAACTCAACGAATCGTACTATTTCCTCAAGGATATGATCGGGATCCACTCTCTCAGCTTCAGCCTCAAAGTTAACCAGAACTCGATGCCTCAACGCTGGCAAGGAAACCGCTTTAATATCATCAACACTTACATGAAAGCGATCATTGAGCAGCGCGTTTACTTTTGCACCAAGAATCAGTGACTGCACACCTCGAGGACTCGCCCCAAACCGAACGTACTTTTTCGCCAAATCGTGACCCTCACTGCTTTCAGGATGAGTAGCAAGCGTAATTGCAATGGCGTATTGCATAACCGGCTGAGCGACGGGAACAGCACGCGCAATTTCCCTCATTTCTAAAATTTCAGCTTTATCGAGCACATGTGAAGCCGTGAGGTCATCCTGCTGAGTCGTTCGTTCAACGATTGTTAATAAGTCAGCAGCCTCAGGAAAATCCAACCGAAGCTTATATAAAAATCGATCCATTTGCGCTTCCGGAAGTGGATAAGTTCCCTCCATTTCAATCGGATTCTGAGTCGCTAGAACAAAAAATGGCTGGTCCAACTTGTGTGTTGACCCACCGGCCGAAACACTATTTTCTTGCATTGCCTCGAGAAGTGCGGATTGTGTCTTAGGAGTAGCTCGGTTAATTTCATCTGCGAGTAATATGTTCGTAAATACGGGGCCTCTTTGAAATTCAAATGATTTTTTACCTTCATCAGTCTCCCTAACTACGTTAGAGCCAATGATATCTCCAGGCATCAGATCTGGAGTGAATTGAATTCTTGAAAAACCTAAATCTGTGGCATCAGACAAAGTTTGCACCAACTTCGTCTTTCCTACGCCAGGGATTCCCTCTAACAAAACATGTCCACGAACCAGTAAACACGTTAAAACATTCGAAATCACTTCTCGATTACCTACAATAACTTTCGAGACCTCATCAACTACCTGAGAGAAACGATCCTGAAAAATTCGCACCTGTTGCTCTACACCTGACGTCATCTATTATTTCCTTCATGAATTTCTAAAAAATATTGTTGAACTGATTTTCTCTGTTCTACAGACACAAACTCACCGTTAATCACATCAGATTCATCATAGGTAATCGTATCAAGCCCTCGAACCATTTCCGCACGGGCCTTTCCCTGTTTACTCGCTTGAAACTCCCAATCAGAATCCCCACTATCAATACTTTCATCGCCTTCAACTTCGGTTTTTTCTAACCGCAACACAGCATCCAAACGCTTGGTCATTCGACCCTCAAGTGCTAGTGCGGCCGCATGGCCCTCTGGCGCTCCTGTGGAACTCCCGTCATCGCCTTGATCTTCTTCGGTTGCGGTTACCGAACCACGTCTAAAGAGTGAGCCACCAGTCATATCATTATTACCCGCATCAGGCGAAGGTGTTCCATTACCGGCTTCTGCTTGATCCGAAGTTGCCGATCGACCACCGTAATCCGCCGCACCGGTCTGCGCCATACCGATACGCTCTCCTGCACTCTCCATTCTAGAGGCGGCAGTATTGGCTCGTTCCTGTGACTCCATATCTTGTTGCGCTTGCTCTAGATTTTCAATTAACCGAGTAATATTTCGTGGATCTGGCGGCTGTGTCTCATTCATGAGGTCTCGAGCGGCATCGCCTATTTCGGCAGAGGATATATTTTCACCTCGTACGGTTGCTCCGGCTTGTTGATCGTCGATGCCTAAATTTTGCTCACCATCTGCAAGCGCCGCGATTTGCTCCTGCTTTTCTTTTAGCAAGACGATCGCCTCCTTGATGTTGCCTTGTTCTAAAGCTCTACCAACGCCCTCAAAACCATCCTGCTCCATGAGAAGCTTCGAAAGCTTAGATAAACCCTCCCGAGTCATAACAGCATCCATGTTAATTTGATCAAGAATTTCACGCGCCTTTTTCAATGCCTGTTGTTTCGCCTTAAAGCTTATATCGTCCCTCGTTAAGACTGCAAGTGCGTCATTAATTTCTTCAACATTCGAAGAATCTTGCAATTCAGCCACCGTCTTTGTCACGGCATCAACGTCAATGCTTGAGGGGCTCTGAAGCACTAATTCACTTTTTTTTGCAACAACAATGTTTGACACCCCCACCCAGGTAATAAGCAAAGCCACGAGCGCTATACCTGCAACTTTACCGCTTTGGGGAAAAGAAACAGGTGCAATAACATTCGCGTCAATCGACTTAACTTTTTCAGCCGCCCGATTTAGATGAGTCGATACGAAGGCTTCCTCAATCCCGCCTAGCCGTTTGTCCGATTGTAAAAACCACATTGCGCTCCGCAACTCATCTTTTAGGCCTAAGCGCTCATCTGCAAATTCTGCCGCATCAACATCGTTGATAATCGACCATGATCGATACAAAACAGCCACTAATACAACAATGATTGAAACTATGATGCCGATCAAGTGCCACTCGGACACATTAAAATTAAAGGGTAGTAGAAGCACCAATAAACCAGAGCATGCAAACAAGAGCGTAGCCAAAACAAATCCGAGCTCACCGAGAGCACGATTTAACTTGAGGTTTCGTGCAACGTGAGTCACAAGTTGATTAATTTTTGGTCGGCTATTCAGTCTCATAATCAATCAATTGTATACCATGTGTTACCTTATAATAATGAGCAATATAACTAAGCACCCAAGGAAGGCTCAACTAATCTGATGTACCTAGCTCCATGACTTCTAATCGAATTTCGCGATTGATTATATCTGCAGTCACATGTGTCGCATGTATAAGTTACATCACTTACGCTGGGTGGGCAAAGGGAAGTGATCGGCCCCATATCATTTACATTTTAGCCAACGATTTGGGTTGGAGGGATGTCGGGTTCCATGGCGGGCGTGTGCCGACGCCCCATATCGATGCGCTTTCGAATTCAGGAGCCCGTTTAGAGAGCTTTTACACGCTACCCTACTCGTCATCCACTCGAGCCGCGCTTCTCACGGGACGTTACCCATATCGGTTCGGCCTTCAAACTAGTTCAATCCTATCTTGGAGCACTTATGGGCTTCCAAAGGAGGAACGGCTTTTGCCTCAGGCGCTGAATATTGCTGGTTATCGCACAGCAATGCTAGGTTCTTGGCTACTTGGGCACGCCGAAAGGAAGCAGTTACCAACTCAACGCGGGTTTGATTATTTCTACGGCAATCTCAGTCCAGTGGGAGACCATTTGCAGAAAGTTAATACCATTGGACTCACAGATTGGTTTGAAGGCGAGAAACAAGTGACAGAATTTGGATATGCGACTGATTTAATTGGAAATAAGTCTACAGAGCTCATTTATGCACATGAAATATCAATACCACTTTTTATGATGGTCAGTTTCCCTTCACCAGGGGTACCGCTTCAAGCGCCAGAACAATTAACTACGAAACACGGTGAGATTAAAGATAAACCGACTCGAACTTACTTAGCGATGGTCTCCCAGATTGATGAGGCGATTGGAAAGATCATTGAAGCACTAGATAAAAAGCAAATGAGAAAAGACACAATTGTTGTTTTTCATAGTGATAATGGTGGAGCGGTCAAACGCAAATACCTGTCTGGAGACGGTGATGTAGAGCAAACTGTAAGCGATAATGGTCCATTTAGGTCTGGAAGTGGGTCACTGTACGAAGGAGGATTGAGAGTGCCGGCCATCATATCTTGGCCGGGACGAATACAACCCATCATATCCACTGAACGAGCGCATATTACCGATATGTACACGACATTACTTGAGATTGCGGGAGCATCTTTGAGCAAAAATGATCAAGTAAAACCAATTGATGGCATCAACATATTACCTGCTCTTTTGGAAAATCAGCTACTTCCACAGAGAACCTTGATACTCAATGTTAATGAATTTGGCGGTGCCGTTTTAAAGAGCAATTGGAAACTAATCAACATAAGTACGCTCCCCACTCAAACTGAGCTATATGATATCGAAAACGATCCTTCGGAAGAATTTAATGTCGCGCGACAATACCCAGAAATCGTGAGGGAGCTATCAGCAACGCTACTGGAGGCATCCTGGGAAATGGTACCTTCACTTTACTTAGAGGACTTATCCAAACCCAGTAGTTATCGAACACCTATGTTTTGGGGCGAAAATCCGCAACGACCATAGATATTTTTGCATTCCAAAACACGATCAATAGTATCAGTAGAACTGAGTCCAACAAACGAGATTTACTTATCTCGAGTCTCGGATTCAGACTCTTTTTGTGTGGGATCATTCAGAAACTGGTCGGCTAATGCGCGATAAAGTGGTTTACGGCAAACGACCTTCGAACAACCTGCCGCCAGTAGCGATGTCGCCATCAGAGGAACAATCATATCGTGGTTATCCGTCATCTCCATCACGATTACGAACGCGGTAACAGGGGCCTGAACCACGCCCGCGAAGTATGCAACCATACCCAATACAACAACAGCGCCCACAGGAACATAAGGAATAATTTGGGCAATATTTTGGCCAAGCCCAGCGCCAACGGCTAACGAAGGTGCGAACACGCCACCAGGTATACCGCTGACATACGACACTAAAGTTGCCAGTAGTTTAAGGATACCAAACGACTCGGGAATTTCACCGGTACCCTCGAGAATCATTCTTGCCTCATGGTAGCCTGTGCCATATGTTGAGCTTCCTGAAAATGCGCCGATCACCGCGAGCAAAAAACCACAAAATGCCGCAAAAATGACAGGGTTTGTTTTAGCGAAGGTACCCATCTTGCCTGGAATACCACGCGATATGAAAATCAACAACTGACTGAAAATGCCCCCCAGCACCCCACCAATCACACCGCACAAGATCACTGGCATCCAAGCGCTGGCGCCGTTAAGAATGGCTGACGTTGTGCCAAAATAAGTATAGTCACCCAACCACCAAATTGAAACTATTCCCGCAACAATGACGGAAGTGAGTACCGTACCGCTAGTACGGCTCTCATAATTCCGACTCATCTCCTCGATTGCAAACACTATTCCTGCTAGAGGAGTATTAAACGCAGCTGCGACACCAGCCGCTCCGCCCGCAAGTATCAATCCACGCTTTGTCTCAATTCGTGAAAACCGAGTAAACCGCCCGAGAGACTGCATAATCGAAGCACCAATCTGAACTGTTGGGCCCTCGCGACCGACCGAAGCCCCTGAAAAAAGACCAATCACTGTTAACAGAAACTTGCCTAAAGCTAGGCGTATGGATAAGTAATATCCTCTGCGCTCCTCGTTTTCAGTATTAATTGCGGCTATAGTTTGTGGGATCCCGCTTCCCTGAGATCCAGGGAAAAATTTTCGGGTCAACCACACGACGAGTGCTAATCCCGCTGGACCGACAAAAAACGGTAACAAAGGAGAAAACTCTACCACTATTTGATGTAGCGAATTAGCGTATTCAGCACTGATGGCAAACGCAATTGCCACGACACCAACAAGGACAGCGCCAATCCAAAGTACAAAACGTCTGAGCCAAAGACGTGGGCTAAGCCACGCATGCCTACCTCTCCTGATCAGACTTGGAGGTACAACCCTATTGAACACGTGATCCCAATAAGAACAACAGTGCTACGAACTCCTCTGCTTCGTCGACACCTGAACGATTAAAGATTGTCAAAACGTTTTTTTCATGTGGACAAAGTCCAGAACCTTAAAAATTTATTTACAAAAAAGTCACACGTTCCGACTTCTCACTACTGTACAGCAATCAAGTTTTTTTGAATATCAGAAAAAATAATTTAGCGTATTGAGGTTGTCACCTATTGAAAAGTGACTGGCCCAACTGAAGATCCTAGTTTTAATCGGACTATTACATCAGTCAATTTCTCTTATCAGACGAAATCCAAGGTCATCTGCTCGAGAGCCTAAAAATCTAAAACGATCTGATTCATATAAATAGTAAGGCTCGTTATTTAACCATGAGCCCCCTCTAAAACCCCTCAACGAACAGTCCCCAGCAACCCAGGGTCTCCCATCTTGGGGTGCACCACGCCAATCAGGACTGGCACAATCGTCAGTCCACTCGGATACATTACCGATCATGTCATGAACACCAAACTTGTTGGATTCAAATTGCCCTACAGGAGCAAACTCTTGAAAACCATCTGAGCAAGGAATAAAAGCTTCTCCGGATTGGTATTCCTGGTCTGCATACTGATCATAAGTATTAGCAATGCTGCAAAGCTCTTTCGCAGAGATACCAAAAAACCGATTCATACCTAATCCAGCTCGTGCGGCATACTCCCACTCAGAATTAGACGGCAACCGGTACCTAAAACCAGTTTTATTCGATAGCCATTTCGCAAATCGATTCGCTTCTGACCAGGTCACATTAAAAACGGGTAAATTTACCTGAAGCGATTTACTCAATTCAAGCTGAGGACAGCCGTTATCGATTACACATGCGTGCCAATGCGCAACTGTAGTCTCATATTTACCTATCGCAAAAGTATATGAGAATGTAACTGGGTAAAAGTAGCCCTCATCGTGAGGATGCCCGGGCCCCCAAGGAGCAACCCTCATATTGAAAGTTCCACTAGGTATCTTGACCATGACTGGACATGTCTCGCAATCGCGGAATACGATTTCTTCGCCCAGAACCGACGAACAAAAAGTAATTGCGAAGATGGCAAGGACACCAACGTTTTTCGGTAAAAGCGCTCCATAGTACATTACTTTCAAACCGCCTATACAACAGTCTCCAAGTCGAGGAACAGATTAACAAAGATATTACTGATATTAACAGCATTGACACACTTATAATGCACGCTAACCGAACGACGAAAAATAACGAGCAGCAAGAATGAGAATTATTGACACTTTCTAGATTGAAGACACTATTTCTATTAGGTGATGGCTGTCTCAGAGTAGCTTCGGTGCAATTTCATTAAAATTATTATCACCACACAATGTGAAACTTACTTAACTTCGGACCAAAGATGTGTTGATTTTTAATAATTTCTAGAACGAAGGGATTTCATACAAATGAGTTTGTAATAAAAAGCTTTTCGATTTTCACTATTAACAAACAAACACTGCCTATATTTAAATAGTTAATACGCTATGGTGGTTTTTTGCACCAAATGAACGCATGAAGTGGTTGACAACTAAAACTTTGCACCAAATGAACGCATGAAGTGGTTGACAACTAAAACTTTGCACCAAATCAATGCATAAAGGGTTGACAATTAGATGGTATGAGTAGAGTCTGGGTGTGTGTGGACCCGCTAGAAGTTATCAACTGGGACCAAGCAAATTGATAAGTTCTGCACTCTCACCGAAAGAGACGCGGGCCCACACCTTATTATAGTACCTGATCTAGGTTAAAACACAACGTGAGATTTATACGAAAAACACTGCGATGCGTTTGAGACAAAATCATGCAGGTTAAGAGAGATTTTATAAACAAAAAATGCCTACTAAAAGTAGGCATTTTTTGTTTATGTGGTGGGCCTGCTAGGACTTGAACCTAGGACCAAAGGATTATGAGTCCTCTGCTCTAACCAGCTGAGCTACAGGCCCATTTTAACTTTACGAAAATTCCATCTTCTACGATCCACCACCATCGCTATCAATAAAACTCTTTAATCGCTCTGAGCGGGAGGGATGACGAAGCTTACGCAGCGCCTTCGCTTCGATTTGCCTAATTCTCTCACGAGTCACATCAAACTGCTTTCCGACATCCTCCAAGGTATGGTCAGTTGACATCTCGATACCAAAACGCATTCGTAGCACCTTAGCTTCTCGCGAAGTGAGAGTATCAAGCACCTCTGATGTTGCATCTTGAAGACTCGTATAGACCGCTGCATCTACTGGCGCCATTGTTCCCGTATCTTCTATAAAATCTCCTAAATGCGAATCCTCATCATCCCCTATGGGAGTCTCCATAGAAATCGGCTCCTTAGATATCTTGAGGATTTTTCTGATTTTATCCTCTGGCATCTCCATTTTCTCCGCAAGAGTAGCTGGATCTGGCTCCAAACCAGTCTCCTGGAGAATTTGTCTTGAAATTCGGTTCATTTTATTGATAGTTTCAATCATGTGAACGGGAATTCGAATCGTGCGCGCCTGATCTGCGATGGAGCGTGTAATCGCCTGTCGAATCCACCATGTTGCATAAGTAGAAAATTTGTATCCGCGCCGGTACTCAAATTTGTCTACAGCTTTCATTAACCCAATATTTCCCTCTTGGATCAAATCAAGAAACTGTAATCCACGATTAGTATATTTTTTTGCAATCGAAATAACCAACCTCAAATTGGCCTCAGTCATTTCTCGTTTTGCGCGCCGCGCCTTGGCCTCTCCCATAGACATCTTTTTATTAATCTCTTTGATTTCAACCAAGGGGATCCCGACATAAACCTGAATGTTTGCCAGATTTCTTTGACACTCTAAAATATCAGGCGCCAACCGAAGCAAGGTTTCGACGTAAGGTTTACGTACCTCCACCTCTCGCTCCACCCACTCGGGGTCTACTTCATGACCTTTAAACGTTTTAATGAAGCGAGTCTTTGGCATACCTGCTTTGTCAACCGCCAAATCCATAACGTTACGTTCGTGCCTGCGCACCTCACCAACTAAACTGCGCACAGAATCGCACATACTTTCGATATGCTTAGCCGCAAATCGAATATACAAAAGCTCCTCTGATATGGCCGCTTGATGTTTAATATATGCGGCAGAGTTTACTCCGCCGCGTGCAAGTGCACGCAGCATTTTAGTATACAAGCCTTTAACTCGAGCTAAGCGTTCCAGAGACCCGACACGAAGCGTCTCTAAATTTGCCGCCTGCAAAGCAGCTTGCGCCTCCTCATCGTCTTCGTCAATATCATCATAATTTGACGAATTCGCATTACTCGTTTCCTGCTCTTCATCGTCCGCAGCGTTAGGATCAATTAATCCATCAATTACATCATCGACCTTAACCTCATTGTTTTCAATTTTTTCTGAAAGTTCTATTAATTCCGCGATCGTCATCGGGCACGCTGAGATCGCTTGGACCATGTGCTTAAGGCCCTCCTCGATTCGCTTCGCGATTTCAATTTCACCCTCACGAGTCAAGAGCTCTACCGTACCCATCTCACGCATGTACATTCGCACAGGATCAGTCGTTCGTCCGAATTCAGAATCAACCGTAGACAAAGCCTGCTCCGCTTCCTCGACCGCAGCTTCATCTGCTACCGGCGGAGCGTTTTCATTTAACAATAAAGCTTCGCTATCGGGGGCCTCATCATATACTCTGATGCCCATATCACCGATCATACTCACAATTGTTTCGAGTTGATCCGATTGCAACATATCGTCTGGAAGATGGTCGTTTATTTCAGCGTAGGTGAGGAATCCACGTTCCTTACCTTGGACGATTAGACCTTTTAGCCGCGTGCGCCGAATTTCAGGATCTATTGGCTGCTGCCCTACAGCTTGTTTATCTTTTTTCTTTCTACCTCTTTTTTTTGACAGGGAGCCGCTCACCATAAAGTATAGCCTCTAATTAACATTCGTGGGTAGGTCTAACGAGCGTATGTCTGGTTAATACGTCGTATACAACCGTCGATTATATCGCGTTTTCATTAATTCAGTCTGCTTTTTGATCTGTTATTGGGCCCATGAGGCTTCGATATCGCGCCTTATCTTCCTCGGACAAACTAGAAAGCGATGTTTTTGATAAGAGTTCCTTTTGTAAGTTCAACCGGGAAAGACGGTTTAACTGCTCCCAGGCTTGTTCGTATTCGGTTTTTACGCTCTCTATTTCCACCTTATCTTCTTGGTAACGTATATTAGCTAACTCAACAGCCCTGACAACGGGGACCTCAAAAATTGTGCCTTTAACACGAGCTACAATCTGGAGCTGCTTTAATCCAGCTCCAACAAGTCCTAGTATTTCTGCCAGCACATCGAATTGTGAAGGAGAAAAAACATTCTCTAAATTAGGACGTAATTCGTCTAAGTACTTACCATCGTCATCTCTCATCACTGATGGAAAAACGATAATTATTTCAAGTAGGTGCTGAAGCACAGAAGGTGCTGAGGTCGCACGCGAAGGGGCAGTATACTCTCCAACGGTGCCAGAACTTCTGCGAAATGATTTAGACGTTTTTAGCTCATCCTCCAAACCTAAATCACCACTAGACAATCCGGTCAATCCTAAAACTCGTTCGGTCAACAATTTCCTCATCATGGGTGCTTTAACTTGCGTCACCAGGGGCTTAAAGAGTGACGCCAGCTTTGATTTAGCCTCCACCGAGTCCAAATCACCCGACTGACGGGTTAATTCATTAATTAAAACATCCGACATCGGCGTCGCAGCTAGAATATTCTCTTCAAAAACTTCACGGCCATGTATTCGAACAAAACTATCCGGGTCCTCTCCATCCGGCAAGAATAGAAACGATATTTTCCCTCCATCTTCGATTTGACTAAGACTACTCTCCAGGGCTCTAAATGCAGCCTTGCGCCCGGCCGAATCACCATCAAAACAAAATATTAGATCTGACGACTGTTTAAGCAAGCGACTGACCTGAGATTCGGTAACCGCCGTGCCTAAAGTTGCGACGGCATAAGTTATCCCGCTTTGGTGTAGGGCAACCACATCCATATATCCCTCTACAACTAATATTCGCCCTACTTGTCGAATGGTATTCCGAGACTCCCAGAAGCCATAAACTTCCTTACCTTTATGAAAGAGAGGAGTTTCAGGAGAATTTAAATATTTCGGCTCACCTTTATCAATTACACGTCCACCGAAAGCAATAACACGCCCTCTAAAATCCCTGATCGGAAAAATAATTCTTCCTCGGAAACGGTCATAACGTCGGCCATCTTTATCATTGATCAAACCCACATCTAGTAACGATTGCGATTCATCATAATCATTGAATTCTTCGTTCAACCCCTGCCAATCATCTGATGCGTAACCAACTAAAAATTTGGCGGCCACGTTCCCATCAATACCTCTGCCTTTAAGATAACTAATAGCATTAGGAGCATCTTTGAGTTGACGTTTGTAATGGCTGGCAGCCCGACTATTTGTCAAAAAATAATCTTTAAAATCCTTTTGTTTCTCAGCCCTATCATTACGTTGATCTCGGGGCACCTCAATACCGACGCGGGCGGCAAGGTTTTCAATTGCATCAATGAATCCTAGACCTTGATATTCCATCAGAAAGGATATTGCCGAGCCATGCGCACCACATCCAAAACAATGATAAAACTGCTTTTGCTGACTCACTGTAAACGAAGGTGTTTTTTCTTCATGAAAGGGACAACACGCAGATAGATTAGCTCCGCTTCGCTTAAGAGGAACAAATTTTTCTATAACGTCAACGATGTCAACGCGATTTAGAAGTTCATCAATAAAAGTTTGCGGGATCATTGGACCCAAATTATCACGTTATTATCGGACTTAAATGCGTTCTGCGCTGCGTCATAGAAAGCAATACTCTAATTAAGAGATTATTCCGCAAGTTCAGATTTCTATCTATCGAGCTATAAAAGTGCTTCTTTAACGATTCCTGAAATCGAGGAGAAGTCTGCTTTACCCAATAATTCGATCTTCAATAAAGCCATGACTTTACCCATGTCCCTGGGTCCCTGAGCGTTCGTTGTCTCAATTGCTCTTGTGACGGCCTCCCTTATCTCAACCTCATCCAACTGCTTGGGCATATAAGTAATCAAGATATCAAGCTCCGCTTGCTCCTTGTCAGCAAGTTCCTTCCTATCGGCGTCCAGAAATATACGTATAGACTCTCTACGCTGCTTAATCATTTTTTCTATTATCGAAAGCACATCTGTTTCGCTCAAATCAAGCCGGCTATCGATTTCTCGTTGTTTCAAAGCAGCCAGAAGTAACCGCAGAGTAGATAGTTGGACTTCGCTTCGAGCTTTCATCGCGCTGCGCATATCCTGCTCAATTTGCGATTTTAAACTCATTCGACTCTCTCCTTAAATTCGACCACATGGCCTTAAGCTTAGCAAAAAGGGATTAATTAATCATACGATACTAAAAAATAAAAAACGGTGTTCGCTGAGCGATACACCGTTTCAAAACAACTCCAATGATTCAGAAAAGATCAGTACATTTTTGCAGGCAACATTTGGCTACGGATTCTTTTATGGTGCCGTTTAACCGCCGCGGCGTGCTTTCGCTTTCGCTCGGATGTAGGCTTCTCATAAAATTCCCGTGCTCGTAGCTCAGTAAGCAACCCGGTTTTCTCCACTGTTCTTTTAAACCGTCTCATCGCCACTTCAAATGGCTCATTCTCTTTTAGTCGTACAATTGGCATAAATATTTTTTAAATCTGTATAGTTACGCGACGTTTCGCGCGAAAGGGCGAGAGTCTAACAAATTTTCCCCCCAATATGCAAATAATCAGGAATTAGGACACCCCGTTGACAAAAAAATCAAAACTAGTCTTGGGAATCGAGACATCCTGTGATGAGACCGGTGTCGCATTATATGACACCATGGAAGGTTTAAAGGGCCACAAGTTATATTCGCAAGTTAAACTGCATGCCAGATATGGTGGCGTTGTCCCCGAGTTGGCCTCAAGAGACCACGTCAAAAAGTTACTCCCACTGGTTAGGGATCTATTAGACGAGACCAGAACAGATATTAATACAATAGATTCAATAGCATACACCAAGGGCCCAGGACTCTCTGGAGCTTTGCTCGTTGGCGCTACGGTAGCGAACGCTTTAGGTTACTCCATAAAAAAACCAGTGATCGGCGTTCACCATCTCGAGGCTCATTTATTATCCCCACTTCTGAGTAATCCAAACTTAAACTTTCCATTTATTGCTCTTTTGGTTTCCGGAGGACACACCCAACTCATCCAGGTCAAAGATATCGGACAATATCGACTCTTGGGAGATACACGGGACGATGCAGCAGGCGAAGCTTTTGATAAAACCGCTAAACTTTTAGGCTTACCCTACCCAGGCGGCGCTCTCCTGTCCAAACTTGCCCAAGATGGTGACACCACAAAATATCCCTTACCCAAGCCGATGATTAAGAGTGGCGATTTAGACTTCAGTTTTAGCGGTCTAAAAACTGCGGTCGCACATTTAGTTCAAAAATTAGATATTGAACAAGTTATGGCATCCAAAACTTTGAAAGCAGATATCGCAGCAAGCTTTCAAGATTCAGTCACCGAGGTGCTTACAGAAAAGTGCTTCTGCGCCCTCCGTTTAGAGGGCGCTACAGCACTGGTAATAGCTGGGGGCGTAGGCGCTAACACCGAGTTGCGTCGAAAAATAAACGAAAGAGCAAAAAAAATAAACGTTGCGACGTACTACCCACCATTCGAGTTCTGCACGGATAACGGAGCAATGGTTGCATTGGTTGGCGCACTCAAAAATAGCGAAGCCGTTTACGGAGCAAATCCGTTTGATATCAAACCCAGGTGGCTGCTTAGCGGCTAAATAGAACATTCTCGACGTTCTTACCTCAAAAAATTTTCAACTAATTGTTGTGTTTTTTTTTCCAATTTTTGACTCAGCACCATTCAGCAAGTTAATGATATTTTTTTTGTGCCTCAGCAACAAGACAACACCCACCACAGACACCAGATAAGTCAGCTCCAATTGTTGTGTAAACCAGAAGACAACAAACGGCGCTGCAAATGAAGCGAAGATCGCGGCTAAAGACGAGTATCGAGATACAAGCGAGACCGCCAACCAGATCAAGAGTATTGAAAAACCAACCAGCACATTTACAGCCAACAATCCGCCGGCAGCAGTCGCCACGCCTTTCCCTCCTTTAAACCCATGGAACACAGGAAACACGTGCCCCAAGAGCACGCCGAGTAGCGCTAATCCGATCGCTACCGGTGTATGTGCCGACAAAATTGTACTTGGGATAAGACCTAAAGGTAAAAACTCGACAGCTAGAAAGCCTTTCACCATATCCCCTGACAAAGTAAAAAGAGCTGCTATTTTGTTTCCCGTTCTGAGGACATTTGTTGCGCCCGGGTTCTCGGAACCATAGCTGTAGGGACTAGGTAACGACATCGCCTTGCTGACAACCACAGCAAAAGAAACCGACCCTACCAGGTAACTCGCAATAACCAAACCAACCATATAAATTTCAATCGACACGAATTTAGCCCCTAGGATGATGTTGTTGGTGTATATTTTTGAGTCTCTCACGCGCAACATGGGTATAAATTTGTGTCGTCGACACATCCGAATGACCCAACAGAAGTTGGACAGATCGCAAGTCAGCGCCATGATTTAACAAGTGCGTTGCGAAAGCATGCCTCAACGTATGGGGTGACACTTGTTTTTTGATACCAGAAATAAGAACATATTTTTGAATTAGATTCCAAAAAGCTTGACGCGACATAGAGGACCCTCGGTTCGTTACAAACACAGCATCAGACAGCCGCCCGGATAATAGCCCTGGACGTCCTTCTTGTAAGTAACGAACTACCCAGTCAACCGCCTCCTCACCTAGCGGTAGAACACGCTCCTTAGCTCCCTTTCCTAAAACTCTCACAACGCCATCCGATAGGTTGAGTTGATTGAGCTTTAAAGGCACTAATTCCGATACTCGAAGACCACTGCTATAAAGCGTTTCAAGCATTGATCGGTCCCTCAAACCAATAAGCGTATGAGTTTCTGGCGATTCAATTAAACGAGCAACTTCGTCTTCAATCAATACTGAAGGTAAACCCTTCGTTATTTTAGGTGCCTCAACATTTAAAGTAGGATCAACCCTTAGCTTTCCCTCTCTCAATAAAAATTGATAAAAACGCTTTAAAACAGATAAGCATCTTGCAGTAGTCCTTGGTTTTTTACCGCAATCAAAACAATATGCGAGATACCCTAATATATGTTCGTGTGTGACCTTCAATAAACACAAGGCATCTTGTGTTTCTCTCAGCCATACAGAGAATAAATGCAAGTCTCTTCGATAGCTATCCAACGTATTTTTCGATAGCCCATCCTCTAACCATAAAGAGTCGGAGAAATAGTCAACCATTTTGACGCTGTCGTTAGGTTCCATGAACTTAATTTGTTTAATTGGCCTCATGATGGAGTAGCCACCATTTTACCTTTAACGAAAAACCAGCGGATGCATGCATATATCCTCCGAGACCTGATCGAGCTACTATACGATGGCATGGTATGAGAAGTGGCAGACGATTATCGCCACATGCACCGCCTACCGCTCTGGCAGATGAGCTCGTAAAAATAGCGATTTCACCATACGTTCTAGTTTCTCTTACTGGAATCTTTAAAATTTCGCTCCATACCCGCTTCCGGTAGCTACTACCCTGAATATCAACGGGTAGATCAAACTTAAAATTTGGATTTTTTAAATATGTCTTGATTTGCTCTCGAGCTTCTACAGCCAACCTATTCAATCGATTGGTAGAAGGTGTTTTACAGGCAACCAGTTCGACCTCCGTAACAAAATCAACCGAAGACGAAACACGGACATATCCGAAAGGAGCTGAAATACAAGTCTGGCAGATGGATACCAACTCTTAATCCTCACAATCTAAATCATGCGGCAAAAAAGAAAATGGCGACTAATTGGGTCGCCATTTAATGTCACTGAGTGGTGGTGAGGTAACTAATCCTAAGCTTTCACAGCAGCTTTTCGTTTCTGAGGTAACTTCTCTTTAATTCTAGCTGACTTACCTGAACGCTCTCTTAGGTAATACAATTTCGCTCGCCGAACATCACCACGTCTTTTAACCTCAATACTGGCAATGAGTGGTGAATGGGATTGAAACGTCCTCTCAACTCCTACTCCCGAGGAGATCTTGCGCACAGTGAACGATGAATTTAAACCGCGATTTTTCTTTGCGATAACAACACCTTCGTAAGCTTGGACGCGCTTCCTCTCTCCTTCTACCACATTTACATTGACGACAACGGTATCGCCAGCAGCGAAGTCGGGAATCGTTGCGCCTAAACGTTCAATTTCTTCTTTTTCTATCTGAGCTATTAAATTCATGTTTATTACTCCTTAACCGCAAATTATATCTTGTTATCCCTCAGAAAGGCAATCATCCCTTTGTCTTTGTTAATTCAACTCGGATCAAATTAACCGTTTAACTATCGGATTTGTTATTTTTCAAAAGATCTGGCCTCCTCAAACGCGTTCGTGCTTGTGCTTGCACACTTCTCCATTGTTTAATTTGAGCATGATGTCCGCTGAGTAACACATCAGGCACTCTACGACCCTCGAAAACTTCAGGTCTCGTGTATTGAGGATATTCAAGTGTTCCAGAAGAGTGACTTTCGTCAACCACCGAATCCGTATGATTGACCACACCTGGGAGCAAACGAATAATGGAATCTAAGAGAACCATTGCCGCAAGTTCTCCTCCTGACAATACGTAATCACCTATGGATATTTCATGATCAACTCTACTTTCAATGACTCTATCATCGACACCCTCATAACGACCCGACAATAAAACCAAACCATCAAGTGATGATAGTTCTTCGACTAATCTTTGCGTTAATACGCGGCCTTGGGGCGACAAGTAAACAGTCTTACTAGTTCGGACTCCACTACCCTTTTGTCTTTTTTCCCCCGCATCAATTGCCTTGGCCAGCGGATCGGCCATCAAAATCATGCCCGCTCCTCCGCCATATGGTCGGTCATCAACTGTACGCCTTGGATCATTAGCAAATTCTCTTGGATTCCAACACACGAGATCATAAATACCGCGGTCTCCACCTCTACCAGTTACTCCGCTTTCAGTCAGTGCAGAAAACATTTCAGGAAATAATGTGACGACGTCAAAGCGCTTCATATTAGGTTGTGATTTAAAAGATTAGTAATCCAGACCCCAGTCGACAGTCAAAATACGACTGTCAGGATCAACCCGTTTGACAATGTGATCAATCCACGGAATCAATCGCTCACGCCCTGCATCTACGGCAACTACCACCGGCTGAGCGCCCGAATCAAACAAGTGATCTATTACCCCAAGCGATTCCCCGGAGGTATTAATCACCGCAAAACCTAAGAGTTCATGCCAGTAGTACTCGCCGTGCTCAAGCGCTGGAAGCAGGTGCCGCTCAACACCGAACTCAGCTCCTTTCAATTTCGCTATTTGATCTCTATCATCGAAACCGATAAATTTCGCGACTAAATCGTTCTGGTGAGCGCGAACACTGCTAAGTTCAAGAGCCACCCAATGAGAGTTGACGTTTGCCCACCATATCGAGTGGTTGGATAGGGAGGTTGGAGATGACGCGTAAGACTGCAACCGTATCCAGCCCTTAATGCCGTACGGAGCAGATAGACGCCCCATTAAAACTACATCTTCAGGCTGATTTTTTTCCGCCAAGCTGCTTAACTAATCGGGCTGCTGTATCTGACAGCTGAGCCCCTTTGCCTCGCCAAAAACTAACTCGATCCACATCAATTCGAAGTCCTTCTACACCTTCAGGAGCTTGTGGATCATAGAAACCAACACGCTCGAGGTAGCGCCCATCCCTGGGTTTTCTGGAGTCTGCTACAACCATGTTGTAGAAAGGACGGCGTTTACTGCCGCTCCTTGATAATCTGATAACAACCATTTGTTTGTATCCGTTAAGTCCGCGTTAAAATGAGATCAAAGTTAAATTAGCCGGTGATTGTACGCTTTTTTTGACATAAGACGCAACAGTCATACCCTTGATTGAGAATTCCGGCCTTATCTAAGGTTATTGAGAGTAAAGCGAATCGAGAAATTCAGCGATCTCTAACACGAGGGTTTCCTCACGACGCTCAAAAAAATGAAGCGCATTTTGAATAACAACTTGCCGGGAACCTTCGACCTTTAGAATCTGTTGTTTTCGTTCATATCCGCCAACAACAGTAATTTCCCAATCATCAGAAGCAAACACATCCATAACGGGAATTTTAATTCTGAACATTTCCTGTAAACCGTTGAGAATACTGATAAACACCCAAGAGTTTACTAACGTCTCATCAACGGTTATCAAATAGTGATTAGCCATCGTAGCACCAAGACTGTGTGAAACAATGGAGATATTTTTAAAACCTTTTTCGTTCAGGAATTCAGCCGCTAAATCAAAGCGATGGAAGGCCTCAGGGTAAGTCGGTATGTAGTCACCTACCTTTGCCCCTCCACCTAAAATTGGCATTTGGATGGATAACGTGCTGTAACCTGCATCCGCCAACAAAATACGCAACATACCGTACAACTCAAAATCAGGATTCCATCCACGGCCATGGGCCACTATCACGGCGCCCTTAGGATTCTCTGCCTTGGTATATATCCCCAAAAATTTATGTCCATTTGTTTGTTCTATCCAAACTGGATCTCCGACAATAATTGAAGGAATTATTTGATCCGCCCAATTTCTCTCCCTTTCATAGTCAGAATAAGCCTTGTACTCACTTGCACCAAACGCATATATCGGGAAAAAGAATAAAAGAGCAATCACTTTATAAATACTTAACATCACAACTTTCCTTTGCAGATCAAATTTCCAGCATTAGTACTACCTATCTATCCTCGTCCACCCATTGCACCACCCATCCCAGAAAGCATGCGCTTGAGACCACCTCCTTTGCCCATTAATTTCATCATTTTTTGCATTTGCTCAAACTGTTTCAACAATTTATTGACCTCCTGAACACTAACGCCGGCACCCTTAGCTATTCGTCGCTTGCGAGATGCCTTAATCACCTCCGGGCGGCGACGTTCGCCAACGGTCATAGACTCAATAATGCCTATTGTTCGAGATGCAGCTTTATCATCCAGCGAAGCACCCTGCGCTGCCTGAGATAAATTGGCAGGAAGCTTTTCCATAATCGCACCCATTCCACCCATTTTTTGCATTTGTTGCATCTGCGACTTAAAGTCCTCGAGGTTAAACCGTTTACCTGATTTTAATTTTTTGGCGAGCTTTACCGCCTCTTTATCATCTACTGATTTTTTTGCATCATCTACTAATGAGAGAATATCTCCCATTCCCAAAATACGAGTAGCGAGGCGCTCAGGAAAAAACGGCTCAAGACCATCCATTTTTTCACCAGTGCCGATAAACTTTATAGGCTGACCCGTAACCTTTCTGACTGACAAGGCCGCTCCACCACGAGAATCCCCGTCCATTTTAGTGAGAATGACACCTGTCAGCGAAAGAGTTTCAGAAAATACGCGTGCGACGTTGACCGCATCCTGACCCTGCATTGCGTCTAACGTGAATAAAGTCTCTACAGGATTTAACGTTGTACTGAGCGTTTTAATTTCATTCATCATTTCCTGATCAATAGATAATCTTCCAGCGGTATCAACGATCAGAACGTCATAAAAATTCCTCTTAGCAAACTCCAAGGCAGACTCAGCAATCTGCAACGCGGACATATGTTTCTCAGACGGATACGAGTCGACACCCACTTGTTGTGCGATGGCGGCCAGTTGTGCCACAGCTGCCGGGCGACGTATGTCACAGCTGACCAGGAGTACTCGTTTTTTATCACGTAAAAGTTTAAAAGCGAGCTTACCGCAAGTCGTTGTTTTACCGGCGCCCTGAAGGCCAGCCATCAGAATTATGGCTGGCGGTTGGGCAAAAAGAGAAAGCTCTGCATTGCTGGTTCCCATAAGGGCAGTGAGTTCGTCTTTGACTACGCCTATTAGAGCCTGGCCAGGCGTGAGACTTCCAAGGACCTCTTGGCCCTCAGCTTTAGCCCTCACTTCTTCGATGAAATCCTTAACAATGGGAAGTCCCACATCAGCTTCTAAGAGAGCGATGCGCACTTCTCGCAGCGCATCTTTAATGTTCGACTCAGTAAGTCTGGCTTGGCCTGTAACCGTCTTTATAACTTTGGATAGGCGATCAGATAATGTCTCTAGCATATAATTGGAGGAAGTTCGAAGGAAAGGCCAATAAATTTAGACAAATATTCTGTTACGATCTAATTTAAAACTATGACCCCAATTTTACTTCATATAGCAACAACTCTCTCCTATTCCTTGTTGTCGTTAATCATATGGCGACAGTTGAATACAACGACCAAAGAGAGTCCGACAACTAAGATCAAGCCCTGGATTAACATTCTAACGTTATTGCCTGTTAGTTTACATTTTGCTTTAACTTATCAATATTCTCTCGGATCATCAGGTCTTCAATTAGGGCTGGGGAATTTTACTTCCCTTATTGTTGCAACGACCTGTCTCATATACGCCAGCCACAGTATATGGGTCGGGAAAAATTCATTACCTGCATTCTCGCTACCTTTTGGCGCGATTGCTTCGTTATTGCCGCTATTAGATGGGCCATCTAGCCCCATCCCCAACTCAGAGTTACCTATATTTAAACTCCATCTGATCCTTTCGATATTTGCTTATGGGGTGCTATCAGTATCACTAATTCACGCCATCTTTATGGGATATCTGGAAAAAAGCCTACATCAACACAAGCTATCAATAATTATCAACAATTTACCCCCTTTGCTTAAACTTGAAGATCTCTTGTTCACTATCGTGCTCATTGGCTTTGTCACGCTTTCGGCAGCGTTATTTACCGGCGGCCTGGTTTCACATGAAATTGAATCCATATTACTTCCCATAAACCATAAAATCATTTTTAGTATCGCTTCTTGGCTACTCTTTGCCGCCCTTTTAATTGGTCGTTACGCACTTGGGTGGAGAGGTAAAGCGACACGTAAGATTTTAGTTATGGGTTTCTTACTCTTAATTCTTGCATATCTTGGATCGCGCTTCGTATCTGAAATTATATTGCGCAATCCGCAATACTGATTCGACTTATACCCGTTAGCTATTCCTTCATAACTCATGACGAGTAAAAATATTAATATAGGTAAAGATTATGGATGACGTCTCCATTCAAACGCTGGTTATTCTCTTTTTAATTCTTATCGTTGTATCCGGCTTCTTCTCAATATCTGAGACAAGCATGATGGCATTGAATAAATATCAATTACGACACTTGGCTAAAAAGAAACATCGCGGCGCAAAAAAAACTCTAAATTTATTAGGACAAACCGATCGATTACTAGGCTCCATTCTTTTAGGTAACAATCTCTCTAACACTGCAGCTGCCGCACTAGTTACAGCCATCACGTTCAAATTGCTTGGGGAGAGTGAATTATCCCTGACTATCGCTACACTTATTGTCACAGTAGCGCTTCTCATATTCAGCGAGATCACTCCTAAAATTATAGGAGCGAGTTTTCCCGAAAAAATCGCACTACCAGCGAGCTATGTTCTCGAGCCTTTGATGCGACTGATGCATCCATTTGTATTGGTAGCGAATAGTATCGTAAAAGTCATATTATGGCTTCTGCGAATTAAACCCATATCCGGAAATCAAGCTTCACAATTGAGCCAGGAAGAACTCCGTACGCTCGTACTCGAAGGGGGTAACTACTTACCCAGGAAGCATCAGAGCATGCTGGCCAACTTGTTTGACCTGCAAACCATAACGGTAGAGGATCTTATGGTTCCGAGAAACAAGATTGAAGCCATCGAATTAAATTCGCCAATTGAAAACATAAGGTCTGAAATAATAACCTCAAACCATACGCGCTTACCGGTCTTTAAAGATAACCCTGACGAAATAGTAGGAGTTATACATCTTCGTAAATTATTAAACGTTTCCGAAGATAATAGAATCACGATGGAGTCTATCAAGCAAGTGCTTAGAGAGCCATATTACATCCCTAAAGATACAAATTTACTAGCGCAACTCCAAAATTTCCAAGAACGTCAGGAACGATTAGCTTACATTGTTGATGAGTATGGAGACCTAATGGGATTGATCACCATTGAGGATATTATCGAAGAAATCGTAGGAGAATTTACAACTCAATCGCCTTTATTTGCATCCTCGGCAAAGCAAATGAGAGACGGCAGTTTAGTGCTTGATGGCGCTATGACTCTCCGAGATCTAAATCGAGACTTTCAACTTTCATTCCCCTTGGATGGCGCGAAAACACTAAATGGTCTGATACTCGATCACCTACAGCAAATACCAGAAACTGGGATTTCAATACAAATTGCAGATTACTACCTAGAGATTTTGCAAACAAAAGATAAGTCAGTGAAATCAGTCAAACTAATCTCACGCAAAATGGAAAAACAATGACTGCAAAATTGATTGTCGGATTAACAGGCGGGATCGGATCAGGAAAAAGTGCAGCCTCAGACGCTTTTGAAAGCTTGGGCATTCAGGTCATCGATACTGATAAAATTTCACATTTCCTCACTACCGTTAATTCGGATTGTTTAAAAATAATTGTAGACACCTTCGGTTCAAATGTTCTAAAAAAAAACCAACTCAACAGGACAAAACTTCGAGAAATAATATTTGGTGATGACTGTGCCAGAAAAAAACTCGAAGATATTCTTCATCCAAGAATCCGTCAAAAAGTCGAAGAAGCTCTAGATGAAGCAAATGGGATCTACGTCATTGTAGTAGTGCCACTTTTAGTTGAAAAAAAAGCATACGAATTTATCAACCGAATATTAGTCGTAGATTGCGATGAGAAAACACAAATCGAACGAGTAAGAAAACGTAATAATCTCAATGAAAATGAAGTGAGAGATATCTTGCGCGCTCAGGCTACGCGGCAAAAACGTTTAACCGCAGCCGATGACGTAATTCAGAACAGTGGCGACATGCAATCATTAATAGAACAAGTCCAATTTTTTCATAAAAAATATCTTCGTATATCATCAGATTTAAACGTTAACCAAGATTAAGAAAAACACGTCAAAATGAAAGAACCGATAGTCAATTGTCCCCACTGTGGAAACTCAGTAACATGGAAAAAAGCGTCGCAGTTTCGCCCTTTTTGTTCGGAGCGATGCAAACTCATCGACGCAGGAAACTGGGCAATGGGTAGCTATAGCGTCTCCGATGAAGATGACTTTAGCGATGAAGACCTAACTTGAAAGTGTGCTCACCAAGCTCCGCGAATCATTGCGACTCCGACTGCACCATGAGTCCAAGCATCTTCCAGGTCACCTTTAGATAACCCTCCTAGAGCGTATACCGGCGTCTTAACTCCATCAAGCAAAGCATTAAAATTTTTCCATCCCAGAGGAATTCCTTCTGGATGAGAGCTAGTCGTCTTCACTGGACTAAGTACTGCGAAATCTAATTCTAATTCATCGACCTTCTCCAGATCAGTCTTGTCGTGACAAGACCCAGCGCATAGCTCGAAATCAGGACGCTGGGTTATATTTTTAAGCTGAGTAGAAGTCAAGTGAATCCCATCAACCCCCAGTTTATGACCGAGATCAATGTGGCCGTTGAGCAAAACTTTACTACCGCTTGTTCGACAGACATTCAGCACCTCTTTCGTAAAGACCTCAAGATCACTTATCGATAAATCCTTTTCTCGAATTTGAATATATTGGGGAGCTTGCCTAACCGCATTTGAGAGGAGCTGAAAAAACCGATCTTGTCCTAAACCCACTAAATTGGTGATCAAGTAACGATCGGGCAAATGTAACGACTTTAATATCGGTATATTTGGCTCTAATATTGGCGCAACGTCTAACGCTTGTAATTTTTGCCAGTGTAATTTTTGGCCCTCTAACGGTTTTATTTCACCTTGCCAGTGATTGATTTTAAAAAACTCGATTTTGACGTCTCCATGTGGATATCGGAATTTCTTTAGGACCCAAGATTGCATTTTCTGTGGAGTAATCCCAAGCTCCTCTTCCAACTCCCTAACCAAGGCCATAGATGTAGACTCATGTTTTTCAACCTTACCACCCGGAAACTCCCAGAAGCCCTCGTAAACCTTCCCAATGGGTCGGCGTGCTAATAAAAAATGTCCGTCAGAATCAAAAATGATCCCCGCTACGACGTGAATCATTTTTCTCACCTACTGAGGGTTTTCTTCATCTCTTTTAACTTTCTGGACCCAACTTCATTTTTAGCGAATTGATAAGCCACGCGTCCGCTTCTAGAACCACGTTCAAGCGCCCATTGCAACGAGCGTCTGATCACCTTTTCATCAACATGATAAATATCGTTTGACAAAGTTTTTACCCAATAGCCGGCAATCTTAATGTACTCGTCTTGGGTGAATCCATCAAAATGGACCCAAACCCCAAAACGCTCTGATAATGATATTTTCTCCTCAATATTCTCACCCGCATGAATTTCATCTCCCTTGTACGTCGACTCTAAATTTTCTGACATGTACTCTGGTAAAAGGTGTCGACGATTGGAGGTTGCGTAAATGAGGATATTTTCTGACGTTGTAGCAACCGACCCATCAAGCGCCACTTTGAGAGTTTTGTAACCTTCGTCGTCAGAACCAAAAGATAGATCATCACAAAATATAATAAATCGATGTGTATCCTCGGATACTAGGTCAATAATTTGGGGTAACTGATGCAAATGAGCTTTATCCACCTCAATCAGCCGTAGATTTCTCTTGGCGTATTTATTAAGCAAAGCCTTAATTAAAGAAGACTTACCCGTTCCTTTTGAACCAGTCAATAAAACATTGTTGGATGGCAAGCCAGCGATAAATTGCCGAGTATTCATCTCTACTAATTTAATTTGATCGTCAATAGCAGACAAGTCTCTAACATGGATAGGATCAATCGTTTCTACTGGTTGTAAAAAACCACGCTCGTTGTAAAAACGCCAACGTGATGCAACGACTTTTTTCCAATCTATAATATGTTCTGCTCGTTCGGGGATAAAGGATTCTAGTCGTTGAAGCAGCGACTCTGCCCGCTCCAAAATACTTTTCCAGTCAGACACTCCTAGCTCCTATATTCAGCATTAATCTTGATGTAGTCAAACGACAAGTCGCAAGTCCAAATGGTCACAGATTCTTTTCCTCGATTCAACTTTATCGTCACGACAATATCACTCGCCTCCATAATCGGTTTGACATCAAGCTCTCGATAACCAGAGGCCGCCCCACCATCCTGCACAACTAAAACATCACCTATTCGTATCTCGATTTTCGTTACGTCGAGACCCTTAACTCCCGCCGCACCAATAGCTGAAAGAATTCGACCAAGATTAGGGTCAGATGCATAAAAAGCAGTTTTAACTAACGGAGAATTGGCAACTGAAAATCCAATATCTCTCGCCTCCTCAACAGATATTGAATCTTCCACTCTGATTTCGATAAACTTTGTTGCTCCTTCTCCATCAAGTACGATTTTTTTAGCGAGATATTCGCAGACTAGGGTTACTTCATCTCGAAGTTTTAAAAAGCTGGCATCGGTGTTCGAGATAATCGGTGGAGCCCCGCAAGTACCGGTTGCAATCAACATAAAACTATCGTTAGTTGATGTGTCCCCATCAACGCTAATCCGGTTAAAGGTCTGCTCAGTCGCATACTTGACAATCTCATTAAGACAATCGACAGAAACACGCGCGTCGGTTGCCACAAACGCGAGCATCGTAGCCATATTTGGTTTGATCATACCTGACCCTTTAGCCATACCTGTCACCCGAATTGAATTATTCTCGACGTCAAATATTCTGGAAGACAATTTAGGGACTAGATCAGTGGTAAGAATTGCTCTGGACGATTCTCCCCAACCCGACTTATTCTGAGATTTAAGGCATTGCGGAAGCGCAGCAATTATCTTTTCAACAGGCAACCGCTCCATAATGACGCCTGTTGAGAAGGGAAGTATTGATTCCGGCTTAACCTTCAATAGATCAGCTAACTCATGACAAATCTTTTTCGCGTCGGCCACGCCACCCTCGCCGGTTCCGGCATTAGCTACTCCAGTGTTAATCACCATCGCTGAAATTGGTGCACCTCGGGCTAACTGTTGCTGACATATTTGAACCGGAGCGGCACTAAAGCTGTTTTGAGTAAAAACACCTGCAACAGTTGTGTTTTCTTCCAATAACAGTACAACTAAATCAGACCGGTCTCCTTTACGAATGGCCGCACTGGTTACTCCAAGAGTTAGTCCCTCTATCGCAAATATATGATCCTCACCGTCTATGAATGTCTCGCTCACGTAGAACTACCCAAGTCGCCCATGACAATGCTTGTATTTTTTACCTGATCCGCACCAACAAGGCTCGTTCCGTCCTAATTTTTTCTCCGACCTGACAAACGTATCAGATTTAGCTTGGGCCCCACCGCCCTGAGGCTGGCTCAGCCCTTGACCATTACCATGGTTATATTCAACGCCAGAAAGACTATTCTGCTCTCTAGAAATGCCCTCAACTTCTTCAGCGCTTCGAATCCTAACGCTCATCAACAGTTTGGTTACCTCATTTCTAACTGTCTGCAATAACAAGGAGAACAACTCAAATGCTTCACGTTTGTACTCTTGCTTAGGATTCTTTTGCGCATAACCGCGAAGATGGATTCCTTGGCGCAAATGATCCAGCGCGGCTAAATGTTCGCGCCAATGCGAATCGATACTTTGCAACATTACAGAACGCTCATATTGCTGAACTGCATCACCGGGGGCATCGACCATCTTTTCGCTATAAAACCTTTGCGCTTTATCCTTGACCTCATCAACAATATTTTGCGGTTCTAGTTCAGCAGCCTCTTCCATCAACTTAGTAAGATCAACCTCCAAAGTGTAGTCTGCACGTAAAGACTTTTCGAGGGCAGGAATATCCCACTGTTCTTCCAAAGCACCCTGAGGCACAAAATTGTCGACTAAGTCTTCAATTGCACCCTCCCGCATCCCAGACACCATATCAGTGGTATCCATTGATTCTAATAATTCGTTCCGTTGTTCATAGATTACTTTTCTTTGTTCATTAGCGACATCATCAAAATCTAACAGTTGTTTTCGGATATCAAAGTTTCTAGCTTCAACTTTTCGTTGCGCATTTTCAATCGCTTTAGTTACCCACGGATGCTCGATCGCCTCACCCTCTGGTAACTTTAATCGCTCCATGATCGCAGCTACTCTATCGGACGCGAATATTCTCAAAAGTGAATCCTCTAGGGATAAATAAAATCTCGTAGACCCCGGGTCGCCTTGCCTACCCGAACGGCCTCTCAGCTGATTATCAATCCTCCGAGATTCATGACGTTCAGTACCAATAATATGCAAACCACCCAACGCCAAAACATCATCATGCCGTTTTTGCCACTCACCATCCTGATCCTGATCCGTGGGCATACCACCAAGCACTATATCTGTTCCACGACCCGCCATATTTGTAGCAATGGTAATAACATTAGATCGACCAGCTTGAGCTACAACCTCCGCTTCCCGATCGTGTTGTTTAGCGTTTAAAACCTGATGCGGTAAGTCCGCCTTATCCAACAGACCAGAAATCAGCTCCGAATTCTCTATTGATGTTGTACCAACGAGGACAGGTTGCCCACGTGAATAACAGTCTTTTATGTCGTTTAATACGGCTTGGTATCGTTCTTTACTCGTTTTATATATTTGATCCATTTTGTCGTCACGAACCATGTCCCGATGCGTGGGAATAATCACTGTCTCCAGGCCATAAATCTGCTGAAACTCAAATGCTTCGGTATCAGCTGTGCCAGTCATTCCGGACAATTTGTCATACATCCGGAAGTAGTTTTGGAAAGTAATCGACGCTAGAGTCTGATTTTCCTTTTGAATAGCTAGACCTTCTTTGGCTTCTACCGCCTGATGCAACCCATCTGACCATCGTCTTCCCGCCATTAAACGACCGGTAAATTCGTCAACAATCACTATTTCCTGATTTTGAACCACATAATGTTGGTCTTTGTTAAAAAGGTTATGAGCTCGGAGCGTTGCGTAAACATGATGAATCAGAGAAATGTTAGAAGGGTCATACAAACTTCCCTCGTCGGTCAGGAGTCCACCAGCTAACAAAAATTGTTCAGCATTATCGTACCCACTCTCGGTCAAGATAACTTGTTGAGATTTCTCGTCGACAGTAAAATCACCGTCATCATCCTCGCCCTCTGATTTTTTTAATTTAGATGCAATTGAATTTATTTTTTTATAAAGATCGGTATTGTCATCCGCCTGTCCCGAAATAATTAAGGGCGTACGCGCCTCATCGATCAATATCGAATCAACCTCATCAACAATCGCGAATGTAAGGTCTCTCTGAACTTTATCCGACTTTTGAAAAACCATGTTGTCCCGAAGGTAGTCGAAGCCAAACTCATTATTAGTCCCGTAGGTTATGTCAGCGGCATAAGCAGATTGCTTTTGCTCATGATCTTGACCCGATAAATTAACGCCAACAGTCATACCAAGAAATTCGAAAACCTTACCCATCCAATTGGCATCTCGATTTGCCAAATAATCATTAACAGTAATCACATGCACTGACGAACCACCCAAGGCATTTAGGTAAGCGGGCAGCGTTGCTACTAACGTTTTACCCTCACCAGTTCGCATCTCGGAAATTTTACCTTCGTGAAGTGCCATGCCTCCTAAGAGTTGTGCGTCAAAGTGCCGCATCTGCAAAACGCGCTTACTAGCCTCCCTTACAACGGCGAACGCTTCAGCCAAAATGTCGTCGAGCGTTTCCCCTACCTCGAGACGCTGCCTGAATTCCAATGTCTTAGACTTAAGAGCGTCGTCAGAGAGACCACCCAAATCGCTCTCGAATTGATTAATGAGCCGGACGTTCTTTTGGTAGGTCTTCAAGAGCCGATCGTTACGACTACCGAATAGCTTTTTTAGCACTTTAGAAATCATTGAAGGAGCCTTAACGGATTAGTTCAGTTAAACCTGTTAGTCTAACACGTGGTGAAGTAAAACAAGCGAGATTGAAACATCTTAACGTGATGCCAGATACACTCAATCGAAGTTTTAAACCTCAATTTTAAGGTTAATAGCTATCAGCTATAGGTTATGCAAAAGAACCCTAACATTCATGAGATACTAAAAAATCACCCAGACCTAGATTCATTCCAGGCAAACATCAGAATCGCAAAAGGAATTCAGAAAGAGATCAATAAAATACTGCCACAGACCATAAAGAGTAGAGTAACGATCGTTTTAGCCACACCACAAAAACTAATTATTTATGCGGATAATCAGATAATTGGAGCCAAAATACGACAAAAATGTCCAACGATCTTACGCGCCGTTAAAAGCATCGAGGCACACAAACTAATCGAAACTATTAACATCAAAGTCGCGCCAACCGAAAAATCAGCACCTCACATGAAGAAAGATTGGGTCCGCCACACTAAAATTTCACTGAAATACATTGAGCAAATGAGAACAAAACTCACTAGCATCTGAGTAAAGTTTAAGCTACCTGCAAATTTGAATGCAGAAATCCTGGTAAATCATCTTTCTTAAGAAACTCCACCTGCTCCCAAGCGGCCTCATTTGCAACCAACTTGCGCAGTAATTTATTATTTAACTCATGGCCGGACTTGTGAGCAGAGAACGCTCCGACCAAGGGCTTACCAAGCAGATACAGATCACCGATAGCATCCAAAGCTTTATGCTTTACGAACTCATCGTCATACCTCAGCCCATCTGCATTTAATATTCGGTACTCATCCATCACGATAGCATTTTCAAAACTCCCACCGAGCGCTAAACCCTGAGATCTCAACATTTCAACGTCTTGCGTGAACCCAAATGTTCGAGCTCGACTCACCTCTTTGACATAAGATATCGTGCGAAAATCTAAAGAAACTGATCTATTTTTGTCAGCGAAAGCTGGATGTTGAAAGTCAATACTAAAATCGATTTTGAAACCGTTGAAAGGCGAAAATGAAACCCACTTATCTCCGTCATCAACTCGGATATCGCTTTTTATGCGAATAAATCTTTTCGGAGCAGATTGCTCTTCAATGCCAGCTGATTGAATTAAAAATACAAATGGTGATGCCGACCCATCCATTATGGGTACTTCCGAAGCTGTCAAATCGACGTAAACGTTATCGATGCCAAGTCCACACAATGCAGACATTAAATGCTCTACGGTTTGCACCTTGGCACCTTCGTGCTCTAGGCACGATGAGAGTCTCGTGTCAACGACCATAAACGGGTCAGCTTTGACCTCTCCAACCGGACTAAGATCCAAACGTCTGAAAATAATGCCGGTATCCGGAGCAGCTGGACGGAGCGTTAGTAATACAGCTTTACCTGTATGAAGTCCGATACCTTTTGCTCTAACTAGGTTTTTTAACGTGCGTTGTCGAATCATTATTTATCGATCTTTGACTAGTTATAAAAACTTGTATTTTAGTAGGTGAACATAGAGCCATCAACACAAATCTACATCGCCAGCACAGCAACCAAAACACAAGATTATTAGGCCGGTAGGCGAAAACTCAATTTTTCTGTTCAATCGGCCTGGCGTCTCAAAAAAGCAGGAATATCCAAGTCCTCGACTCCGGTTTGCTTGAGCGCGTTTACCGCAGCCTGCCGACCTCTGCGCCTTACAACAGCCGGGGTCTGGGAATCTTCACCCAGAACTTCCGCTACCGCATCATCAGTACCCGTTCTAACCAATGACATCGGCGCAACTTTTCCTGCACTCTCACCACTCCCAATTCCGGTCGCGACGATTGTAACTCGAAAATCATCTTCCAAATCTTCATCAATCACGGTCCCGACTATTATCGTAGCGTCCTCGGCGGTGAACTTGCGAATAGTGGCCATAACCTCATGAACTTCTTTCATCTTCAAACTAAGGCTTGCTGTTATGTTTACCAACACCCCTCTAGCACCATGTAAATCAACGCCCTCCAAAAGAGGACTTGCGACAGCACCCTCGGCCGCTCTTTTCGCCCGGTCATCGCCGACGGCCAAATGCGATCCCATCATAGCCATACCCATTTCGGACATTACGGTTCTTACATCGGCAAAATCCACGTTTACAAGACCCGGACACTTTATTACCTCAGCGATGCCCGACACTGCTCCATAAAGAACGTCATTAGCAGCCTCAAAAGCATCCAACATCGAAACGTCATCACCCAATACAGTCATCAATCGCTCATTCGGAATAACAATTAAAGAGTCCACATGTTTCGTCAGTTCGGCTAAACCTTCGGTAGCCACATTTTGACGTTTCCCCTCAAAAGCAAATGGTTTAGTGACGACTGCCACCGTCAATATCCCCAACTCTTTCGCCACTTCAGCGAATATAGGTGCGGCTCCAGTTCCTGTTCCTCCTCCCATCCCAGCAGTCAAGAAGACCATATCAGCTCCGTCAATTAACTCTGCGATGGTCTCTCTGTCCTCCAGGGCCGCATCTCGACCAACACCTGGGTTCGCTCCTGCACCTAAACCCTTTGTAACCTGCACACCCAATTGAACAGTTCGCTCGGATTTATTTCTAGACAGCGCCTGGGAGTCTGTATTTGCGCAAATAAACTCTACGCCTTCGACGCCCTTTTTTATCATGTGATCGACAGCGTTACCGCCGCAGCCACCTACGCCGATGACCTTTATAATAGCTTCTTGTGATTGACTATCTAGAATCTCGAACATTTCAGTAAGCCCTCCATCATTTCATGTTGACAGTGTATCAATTCCTTCATTTACAAACTAGCGTAATCCTTAAAAATTTGTCTCGAACCATCGTTTCATTTTCGAAACCACCGTTTTCACAGATCCGTTTTTCATTTGATCAACCTTTTGCTTGTCTCTGTGTAAAACTCCAGCAGTTAGCAGCCCCGCAGAAGTAGAATACCGTGGATTACGGATAACCTCAGACAACGATCCAACATAAGTTGGCGTACCCAACCGAACAGGTGCATGCAGCACCTCTTCACCAAGCTCAACCATGCCTTCCATAGCACTACTTCCACCGGTAATTACTACTCCCGAAGATAGCAGTTCCTCGAAGCCACTTCTTTTGATCTCTGCTAACACTAGTGCATAGAGCTCCTCGATACGGGGCTCTATGACCTCAGACAACATTTGGCGAGACAATTTTTTCGAAGGACGGTCACCAACGCCAGGCACCTCTATTGTTTCATTCGAATCAGCAAGCCCTCGAAGAGCGCAACCATAACGCCGTTTGATATCTTCGGCCTCCTTCGTAGGCGTCCTAAAAGCCATAGCAATATCACTTGTTATTTGATCGCCCGCAATTGGAATGACGGCAGTATGCCTAATCGCGCCTTGGGTATAAATCGCGATATCACTCGTCCCACCACCTATATCAATTAAACAAACACCTAAATCCTTCTCATCTTCAGACAATACAGCCATGGCAGATGCCAAAGGCTGCAAAATCAATTCACCCACCTCTAAGCCGCATCGCCGAACACATTTAAGAATATTTTGAGCAGCAGATACGGCCCCCGTTACGATGTGCACTTTAACCTCCAGCCGCATACCAGACATGGCCAGCGGCTCTCTTACATCCTCTTGCCCGTCAATCGCGAACTCTTGATTCAACACGTGTAGTATCTGTTGATCTGTCGGAATAGGTATAGCTCGAGCAGTCTCGACAACTCGATCAATATCGACTTGAGTCACCTCGTGACCTTGAACCGCAACCATGCCATGAGAGTTAAAACTTTTGATATGACCACCCGCAATGCCAGTCCATACCTCTTTGATTTTTCGATCGGCCATCAATTCAGCCTCTTCTAACGCTCTCTGTATTGCGTTAACCGTTGACTCTATATTAACGACCACCCCCTTTTTCATACCTTGCGACGTCGAACTACCAAGCCCAATGACCTCGTATTGTCCGTCTTCTTTAACCTCCGCGACAACCGCGGCGATCTTAGACGTGCCAATATCTAACGCAACGATAATATCCGCATATTGAGATTTCATTTTAGTGGGATTTTGGGACCAATCAATATTCTTCATTACTAAAACCCGTCCTTCCCATTGACTGATGGACCAACCGAAAACCCGTTTGCATATCTTAAGTCAGCGAACTCCACGCTTGACTTGTGCCGCGCTTGAGATCCCGGTAGAAATCTCATAAATCTTTCAATTCGAGAGGCGATATTTCGCTTTCCCAGGGCAACTGCCGTTCCGTTAGATAATCGCCCGGACCACGACTGCTGTTTCGTCAGCCGTAAACGATCAAGGGTGACCCCATAGGGCTTCAGTAACTCTGTTAATTTTAAATATTGAGCTACAACGGTCTCGTTATGACCGATCGGTCCAGACAAAATAGGTAACCTTTTGTCCACGGCGCCGTTAAAAATCTGCCCAGAAATATCCAGAAGCCCGCCGGACTCCCATCGAGCCACTACATTCCTTTCAGAAACCAGTACGTCAATTGCATTAGGCCAGTTTCTTTTTATTTCCACATTTTTAATCCATGACAATTGCTCAAGTGAAACTTTTGCTTCGCGTAAATTCAAATTAAAAAAGCCACCTTTAAATGATTTTGTAACAACCGAGTTAAATTGATCACGAGACACATGTTTAATATCACCGACAAAGTTAATACGATTAACCATAAATAACTCCGCATTGAGAGCAACCTTGAAACCCGCGTATGTGATGAGCGCGAGGGATATGAAAATCATTCCTAGGCTTAGCTTGTTTAGAGCCCTGTAGTTATGCCACATCACAGCCCCGCATTATTTCAAAAACCAATTGCTCAAAGTTAATGCCGGACGCCTCCGCGGCCATCGGTACTAAACTGTGGCTGGTCATACCTGGGACGGTGTTGACCTCTAATACCCAGGCATCACCAGCATCATCAACCATGATATCAACTCTACCCCACCCAGAACAACCAAGAACGTTAAAAGCCCTTAAAGCTATTTTTTGTAATTCAAGATCAATGCTGCTCTCTAACCCAGATGGACAAAAATATTGTGTCTCTTCCGAATGGTACTTAGCTCGATAATCATAATTATTATTAGGCGCCACTATTCGAACAACCGGCAGTGGCACCCCATTTAATATAGCAACAGTTAGCTCATCACCTCGAATAAATTTTTCGGCAAGAACAACAGAATCGTATTCTCGAGCCAAGTCAAATGCGGCCACAACATCCTCAACCCGTGAAACCTTAGAGAGCCCAATAGTGGAACCCTCCCTTGAGGGTTTAACGACCACCGGGAAGCCAAGCTCATCACATGCGACCAACAAGTCTTCAACTGAAAGTGCTACTGAAAATTTTGGGGTCAAAACTCCACTACCCTCAAAGACCAATTTAGATCTCCATTTATCCATCGCAAGTGCACAGGCTGAAACACCACTACCAGAATAAGGTATTTCTAGAGTTTCTAATAACCCCTGAATAACCCCATCCTCCCCTCCTCGCCCATGAAGCATAACTACCGCCCGATCTATGCGAGAAATAAGCGTATCAACAGCGTTATTGTTGGCAGTATCGATTAACTCGGCACTGAAGCCCTGACTAAGTAAGGCCCTGAAAACCGCCTCCCCAGACTCAAGAGACACCTCCCTCTCTGAAGATCTCCCCCCATATAGCACTCCGATCACCCCGAAGTTCTTGTCTTTAGTCAACAGTGGTCTCCCATAATATGCACTTCTCTTTTTAGTTTCACACCCGAATTTAGTTCAACTACAGATTGGACTTCAAGGATCAAATCTTCAATGTTTTTAGCGGTTGCGCCACCGGTATTGATGATGAAGTTTGCATGCTTATCCGATACTAGAGCAGCGCCCCGCTGAAGCCCTTTCAGTCCACTGCGCTCAATAAGTCTTGCTGCGAACTCGCCTTCAGGGTTTCTAAAAACAGAACCTGAATTTGGTCTACTTAAAGGTTGCTCTCGAACCCGTCGCTTCAAGAGCTCTTTAATCTTATTTCTAGATTTTTTTTTGTCCCCGGGATTAAACCGAAACCACCCACCTACAAAAAATTCCCTTTGTTGATGTTTTTGACTGACATTACGATATTCAATAACGTAGTCAGCCGGAGATCTCTCCTTGATTTCCCCATCCGATGTAATAGTTCTTACCCGTGCAACACAATCCCAAACTTCAGAACCATAACAACCAGCGTTCATTGCCAACCCTCCGCCCACAGAACCCGGAATGCCCGCCATGAACTCTGCTCCCTCGAAACCCATATTCGCAGAAAAACGTGCCAACTTGGGTAACGCGACCCCTGCGCTCGCATAAAAAAGAGTATCTTTATTACGTTCCGCAACGTACATATCAGAAAGTCCCCGATGCGTAAATACTACGAGCGCTTCCAGACCACCGTCACGAATTAATAAATTACTTCCTAACCCCACAAAAAACAGGGGTAAATCAGGACGAGATTTACATTTAAGAAACGACGACAGCTCTTCTTCAGACGACGGAGCATAACCAAATCTTGCTAGGCCACCTGCGCGCCAAGCAGTTTGACGTTCCATCGCTACATGCTCTAGAAGATTCGCTTGGGGATTCATCGTTCGCTATTCGATACGATTACTTGCTCAGAATTTATGTGGTTCGGCGAGAATACCAAACTAGCCGGTAAGGAACCGATCGTTCCAGCGCCCATAGTTATAATGAGATCCCCATCCACAATAACCTCATCTAGAAGACGGCGAGCCTCCTCAATCCCACGAACACAAACAGGGTTTAGGTCAGTGATCATTCTTATTGACCGCGCAATTGCAGAACTGTCGGCACCAGCAATTGGCGACTCACCTGCAGCGTAAACATCTGTAAGAATCAACACATCAACAGTACTTAAAACTCGTACAAATTCGTCAAAACAATCCCTCGTTCGAGTATATCGATGAGGCTGAAAAATTAGGACTATACGCTTTTCCGGGTGACCTTCACGAACTGCTGCTAACGTCGGCTCAACCTCGCTTGGATGATGGCCATAATCATCATAGAGCGTCACTTTATTATGTCCAATTGTGACGGCACCATAACATTCTAGCCTTCGACCAACTCCCTGGAAATGCTCGAGTGAACGACAAATGATGTCATCGTTAACTTCTAATTCTGTCGCTAACGCTATGGCCGCGAGACTATTCAAAACATTGTGTTTTCCTAAACAATTCAAACGAACTTTTAAAGGAGGAAAAATTTGCGAATCAAAACTACGCTCCACCGTAAAGTGCATTTTGCCATTTATAAGTTTAAGACTGCTAGCTCTAACTTGAGCCTCATGATTGAAACCATATGTGATGATATGTCTCGATAGCTTGGGCAATATTTCTTTTACGCCAACATCATCCACACATAAAACTGCTCGGCCGTAAAAGGGAATTCGGGAAACAAAGTCTATGAAAGCCTGTTTTAATCGCTCAAAATCATGGCCATATGCATCTAAATGGTCACGATCGATGTTAGTTACGACACACATAACTGGCTGAAGCAGCAAAAAAGAGGCATCAGACTCATCAGCTTCTACAACAATGAACTCTCCCTCTCCTAGCTGAGCGTTTGCACCTGCGGATTGTAGCCTTCCACCGATGACGTAAGTCGGATCCATTTCCGCCTCCGCCAAAATACTAGCTACAAGGCTCGTTGTAGTCGTTTTCCCATGAGTACCGGCAATAGCCACCCCCTGCTTCAAACGCATCAATTCCGAGAGCATTATCGCTCTAGCCACGACTGGAATTCCCCTTCGCTTTGCCTCAAGCACCTCTATGTTTAATGGATCAATTGCGGAGGAAATAACAAGCACATCGGACGAAACAATATTTTCGATGCTGTGTCCGATCGTAACTTTGATCCCTAGTTGTCGTAATCTCGATACCGCGGGCGATGCACTTAAATCAGAGCCAGAAACTGTATACCCAAGATTATGCAAAATCTCGGCTATACCACTCATTCCAACACCGCCGACACCAACAAAGTGTATGAACTTAACTTTATGTCTCACGAGATTAACTCCTCAATATGTTGGCCAGTCAATGCTGTAGCGCCCTCCAAACTGCCTGATTTAGCTTTAGTCGCCATCTGCATGAGTTGAGTGCGCCCTATTTTAAGTAAGTAATCAGCTATGAGCTCCGGGGACAGCTCGTCCTCTGGCACGACAATCGCAGCACCTGATTTTTTTAAAAAATCACCGTTTTTTGTTTGATGGTCATCTACCGCATAGGGATAAGGTATGAGCACGCTCGCCACACCAATAGAGGCAATTTCAGATACCGTTAAAGCCCCAGACCGGGAGATCACTAAATCTGCTCGCGAGTAGATGCCAGGCATATCCTCAATGAATTCTGACAAAGTTGCCTGAACACCGAGCCGATCATACAAGTTTCGTAATTCATCCAAATTATTTCGTCCGGCTTGATGAATAACATGAGGCCTGCGGTCATTCGGAATTTTAGAAATCGCAACGGGCAAAATTTCATTAAATGTTTTTGAACCCAAACTTCCCCCAACGATAACAACTCTCAAGCGACCCTCTCGCCCCTGATATCGTACTTCCGGGTCATCGATGGCCTCAAATTCAGACCTCAATGGGTTGCCGACGTAGATACCCTTTCTAAGCGATCCTGGGAACCCCAGCAATACTTTTTTGCTTATCTTAGCCAGCAATCGGTTAGCTAACCCAGGCACAGCATTCTGCTCATGAATAACAATTGGGCAACGATATAAAGCCGCTGCGATTCCACCCGGCACAGTAATATAACCACCAAAACCAATCACGACATTAGGCTTAATTTTTATCAGGAATCGAAGAACACCGAAACATGCAACCAACAGGGCATAAGGTAAGAACAGCCATCGTAGCGCACCATTTCTTCTAACTCCGGAAAACCGGATGAATAACATACGAGTTGGGTCTAGTTTGACTAGGCGTTGCTCCAAACCGTTAACACCTCCAAGCCAATAAACATCGTAATTCTTTTTTTCAAAATAATCTGCCACAGCCAGAGCTGGAAATAAGTGGCCCCCGGTTCCACCAGCCATTATCAAAATTCGTTTTCTCAAAGATTAACTCCCTTCATAAGAGCCCGATTTTCGTAGTCAATCCGAAAAATAAGACCAATAGCAAGGCAATTCATCATTAAACCACTCCCCCCAAACGACAAGAGTGGAAGCGTGAGTCCTTTTGTCGGTAAAGCACCCACATTCACCCCCATATTAATGAGGGCCTGAAAACCAATCCATATAGCGACACCCTGTGCAACTAAGGCGGAAAAATACCGCTCCAACCGAGCGGCCTGATTACCAATCATAATCATTCGTAAGGTCAACCATCCGAAAGCTGCAACAGTTAACGCAACACCTAGGAATCCCATTTCTTCTCCGATAACAGCAAGAATGAAATCCGTATGTGGCTCCGGCAGATAATGCAGTTTTTCAATACTTCCTCCGAGACCAACACCAAATAACTCACCACGTCCGAATGCCATCAGTGAATGCGTCAGTTGATAGCCTGTCTTCAAAGGGTCTTCGAACGGGTTCAAAAAACCAAAAGCTCGTGCAGCACGATAATCAGAGCTATAAATTAAACCGATGAACGCCACGCAAAGAAGGACCGTCAACGCAATAAGTAACTTTAAGTTCATTCCACCTAAAAAAAGCACGCCCATAGCAATAGCCGTGATAACAACAAACGCGCCGAAATCTGGCTCGCTTAAAAGTAAGAATCCTGTCAATACCATGACCCCGAATAAGGGAAGGAAGCCACGCTTGAAGCTAGATATATGCACCCCTTTTCTTATCGTGTAATCAGCTGCGTACAGAACCGTCGCAAACTTCATGAATTCAGAAGGTTGAAAACTAAAACCCGCGATCCGAAACCATCGACGACTACCGTTTGCTTCGTGACCTATCCACGGCACAAGTACAACAATAAGCATAAGTAGTCCAAGCACAAAAAATACCGGTGAAATAGCCTCCCAGTATCTGACTGGAATCTGTATCGCGAGAAGCGCTAGCATTACTCCAATAGACAAAGCGAATAAATGTCGGAGAAGAAATCGATATGGACTGCCTCCAAGCAAAACAGAATTATCTGCGATTGCAACAGAGGAGGAATAAACCATCACAACACCCAAACCCAGTAGTCCTAAAGCTAACCAAAACAGGACAATATCGAAATCATAAGATACATTCTTAGTTACTTTTGACCAACTTACTGAATCGGAAAGCATTAAACTAAACTCCTCACCGCATCGGCGAATACATCACCACGATGTGCGTAGTTTTCAAACATGTCAAAACTAGCACATGCCGGCGAAAATAAAACAATTTCTCCAGGCTCGGCGACTCGGGAAGCAATTCGAACTGCACTCTTAAGATCAGATGCCTCAAAGATCGTTACACCGGAACTTTCTATTCCCTGCCTGATTAATTTAGCATCTTGGCCTATTAAAACTACTGCCCGTACTTTTTGTCGAATCAAATCCACAAGCGCATCAAAAGTCTGTTTTTTAGATTGTCCGCCTAGTAATAACACGCATCGCGTTGGCATCCCGGAAATAGCCGCAGCTGTTGCACTAACATTTGTAGCTTTGGAATCATTATAAAATCGAACACCAGAGACATCCGCAATCCACTGCATACGATGGTCTAGTCCTTCGTACGAAAGTAATCCTTTTACTGCCGCTTCGTTAACACACACGAGTGTGCTACACAACGCGAATGCAGCCAATGCATTACATACGTTATGCGCTCCAGGGACTCTTAGGTCCCTACATCTGCAAATTTGTTGCTGACCGCGAACTATCCACTGATCTCCTGCAATCTCGCTAACGCCCCAAGATCGATCAGTATCTGGAGGACTGAGGCCGAATGTGATCACCTCATTTAGATCAGAAGTCGCGTTCAAAATCATCAAATCATCTCGATTCACCACCTTAGCACCGCGACCAGAGTAGATCCGAAATTTTGATTGCATGTAGGCCTCAAAATCACGATACCGATCTAAATGATCTTCCGAAACATTCAGCACAACCGACGCATCGTATTGAAATGAGTACGTCGTATCAATTTGAAAGCTAGACAGCTCTAACACGAAGACATCTGGCATCTCACGCAACCCAAGCTCAATTTGAACTAAAACATCCAAAACAGGAATACCGATGTTACCAACTGCGACCACGTCAAGACCACATGCATTGAGAACGCTTTCAACCATTTGAGTTACGGTACTTTTTCCATTGGTACCGGTAATCGCAATTACGTTACCACCTCGCTGTCTCACGTTCTCTCGAAGAAAAATTTCTACATCGCCAATTACTGGTACCCCTGATTTTTTAAGCTTTTGTAACGGTATCTCTTTTAGTGGTACTCCCGGACTTGAAACTACCATGTCGACATCCGTAAAAATACAATCATTGAAAGGACCAGTATAAATTGTCATTTTTGGAAATTCTTGTCGAATCTGTGCAATTCCTGGGGCATCAGAGTGCGAATCAGCAAGTACGACTGTCACACCTTTCCCAGCGAACCAGCGAACAATCGATAGACCAGTTTTGCCAGCCCCCAACACCAAAACAATCTGTCCTTTGGCAGCAACGGGCAAAGCATCCAAACAATCATCTATGTAAGAGGTCATCATGATTAGATATAAAACAGCATCTACCTAAGCTTTAACGTAGACAACCCGATGAGCACCAACATCATCGTAATAATCCAAAAACGTACAACGACTTGATTCTCTTTCCAGCCCTTAAGCTCAAAATGATGATGAAGCGGTGCCATGCGAAAAACTCTTCGTCCAGTTAGCTTAAATGAAATCACCTGAACCATTACCGAGAGCGTTTCAACAACAAATACCCCCCCCATGATGAAAAGTACGATTTCTTGCCGGATAACTACCGCTATGATGCCGAGAGCCGCACCAAGAGCGAGTGCTCCCACATCACCCATAAAAACCTCTGCTGGATAAGCGTTGAACCACAAAAATGCTAGTCCTGCTCCTGCGAGGGACGCACAGAAAATCGCCAACTCTCCCGCACCGGAAATATAGGGAAACCCCAAGTAACGAGAGAATTCGACATGGCCAGCTACGTAGGCAAAAATTGCCAAAGCGCTCGCTATCATGACTGCAGGCATAATAGCGAGCCCATCAAGGCCATCCGTTAAATTAACGGCATTGCTACTACCGACAATCACTAAAAAGCTGAGTAAGATAAATCCATAAACGCCCAACGGTATTGAGACATCTTTTAAAAAAGGAAGTATTAGATCCGTCTGCATCCCAAATTCGGTCGCGTTAGCTAAATATAAAGAGGCGAGAACAGCAACTATGGATTGGTAAGAAAATTTCTCTAAGGCTGAAAGACCGTACGGACTTTTTAAAACTACCTTCCTATAGTCATCGATCCAACCAATAACCCCGAAAGCCACAGTCACCGCTAAGACCACCCAAATCCACCTATTGGTCAAATCGGCCCAAAGTAGGGTCGTAACAGCTATTGCAATGAGGATTAGCGCGCCACCCATAGTAGGGGTACCGGTTTTTACCTCATGTGTTTTAGGGCCATCGCTCCTCACTGTTTGACCGATCTTATAATCCGTCAATTTTTTTATCATCCTGGGGCCCAAAAAAAATGAAATTAGGAGCGCCGTTAATGCGGCTAATACTGCCCTCAAAGTTATGTATGAGAAAGCGTTGAAACCACTAAAGTAAGTTTCAAGGTATTGCGATAAATATAAGAACACCTGGATTCCCTTTTTAAAAAATACTATAAAGCGATTAGTGCGCTACAAAAATATTCCATTTTCATAAATCGAGAGCCTTTTACCAGAATATATGTTTGCCCATTTAAGTGCGCTTTCAACTCTCCAAGCAATTCGCTTGCCGATTCAAAGTGAATGGCATTAGCCCCAAAACTAGCGACTGCCTTTTTTGTAAGTGCGCCAAAACCCAAAAGTAAATCAATACCCTTTGACTTCGCGTACTCGCCTACCTTCTCATGCAGGGGCGGACCAAATTTACCGAGTTCGCCCATATCGCCAAAAACGAAAATCTTCTTACCAGGCTCCACAGCTAAATATTCTAAGGCCCGACAAACCGAATCAAAGTTAGCGTTGTACGAGTCATTAATTAGCACGTCTCCAGACCTAAGCTTGATGCTCTCCAGCCTACCTTCCACGCTTTCGAAAGATTCAAGGCCCTGCTTAATAGAACTTGCGGATATCTTGAGTGAGAAGCAAACCGCTGCTGCGGCAAGCGCATTCAAAATGTTATGATCACCACGAATTTTCAAATCAACGTCAATGATTGACGCATGATCAGTAATCTTTAAAGTGGGTAATGTGACTGAGTCAACGTATTCACCTGAAATATCTGCCTCATTAGATTTACCAAATTTCAGAACCGCTCCCTCTGAATATTTACTTATTAGGTATTCAGAGTAATTTCCATCCGCCTCAACAACAAGCACTCCATCTTTAGATAGGCCAGAAATGATTTCCGATTTTGCTTCAGCGATAGCATCCTGAGAACCCAACTCACCAATATGAGCGGTTCCAATATTTGTAATAACCGCCAAGTCGGGACAAACTAAATGAGCTAAATCCCTCAATTCCCCTAAATTACTCATACCCATCTCGACGACCGCGTATTCGTGGTTGACTGTTAACTCTAAGAGAGTTTTAGGGACCCCAATATCATTATTCAAATTACCTTTCGTTGCGAGAACCAGATCAAGTCCAATTTCACAGCGAAGAATATTAGCGATCATTTCTTTAACCGTTGTCTTACCGTTGCTTCCTGTTATTCCGATTACCTTAAGTCGCGGTCTGAATTTTCGTCTCCACCAAAATGATAAATCTGTTAATCCTCGATGAGTATCAAACGTTTTTAGGTATGTTTTGCCTTTCCCTTCACTGGAGCTGTCGTAGTCCTCGGAAACCATACATGCGACGGCACCCTGTTCAAAAGCTTCAGGAACGAAGTCATGACCATCAAAATTAGGACCTTTTAAAGCTACATACAAGTCACCTTTATTAATATCTCGACTATCCGTAGAGATTCTGGAAACGGTTAACGAAGGATCACCAATGAGCTCCATTTTAGTATCCGTGGCGCATTCCGCAATCTTAAACATTCATGTAATCCTGGGATTCATTCGAATCATAATGAAATGCTTTCAAATACTCCTCAGCGACCAAATAATCATCAAACGGTAGCCGCTCACCAGACACGTCTTGGTATTTTTCATGCCCCTTCCCGGCAATACAAACAATATCATCCCTGCTGGACAGGCTGATAGCACGACAGATCGCAGACTGCCGGTCAGGCTCGACGACAAACTGATCCTCCTTGCCGCAAATTATTTGCTCGATAATGCTGCTTGGCCTTTCATGCCGGGGATTGTCTGCAGTAACAATCGCGACATCAGAAAACTCAAGCACAGCCTGTCCCATTAGTGTTCTTTTGTCCTTATCCCTATCGCCACCAGCCCCAAAAACTGTAATCACACGTCCTCCGGGCTTGAGTAGAGTCCTCAAAGTTACAAGAAGTCGACTAAGTGCGTCGGGGGTATGTGCGTAGTCAATATATACTTGCCGATTATATTTTTCTCCGACTCTTTGCAAGCGCCCCTCTGGATGTCTCAATGCACCAGCCGCATCGCAAGCTTTTAAGAAGTCAGCACCCGAACAAAGTACTCCGCCCAAAACAGCCAGCATGTTGCTCACGTTAAACTCGCCAATAATTTGAGATTTAATTTCTCTAGAACCCCATGGGGTAGACACGTTAAATATTGAACCGCTACTCGACAATGACAATTGACTTGCAAAAATGTCAGCGCTTTTATTCACAGTACTATAAGTCACTACGTGCTTGTCTTGGCGCCTAAGACTCAATGCAAGATCAGCGCCAAAGTCATCGTCAATATTTATTACAGCTTGTGACAGTGTCTCAAATAAAAATAGCCGCGCCTTCGCAATTCCGTAATGCTCGAATGTTCCGTGATAATCAAGATGATCATGAGAAAGGTTAGTAAAAATTGCAATGTCGATTTCCGTTCCATCAAGTCTATTTTGCGTTAGCGCGTGGGAGGAGGCCTCCACAGACACATGTGAAACACCGGATTCCCTAAGGTCTCGAAAGGCACGTTGAAGTGCGATTGCATCGGGTGTCGTTCTATTTTCACTAGAGTTGGCATCAGACGCTTTACCTGGAACATTTACACCCATAGTTCCTATACATGCACTATCATGACCCAATAAAAAAAATGCTTCAGCAAGCCAATTTACACATGTAGTTTTACCGTTAGTGCCCGTCACACCTAAAACGTGCATACCGCTTGTTGGTTCGCCAAAAAAAAGCGCTGCAAATTCACCCATCAACGCTCTTACGTTTTTAAAGGCAAAATTCGGTGTTATATTCGTTGGGTCCCAACTCCACCCATCACACTCCCAAATGACTACTGAACAACCGCGCTTTATCGCCTCACGTATATGAATGCGTCCATCTTGATTAGAACCGGGATACGCAAAAAAAATATCACCCTTCTTAGTAAAACGGCTATCGTTTGATAAACCCGTAGGGATAACTTTTAGCTCACTCAGTTTTTGTTTTAACTTATTACTGGTATTAATAACCGGCCCGGATAACCCAGTTCGGACAAAACGTTCAATAGCAGATGCTGTCATACGGGGCCTGGCAAAATTTCCCGTTTTGCCTCCTGCTTAATAACATAGTTGTCGGGATCAATCCCTAACCTTGTTAAAGCCTCCTCCATGACCTTTTTGAATACTGGAGCGGCTACGACACTCGCATAATATGAGCCCGCGCTTGGCTCATCAACCATAACAGCCACAATGAGTCGAGGATTAGAAACAGGAGCAATGCCTACGAATGAAGAACGGTACTTGCCACGAGCGTACGAGCCTCCAAAGGCCACTTTCGCAGTACCAGTCTTACCAGCGACCCGATAACCAGGAATGGAAGCACTGAACCCTGTACCTTTCTCATGAGTCACCGCCTCAAGCATTTTAAGCACTGCTCGTGCGGTGCCCTTTGAAATGACGCGGTTGCCCTCTACCGTCTGTGCGCGCTTCTCAAAAGTAACTGGAATCAACACGCCATCTCGGGCAAAAATACTGTAAGCACGAGCCAATTGGAGAAGACTCGCAGACACCCCCATTCCGTAAGAAATAGTCGCCTGATCAATGGCCCTCCATTTCTCTGGAGATCTCAAGCTACCTGTAGCACCTCCAGGGAAACGTAATTTTGGACTCTTCCCGAAGCCGGAATTTGATAAAATCGTCCATAAGTCACGGGACGCCATCTTTTGTGCAATTTTTACAGTCCCGACATTTGAGGAGCGTTGGATCACCTGAGTTACAGTTAGTAAACTATCCTCCTCGGGATGATCATCTGCTATCGTCCGCCCACCGATGCGCAACCGACCATCTTCAATGTCAATTGGTGTTTTTGGCGTTACGAAGTTACCCTCCAAGGCAGCCGCGATAGTAAAAGGTTTTAATGTGGATCCAGGCTCAAACTGGTCAATAATCGCGCCATTACGAAGTAACTTTGGCGTAAAAGAGGAACGATTATTCGGGTTATAACTGGGCCAATTCGCAAGCGCTAAGATTTCGCCCGTTAAAGTATCCAAGACAACAACACTTGCGGACTTGGCTTCGTGCTCGAGTGCCGCATTTTTTGCCTCGGAAAATGCTACATATTGTAACCTGCGATCAATCGACAATGACAATTCAGCGCCATTCTCTGCGACGCTGATGGTGGCGACTTCCTCGATCACCTGATTCTTATTATTTCTGTTAATTCTACGACTACCGGATTTGCCGGCAAGAGTGTCCTGATATGAATACTCTAAGCCCTCTTGACCTTTCTGATCGCGATTCGTAAAGCCAACTAAATGTGCTGTTGCCTCCCCATTGGGATAGTATCTTTTGTATTCCGTTTTCAACGATACTCCAGGTACTTTCAGGGACATTACTTCTCTAGCTAAGTTTGGTGATATCTGCCTCTTCAGATATACAAAAGTTTTCTTTTGCGTTAAGCGACGCTTTATGTAATCAAGATTCACCTCCAGCAACTCTGATAACTTAACGAGCTTTTCGGGTGCGATACTCTCAAATTCAATTTGACTAGGGTTGGCAGTCACTGTCTCAACGGCCGTGCTAATAGCTAATGTCTTTCCATACCTATCGATTATTTTTCCACGGGTCGCTATTAGCTCTTTTGTTCGTGAGTACCTCTTCTCCGCCTCAGCTTGCAAGAAATCTTTATTTACGCTCTGACAATAAAGAGCCCGCGCGGCCAGGGTTATAAAACCCAAGAACATTAGCGTTACCAATAATCGCGCTCTCCAGACTGGTAAACGAATTTTTAATACTGATTGGGATTTAGACGTCATTACTCAGAACGCCGGGGAGGGGGAGGGAGTAAAACTATATCTGCTGGTTTTGGGTACTTCATCTGAAGCTGCAGTATTGCTAGACGCTCTATCCTCGAAGGGCTTGTGAGGGTAGCTTTTTCGGTTACCAAATTTGAATGGTGTCTTTCAATTTGCAATGCTTTATTTCTCTCTAATTCGATCTCATTAACAAGCTTTCGTGTGTCATGCCTTGCTGTCACCAACGATATAGCCGATGTAATGAGCAAAATAAAAAATATTAAGCTTAGCTTCACTGAATACTCCTTTGAGCCACTCGTAATATTGCGCTTCTTGATCGCGGATTACGCTCAATTTCGGCTGCGGTCGGTCGCGTTGCCTTTCCAATCGACTTAAATAACGTCTTCGGTAAATCTTTTTGTCGGATAGGCAAGCGATCGGGTACATTCGAACGTGATTCCCTAACGATAAAACGCTTCACTATTCGATCTTCTAAAGAATGGAAACTGATGATAACCAAACGCGCACCATCTAATAAGATTGAGGCTACTTGACTAAGAAGGGCCTCTAGATCCTCCAGCTCTCGATTAAGGTGAATACGAATAGCTTGGAAGGTCTTAGTTGCTGGATTTTTTGCAGCGTGAAATTTCCTAGGTATCGCCTTCTCAACCAACTCCCGCAGTTGCCTTGTAGTGCTTATCCTCTCGCCGGTTCGAGCAGTAACAATGGATTTTGCAATCCTCGGGGCAAATCTTTCCTCACCGTAAACTTTAAGTACTCTTGCAAGTTCTGTTTGGGTTACACAGTTGAGCCAAGCCTCGGCAGTTGACCCAGAATCAGTATCCATTCTCATATCTAATGGCCCGTCATGAGAAAAACTAAATCCACGAGCCGCAGAGTCAAGCTGAGGTGACGATACCCCTAAATCTAACAAGACCCCGTCCACCCCGCACACCCCGATCTTCTTGAGGATAGTTTTAACATCGCCAAAAGTGCCATGAAACATTTTAAAATTAGCAGATTCAAGCCTCTTCCCTGCACAAACGGCCTGCGGATCTTTGTCAATAGCGACCAATAAGCCCCTGCTACTCAAACGCTTTAGCACTTCCTTAGCGTGCCCGCCTCTCCCGTAAGTGCCGTCGATATAAACACCATCCGGCTTGATGTTTAAAGCATCTACCGCCTCATAGAGTAAAACTGGTGTGTGAGAGTCAATAGGGCCGTCAACTGCATCGTCTAAGTTGTTTTTGTCGTTAGAGCGCAAAGTTTTCCATCCCGGGTGGAGGGCTAGTCAGCCCCTCATCGAACTGAGAAATTTGTTTATCCCAAGAGGACTCACTCCACAACTCAAAGTGACTACCCTGACCAACTAGCATCACCCGCTTATCCAACGCTGCGAATTGCCTTTGTGAGGCAGATATCAGCATTCTTCCCGCATTATCAAGTTCCATTTCCTCCGCAAATCCGACCAGCAGCCTCTTCCACAAACTTAACTTGGGATCAAAGCTGGAAAAAGTCATAATTTGCGCCCGGATTGGACTCCAAGCCTCAGATGGATATAACAATAAACAATGGTGAGGATGAGAAGTAAGTACTAGCTTTTTATTCTGGCCGCCACTCAGCTCACTCCGATACTTAGTCGGAATGGCTAAGCGCCCTTTGGCATCCAAGTTAATCCCTACAACCCCTTGAAACATAAACTCACCCCAACTTGATAGAGTATTAGTTCCCCTATTTTTCCCACTTTTTTCTACATTCCCCCACTCTAGGCTAAAAAATTAGACGGGTCAAGTAAGTAAACTAATGAAAATCAATACTTAGGGCATAAATTTCTAGCACGGGGGTCCGCGTTTAGGCACAAACTAAAAATTAGGAAGCCGGTCTGTAAGCCGGGTTCTGTCTTTCGACTGAAAGTCGAGAGGCAATCATTCATCTGGATCAAAAGTTACCCTTTGATTCTAGCGACCTACCCGAGGACAACGCGAGCAACGCCTAAGTCCTCCTATTTGGTCTTGCTCCGGGTGGGGTTTACAATGCCGCCCTTGTTACCAAGGCCGCGGTGAGCTCTTACCTCACCTTTTCACCCTTACCTCGAATCTTTCGATTGAGGCGGTACACTTTCTGTTGCACTATCCATCGCTTCACAACGTCCGGTCGTTAACCGGCACCCCGCTCTATGGAGCCCGGACTTTCCTCTACAGACCCAAGGATCATGCAGCGATTACCCGACCGACTTCCTCTGATATTATACTATAAAAATCAATATCTTAATTGGAATTGATGCTCAGGCCTCAACACTCCAATTCAGCGCCTGTCCAGCTCTAAAGGGAACGATGGTACCACCAGAGTAGGCATATGTAGGCGGAATCATCTGCTCCTTGCGTACAAGCTTAATGTGCCCCATGTTTAGCGGTAGCTCATAAAACCTTGCCCCAAAAGTAGACGCAAAGTTTTCTAATTTATCCAACGAACCTACAGAATCAAAAGCTATGGCATAACATTCCATAGCAGCATGAGCAGTATAAACTCCAGCACAACCACAAGAGGCCTCTTTGGTATGCGTTTCATGAGGAGCGCTGTCCGTCCCTAAAAAGTACTTAGGACTACCGGAAACCGCAGCTCGTAACAGTGCCAATCGATGCTCTTCCCTTTTAAGGATGGGCAAACAATAATGGTGCGGCCGAATACCACCATCAAATAAGTCTCCGCGATTCAATAATAGATGATGCGCAGTAATAGTTGCCGCTACTCTGTCTGAGCATGCATCGACAAAGTCAACTGAGTCCGAGGTGGTTATGTGTTCAAGAACAATCTTGAGATCTGGAAACTCTTTAACTACGCGTGAAAGTATCGAATCTAAAAATACTTTCTCACGATCAAAAATATCAACATCCTTATCGGTGACTTCACCATGAAGTAAGAGCGGAACCCCATGCATCATCATAGCTTCCAGAACTTTAAACCGGCCCTCCAAGTCAGTCACCCCTGAATCAGAATTTGTTGTAGCCCCTGCCGGATAATACTTTACTCCATGGACAATACCCGACTCCTTAGCCAACAAAATTTCGGCTGGCGTTGTCCGGTCGGTTAAATATAACGTCATCAACGGATTGAAAAGTTGGCCGGTAGGTATCGCCGCTAGGATTCTTTTTCGGTACTTAGTCGCCATCGAAGTCGAAACAACAGGAAGACGAAGGTTTGGCATAACAATTGCCCTATGAAACTGCGCTGATACATGCTCGACCGATAGAGGCAACATCTCATCATCTCTGAGGTGAATATGAAAATCGTCTGGCTGACGAATGACTAGCTCATCCATGATTGATTCTAATCTCCTTTAACATTTAATCCGCTTTTTATATCTAGTGCGATTTGATAGATTTTTTTGCGAGAAACATCACTATGTTTTGTAACTATATCAACTGCCTGCCTCAAAGGTAACGACTGCAGCAAGTCGTACAGTAATTGTTTTACATTCGCAGGGGTCTGCTCTTTAATATCCGACTGAGCTGGTAAAAATAAAACAAGAACAAACTCTCCTCTTGACTGGTATAACCCCGACGAGACCCAGATTAAAGCCTCACGAAGAGAAAATGAAACTATCTCCTCATTGATTTTTGTAAGTTCACGGCCGATAAAGATCTGCATATCCTCACCAAAAATTAATACCATTTCACTCAAACATTCTTTAATTCGATGCGGGCTCTCAAATAAGATTACCGGCACATCATATGTTTTCAGACTTAGTAAGAATTGCTTTCTATTTCCAGATTTAGGTGGCAAAAACCCTTTAAATACGAAGCCTTGTCGATCTAAACCACTCACGGATATCGCAGCTGAAAGTGCGCTTGCTCCTGGTATTGGTTCTACGCGGTATCCAGCATTACGAGACTTAGAAACTAAAATGGCACCGGGATCACAGAGTCCAGGAGTTCCTGCGTCCGAAACGAGCGCGACTGAATTACCCTCAGATAACAACTTGATAATACCAGCGGAAGATGTAACTTCGTTATGCTCACGATAAGAGATCAATCGACTTTGAATATTCAATTTAGATAACAATCCTTTAGTAACCCGAGTATCCTCCGCAGCAATAACGTCCACTGAACTTAAAATCTGTATCGCTCGGAGCGTTATGTCGCCTAGGTTTCCGATAGGAGTTGCTACAACGTAAAGCGTTGAAGGTTGCACCTCAACATCAACGCGATCGTTCATATCTCGACGGGTATGGCATTGTGAAGGGAGGAAATAGATTGAGTCATACTGGAGAAATCTTTTTTCAAAAATATTTTCATTATCTCAATAAAAAGCATGTTGTCAGTTAAAATTGCCAAATAAATGCAATAACGCTTATGATTCAAGATTAAAGTACGAAGGATATATCCAACCAAATGAGCCTCGAAGCAAGAATTACATCACATTTCAGCACCAGTATTAGCGTCAAACGAGAGTCCCAAGCAGTCTTGCTTGACCCGCTCACTATGGCTATTGGGCTAATGTCCAAATCTCTAGATTCGAAGCACAAGATAATGGCCTGTGGAAACGGTGGCTCCGCAGCGGATGCACAACATTTTTCGGCCGAATTGTTAAATAGATTTGAGCGCGAACGCGCTCCACTCGCCGCCATTGCGCTGACAACGGACACTTCGACATTAACTTCGATTGGAAATGACTATCACTTTAACGATATTTTTTCAAAACAAGTGATAGCCTTAGGTAAGCCTGGCGACGTGCTCCTAGCAATCTCAACTAGCGGGAACTCTGAAAATGTAATCGCAGCAATAAGTGCGGCGCATGAAACAAAAATGAACGTGGTCGCTTTGACTGGAAAAGGCGGTGGGCGAATAAACCAGATGTTGGCAGAGAACGACATACACGTTTGTGTGCCGAGTAAGCAAACCGCAAGAATTCAAGAAGTTCACTTATTGTGTTTACACTGTTTATGTGATGGAATTGATTCAATTATCTTAGGAGACGAATAGAATGTGCAAATTGGCGATTTCAATGGCTCTTGTAGTTTCACTTTCTTGGTTACTTCAAGGCTGCCTGGGACCCGCAGTCGTCTCTGCTGGAATTGGTGCGACAATGATGGCTGAGGACCCAAGGACTGCCGGAACTATTGTTGATGATCGAATTATCGTAAGTAAATTGTCCTCAAGAATTAAAGATAAATACCCGGAGCAAGCGAAAATTCATGTCACGTCTTACAACAATGTTGTCCTTCTAACAGGCCAGGTTACCGCAGAAGCCATAAAAGATGATCTCCAATTAATGGTGCTTGAAACACAATCAGTGCGAGATTTTAAAGATGAAACTGCAGTTGGAGAATTCAGCACTTTTCGAGAATTTGCGAAAGATGGCGCCATAAAAACACAAGTAGTGAGCTTGTTGACTCGTAGCAAGGATGTACGAATCGTCAGGGTCAGTACCACGGTAGAGGCTGGAACAGTGTATTTAATGGGGTTGGTGACTAGAGACGAAGGCGAGACAGCAGCCCAAATCGCAGCTTCGATTAAGAATGTGTCGAAAGTTGTGAAAATTTTTGAGTACGTAGACTAATTATCAGTCAGTCCGATCTTGAAGCGCCAGATCGTACGAAGCAACCGTCGTTACTGCATAGGCTTTAATCGTTATCTAGCGTTAACATCAGCCAGGGAACTAAAGTTAGCATTCTCACACAAATTCAGTCGTTTAATTGGTAACGCCATGCGAGACAAATACATACTTTCCAACGATCTCGACCGAAAATTGCGAAAGACACCAAGACCTTTAGTTTTTACTAATGGCGTTTTCGATATTCTCCATCGAGGGCACGTTACTTACCTCGCCCAAGCAAAGGCTCTTGGAGCCTTTCTTATTGTTGCTCTAAACACAGATAACTCGGTAAAAAGATTAGGAAAAGGGTCTGACAGGCCTATTAACAGCACGAATGACCGAATAGCGGTCATAAGTGCATTAGAGAGCGTTGATGCAGTCACTAGTTTCACTGAAGACACCCCTTTAAATCTCATCATGCTTATTAAGCCCGAAATTTTGGTGAAAGGCGGAGATTGGGGAGAAGAAGAAATCGTTGGAAGCAATGAAGCGAAACGTTGGGGTGGAAAAACAATCTCGATACCATTTCAATTTGAAACGTCCACTAGCAACACTATCCAACGCATCCGTGAGAGATAAAATAAATGTTTAGAGTTACTTTGCTCTTGATCGCGCTCCTCAGCCCTTCAGCTAACGCTGAGAGCATAAAGTCCCACGGAATCGCGATGCATGGAGCTCCAAAATATTCGTCAAATTTTCAATATTTCGATTACGTTAATCCTGTCGCCCCTAAGGGAGGACGACTTAAGCTCGGTGCCGTTGGTACGTTTGACAGCTTCAATCCATACATTCCAAAAGGGAACGCCGGCGCAGGCGCCACGATGGAAACCTTGATGACAACAAGCGCAGATGAACCATTTAGCGCTTACGGTCTTATCGCAGAGTCCATCGAAGTACCAGAGGACCGCAGCTGGGCTCAGTTTAAAATTCGAGAAGAAGCCAAGTGGCATGATGGGAAACCCATTACTGTGGATGACGTCATCTGGTCGTTAAATACCCTTAAAGAGTACGGACATCCGTTCTACCGCTTCTATTACGGCGATGTATCTTCTGCAATTAAGGTATCGAAAGATATCGTTAAGTTTGAATTCTCAGATAAAACAAACCGTGAACTACCTCTTATTGTTGGGCAGATGCCCATTCTTCCTAAGCATTATTGGGAAGGAAAAGACTTCACTTTGACGACGCTAGAACCACCCCTAAGTAGCGGTCCATATCGTATTGAAAATTTCGAGCCAGGGCGATTTATAACTCTAGAGCGTGTAAAAGATTATTGGGGACTAAATTTACCTGTCAATAAAGGTACAAATAATTTTAATAATATTCGAATTGACTATTACAGGGACGAAACCGTAATACGCGAGGCGCTTAAATCAGGGGACATCGATTATAGGGAGGAAAATCAGGCGAAAGCTTGGGCTCTTGACTACGATACTCCGGCAGTCTCACAAGGCCGGCTTAAAAAAGTCAATCTACGACACTATAATCCAACCGGCATGCAGGCATTCGTGTATAACACGAGACGGCCCATCTTCCAAGACGTTAGGGTGAGGCAAGCTCTCGCATATGCCTTCGATTTCGAATGGACTAATAAAAACTTATTTTTTGGTCAGTACACAAGGACAAAAAGCTTTTTTTCTAACTCTGATTTAGCTGCCACAGGTCTACCCACTGGCTTAGAACTGAAAGTTCTTGAAAAATACAAAAATAAAATATCAAAAAATATCTTCACAACACCTTATGAGCCTCCCGCAACCGACGGTTTAGGCTGGCCTCGAGACAATTTAACTTCCGCTCAAAAGCTACTACAAGAAGCGGGATGGGACGTAGAGAACATGATCCTAACTAATAGCGATAGTGGCGATTTGTTTACCTTCGAAATATTACTTTATAGCGAAGGTTTCGAAAGAATCGTTCTACCGTTTGCACGAAATTTAAAAAAACTCGGCGTTGACGTCAGAGTTCGAAGGGTCGACCAAACTCAATACATAAATCGAGTTCGTAATTTTGATTATGACATGATCGTATCTGGGTGGGGATCATCAGAATCACCAGGTAATGAGCAGTTTGGTCATTGGTCTTCAAGCGCGGCAGATTCTCCTGCCGCGAGTAATTATGCAGGAGTAAGAGATTCGATTATTGACGAGCTTATTGGCGGCCTCGTTCAAGCGAAATCAAGAGAGGATCTCGTCGCTCATACCAGAGCTCTGGATCGATTGCTGCTTTCCGGGTATTACGTAATACCTCAATGGCACTTAACATCACAAAGGATCCTTTACTGGGATAAATTTGGGTTACCCAAGGTCACGCCTAAATCAGGCACATCGACCAATTTGTGGTGGTTCGATAGTGACAAATTTGAACAATTAACACTAACAACTTCTACGCAGCGTAAGGAATCGAACTCCAACTGGCTAACATACGGCTTATTAGCTTTGGTCCTTTTAATCGGTGCCCTCGCCTTTAACCGAATCAAACGAAAAAAATCGTGACACCTTATATATTCAGAAGATTACTGCTCATCATCCCGACATTGTTAGGGATCATGCTAACGAACTTTCTCGTCATTCAGACAGCTCCTGGTGGGCCGGTTGAACAAGCAATCGCGCAACTATCCGGGCACTCCAATGCAATAACGGAGAGAGTTACTAAAACTGGGAGTCAAGAAACACTGAGCGAAGTGGCCACATCAAGCAGCCTTGATAACAGTTCTTCGACTCCTTACCGAGGAGCTCAAGGCTTGGATCCGGAGTTTATCGAGGAGCTTGAAGTACGATTTGGTTTTGATAAACCACTCCATGAACGATTCTTTAAGATGATGTCCGACTATCTCGTATTCGATTTCGGGAAAAGCTTCTACAGAGATACGGATGTCGTTGACTTAGTATTAGAAAAACTACCTGTCTCTATCTCTCTAGGACTTTGGACAACTCTGATTGTTTACCTAATATCAGTTCCACTTGGCATTCGAAAGGCTGTGGCAGACGGCAGTCAGTTTGATATGCTTTCGAGTTTCGCGATCATAATTGGGACAGCGATACCAGGTTTCTTATTTGCGGTTTTCATGATGGTTATCTTTGCAGGCGGAAGCTATCTTGACTGGTTTCCTTTGAGAGGCCTGCAGTCTGAAGAGTATTTATCTATAAGCGCGTTTGAATGCGCAGCCAGTCTTAGCTGTGTGAAAGATTATTTCTGGCATCTCGCACTCCCTATTCTCTCTATGGTAATCGGAGGCTTTGCGGGCCTGACTATGCTTACGAAAAACTCATTTATAGATCAAATACATCAGCAATATGTGCTTACGGCTAGAGCAAAAGGTCTGACGGAAAAAAGAGTGCTTTATGGGCACGTTTTCAGGAATGCGATGTTGATTGTAATTGCGGGATTTCCATCCGCTTTAGTTAGCATCTTGTTTACTGGTTCGCTCCTTATAGAAATTATTTTTTCTCTTGATGGCTTAGGTCTCCTCGGATTTGAAGCAGCATTTAGCAGAGACTACCCTTTGATGTTTGGATCATTATTTTTCTTTTCATTACTCGGGTTAGTGATGAACTTGATTGGGGATGTCATGTACATGGTGATCGATCCTAGAATCGATTTCGAAAGTCAATCGTAAAGTCTACTGCAATTACAAAACATCATGATAACTAACCCCATCACAATCAGGCGACTCGAAAACTTCAAAAAAAATAGAAGAGGATATGTGTCCTTCTGGATTTTTTTAGTACTTCTAATACTCACGTTACCAGCTGAGTTTATTGCCAACGATAAGCCGATTGCCGTTTCGTATCAGGGTGACCTTTTTTTTCCAATATTTAAAGATTATAAAGAGACCGAATTCGGAGGAACCTTTAGAACAGCAACTGATTTTACTGATCCCTTTATTATTGAAAAAATACAAAATAAAGGTTGGATTATCAATCCTCTAGTTCCTTTTGATCATCAAACAGTGGCTTGGGATTTAGCTATGCCTGCTCCATCTGCTCCAGATACGATTCATATTCTTGGGACAGACGATCAAGCGCGAGATGTTCTTGCTCGAGTAATATATGGTTTTCGCATATCGGTACTTTTCGGATTTACACTGACTATAATTAGCGCAATCATTGGGGTCTTTGCTGGGGCGTTACAAGGCTATTTTGGTGGCTGGGTCGATCTCATCGGGCAACGGTTTATTGAGATCTGGTCGGGCATGCCGACTCTTTATCTGTTAATCATACTTGCCAGCATAATCGAACCTAATTTTTGGTGGTTATTGGGGTTGTTACTTTTATTCAGTTGGATGGGTTTTGTGGGCGTTGTTCGTGCAGAATTCTTAAGGGCGAGAAACTTTGATTATGTCAGGGCTGCACGAGCGCTTGGTTTAGGTGATTTTAAAATTATGCTCAGACATGTGTTGCCCAATGCATTGGTAGCAACAATGGCATTCATGCCGTTCACTCTTGCAGGGTCTGTAACGGTCCTAACCTCTCTGGACTTTCTCGGAATCGGTTTGCCAGCAGGTTCAGCCTCGCTTGGTGAGCTCTTAGCACAAGGAAAAGCAAATTTTCAAGCACCATGGCTTGCATTAACGGGATTCTTCGTCATCGCAATTATGCTGAGCCTCTTGATTTTTATCGGCGAGGCAGTGCGGGATGCCTTTGACCCACGCAAACTTTTCACTAATAAATAAGGCTCACAAATTCTTAGGCTCTGACTAATAATGACATCACCTCTTCTCACTATAAACCAGCTCGACGTCGCCTTTCATCAAGAGGGTAAGCGCACCAGTGCAGTACGGCAGGTTGCATTAGATGTCCATCATGGGGAGACGGTTGCGCTGATTGGAGAAAGCGGATCTGGAAAATCGGTAACAGCGCTATCCGTACTCCAACTGCTTCCTTATCCCACTGCAAAGCACAGTCAAACCAGCTCAATTCAATTTGATGAACTTGAACTTATCGGCGCCTCAGAGAAATCGCTTAGGAACATAAGAGGCAATAGAATATCCATGATATTCCAGGAGCCGATGACTTCGCTCAATCCGTTGCACACTGTTGAAAAACAGATCAGTGAGGTTTTGTTACTGCACGAAGGGCTAAGCAAAAAACAAGCTAAAAATCGTGTCATCGAGTTGTTGGAGTTAGTTAAGATTCCTAACCCTGCTGAACGGCTAGATTCATATCCACACCAACTGTCTGGAGGACAAAGGCAACGGGTAATGATTGCGATGGCTTTGGCCAACAAACCAGATTTGCTAATTGCGGATGAGCCTACGACAGCCGTGGATGTAACAGTTCAAGCGCAACTACTGGAGCTACTACAATCTCTACAGAAAAAACTTGGCATGGCAATACTGCTCATAACTCATGACCTAAGAGTTGTCTCCAAAATGGCAAGTCGCGTATATGTCATGAAACAGGGCGAAATAGTAGAATCAGGAACGGTCGAAGACACATTTTCTCGTCCGCGGCATGAGTATACGCGTATGCTCATCGACTCTAAGCCATCCGGACATCCAGAACCTGTTAACGCCCATGCATCAGAAATAGTGCGGGTGAAAAATTTACGTGTTTGGTTCCCAATAAAGCGAGGGTTTTTCCGTAAAACAGTCGGTTATATAAAAGCCGTGGATGAAATCAATTTTTTTATTAAAGCTGGTGAAACACTTGGGCTAGTTGGCGAAAGCGGGTCAGGGAAAAGCTCCCTAGGAATGGCTTGTTTGAGATTAATTGATAGTAATGGAGAAATAACTATTTCGAACCGGCGTATCGATCATCTAAATCAGAGATCATTGAAGCCCTATAGAAAAAATGTACAAATTGTTTTCCAAGATCCTTTTGGAAGTCTTAGCCCGAGAATGACGATCGGACAAATTATCTCAGAGGGCCTTGTGCTGCACGGCATAGCTAAAACTCCTCAGATGCTAGACCAAATTATTGGCAGCACCCTTGAAGAAGTTGGTTTATCTGCCGAAATGAAAGACAGATACCCTCACGAATTTTCCGGAGGTCAGAGACAAAGAATATCGATTGCTAGAGCCATCGTTTTAAAGCCAAAACTCATCGTGCTAGATGAACCAACATCTGCGCTAGACTTGTCAATTCAAGCACAAATCATAGAACTACTTCGCGACCTACAGAAAAAATACGCTATCTCATACCTTTTCATCAGCCATGACTTGAACGTCGTTAAAGCCATGTCTCATAGGGTAATGGTCATGAAGGATGGGCAAATAGTAGAGGAAGGCCAGGTTGATGATATATTTGATACGCCTAAGAATGAATATACAAAAACGTTGTTGGCGGCGTCAGTCGAACTTGCCACCACATAGCTGACCTAAACTTTGTCAAACCTAAGACTCCGAGCTATTTAAATTGAACTATCACCATCGCCTAAACCTGATGCGTCAATTTCTTTAAACTCAGCATCTTTGATGATTTTTAATCGATCAGGATAGATTTCATTTTTCTCGGGCATTGGGTCAATTTCAGATAACGGTCGTAAATAAAAGACGTAAATCGCCATTACCGCATTAATAATGATCAAAAAATAGCCTAATATTTTAGCCATGTTTAGAAACTCATCTCAAAGAAATATTTAAATTTTGATTTTTTACTAAAAACTTTTTGCTATCTCCAAGAGACCTAACAAAATCACATCATCCTTTTGTATAACAGGTCTTACAAAACCATCGCGAATTTTAGCGGCAGCTCCACCCGCTAAAATAATTTTTACATCATCGTGTCCCGAAGCTTCCATATCATCGCAAAATGACTCTATTGTTTTACATGTTGCCCTAATGGCCCCTGAAGTAATTGCATCACGTGTAGTAACAGGAAAATTACTGAATTGCCCTTCAGCGTCCGATAAATGTGCAGCATTAGAACCAAGAGATTGATGAATCAAATCGTAGCCTGGAATAATAAGCCCACCAATAAACACCCCGTCTTCAGTCAAGCCGTGTATTGTCGTAGCTGTTCCAGAACACACCATTACAACATTAGCCATTCGCAAAGTTTTCGCACCGATGACTGCCGCCCAACGATCTGGACCCAACTGGCTTGGTTTATCGTATGAGTTGATAACCCCACATTGGTTTGCCTTTGCTGCAACCCAATAAGGTTCGATTTTCCAAGGGCGGATCGCCATTTCGACAGCTGCTTCGGCCTCCGCGCCTGCAACATTAGAAATTACTATCGCTTCAGGCACTGTTAAGTCTGCCCAATATAAAGGCAATTTATCTACATCAAACAGAGGACATTGACCTTGAGTCGCCCATACATCTCCGAACGTTGTTGCCCATTTAACTTGTGTATTGCCAATATCAATTACTAAGATCATGAGAATATCTTTGTCCTGTCAATCAAATATTTTTCATTTAACTATATACGACGAATGTTAATTAGTTCTTTGTATTTCTCCAGAAATATAACGCGTAACTTTCCCATCAACATTCAAAAGCAAGGCCCCGTCGTGGTCTACGTCCACAACTTCTCCCTCTACCTGCCGACTATCGGGCAGGACAAAAGAAATGCTTCGATTATGAAACGCATGCATAGCACACCATTCAGATCGAAACAAATCAAAACCATTAGCAAAGTATTGCTCCAGCACATTATCTAGTTCTAAAACTATGTTGCCAACTAACACATTACGATCAATAGATGCACCTAAGCCATAAAGGTCAATAGCCGGTTGATCAATATCTTTAAATAATATTTGCGGGAGACAGACATTAACGCCTATCCCAATCACTACAAAATGTTGCCCACTTATTGACGTAGACTCAATTAAAAGGCCTGCTAATTTTTGATGATCAAACAACACATCATTGGGCCACTTTAAACGACAGTCGACATCAGCAAGTGCGTTTATCGAACGAACAAGCGATAATCCAACAACTAAAGGGAGAGCGGAGACACCCTTCAGCATAACGGCAGGAGAGACGCTTCGTATCATTGAAAAAGTCAAAGAACCGCCAGGAATAGAGACCCACTGTCTGCCTTTAGTGCCTCTGCCTGCTGTCTGCATTTCTGCAATTCGAATTAACCTGTCATGAACCTGGCCGGCTTTTACTAAAGCCAACAAATCATCATTAGTTGAAGCTGTCCTCGCAGTCACTTCAAACTCAAATCGATCGGCGTCCAACCCCAACACTGCACGAATTTTTTCGCTACACAGCGTTTCATAAACATCACTCAACATGAGTATATCGTTCTCTGTTCGAGTAATAAATGTACGACCTTGGTTGACTTGATTTACCGCCGCTTCTAAATCTCTTAAGCTCGCTCCGAGCCTTTGACTCAAGTTACTCATAGAAGATGTCTCTGTCAAAGATAAAATGGACAAAATTTCTGTAGATAAGCTCATTGCAAATTAAATACCGAAAGTTGATACTGATAAGACTGCTCCGACGTAAACTATATACCCAACCAAAAGCTTAATTCCTTTTTAATAACTGATTTAATTAACATCCAAATGAAATTTATAAATAAATTAACGGCTCAGCATATTGCCAGATATCCGAACTTAGAACTAAGAGATCTTTATAAACTTCTGCATCAAAGTGCATTAGGCGCAAGTCACGCGAACGCCACAGATGACGTCCTGGAGAAAGAATTCAATCTCGAATTGGATAATCTATGCGAGACTCACGTTGAACCAGCTATTGATCCCATATCGCCTGACGGAAAAATTGCCAGAATTCACATACGATCGTACCTAGCTCAAAAATATTCAACAGAAAACCTGTTGTCAGCTTTTATCCAAACCACTAAAAACCACAATGGATCTAAAGAAAAATTACAGAAATTTTGTAACTGTCTCAAAGACCTATCCAAGGCCAGGCAATTACCCTTTAGTCCGGAAGAAACTGAGGCATTTGTCACTGACATTGAAAGCAAAGATTACCCAACACTACGACATTCAGATGTATTTAGACAAGAATATGATCCAAGTTACCGAATCGTCCATCTCGACTTTCTACAACTCTCCAAATTCTGTAACTCCTAGAGATTAAACTCTGCGCACATGAGTTGAAAAAATAACCGTATTTTGAGTAACTAATGTAAACTTTATGCTTCTAAAGGTTGTGGTAATGACGTTTCGATTTGTAATGTAGTAATCGTCATAACAGATAATTGATTTAATCCACTAAAACACTACCAAGATACCAGTGAAAGCTAAAACCCCACCATCAACCAGTAACTTCGTTAAGGCAGCCATCGAAAATGATCTCAATTCGGGAGCATTTAGTATAAGACGGTGGAATGGAAAACCTGGCACCTTATCAGAACAGCAAAAGGCCGGCCTCGATGAAGCAAAAATACGCACACGATTTCCCCCAGAACCAAATGGCTATTTGCATATAGGCCATGCGAAATCAATTTGCTTAAACTTTGGGCTAGCAAAGGAATATGACGGCATTTGTCATCTAAGGTTTGATGACACGAATCCTACAACAGAAGAAATTGAATATGTGAATTCGATTCGAGAGTCCGTGAGATGGCTTGGTTTCGACTGGTCGCATCACGAATACTTTTCGTCTGACTACTTTGACCGGCTTTATGAATTCGCTAAAGCGTTGATTCGCGCAGAACTTGCCTACGTTGATTCACTGGACACAGATCAAATGCGTCTATACCGCGGGACTCTTACAAAACCTGGGAAAGATAGTCCATTTCGCACCCGATCAAAAGAGGAAAGCTTAACGATTTTTAATGAAATGAGAGAAGGCAAACATGCAGACGGGGCGCACGTACTGAGACTGAAAATTGATATGGCAAGTCCGAACATCAACCTCAGAGACCCTGTGGCTTATCGTATCAAGCATGGCTCGCACCATCGAACAGGAAACAATTGGTCAATTTACCCAAGCTACGACTTTACTCATGGGGTTTCAGACGCGCTGGAGAATATAACGCACTCTATTTGTACTCTAGAATTTGAGGATCATCGTCCACTTTATGATTGGCTAAATCAGAAGCTATTAGAACTTAAGTTTCTACAAAAGCCGTTGCCTCGCCAAATAGAATTTGCGCGGCTGAATCTTTCTCATGTGATTCTTTCGAAAAGAAAGCTTATACAACTAGTGAAAGAAAAACACGTCGAAGGATGGAACGACCCACGAATGCCAACCTTAGTGGGCGCTCGCCGCCGAGGATATTCACCAGAAGGTTTTCGTCTTTTCACTGATCGTATCGGAGTCTCAAAGGCCGACTCTTGGATTGATTACTCAATTCTTGAAGATTGTATGCGTGAAACGCTTAACGAATCGTCAATGCGTAAAATTGCAGTTTTAGACCCCATCAAACTAATTATTGAAAATTTCACACCTGGACACACAGAGACTTGTCATGCCCCAAACCATCCGCAGAAAAAGGAACTCGGAAAACGTGATATCTCATTATCCAAGGAACTATGGATCGAAAGAGAAGACTTTTCCGAAGACCCGCCAAAGGGATACTTTCGACTATTTGTCGGAAACACTGTCCGATTACGCTACGGTTATGTAATTAAATGCACCGGTTTTGAGAAAGATAATAAAGGAGTAGTAAAAACTGTCTTGTGTGAATATTTTCCGGATTCAAAATCTGGATCTCCTGGCGCTGACACATATAAGGTAAAGGGTAATATCCACTGGGTTGACGCTAATAGCTCAATCAAAGCTAATGTAATTCTCTACGACCGTCTGTTCACGACAGAGCACCCCGGAGAAAACGGAGACTTTATTGACGACTTAAATCCAAACTCTAAAAAAACCATTGAGATTCAAATTGAGCGTTCAGCTAACGAAGCTAATGAAGGTGAGTGCTTCCAATTCGAACGACACGGCTACTTCGCGGTTGACGTATCAAGTAAAACCGAAAGCTTAGTTTTTAATCGGACAGTTACTCTTCGAGATAACTGGAAAAAGTAGAATAACTATAAAGCGTTATCAAAATAATTAATCAAAAACAGAGTAGCAAGGATATTCTCAGAAAATATTACCAGTACTCAAAAAAACACCTCTATCGACACGTCCGCTATTCTTTAATGTATCAATCTGCCTCAAATCGCGAGATGAGCTAATATCTTTTTGGTTGATGATTATCCAGAATAAGAAGATCCTATGACCATCCTCAAAAATTAGGAGCTGTAATGACGATTAAGGGCTATGACGCTTTCCTAGAGTGCCTCTCTTCAGAAGGAGTTGATTATCTCTTCGGGAATCCTGGAACCACTGAGCTTGCCATCATGGAGGCCGTTGGGAAACAAAGCGATATAGAGTACATACTCGGCTTACAAGAAAATATTGTTGTGGCCATGGCGGACGGTTACGCTCGAGCCTCAGGAAGCCTCGCCGTAGCCAACGTTCATGTCGCACCCGGACTCGGTAATGCGATGGGCTCGATTTATAACGCTAAATTTTTCGGATCTCCCGTACTCATTACGGCAGGCCAGCAAGAACAAGGCCATGGGCTCACTGAGCCGATGCTCTATGACCCTTTGGTTCCTATTGCCCAGCCGCTCGTTAAATGGGCTATTGAATGCACGAGAATTCAAGATTTACCTCTCATTATCCATCGGGCGGCCAAAATAGCACTTACGCCTCCGATGGGGCCAGTCTTTTTAAGCTTGCCAGGAGATGTTTTGGACGCGTCGGCTGATATTGCCATAGGTAGACCAACTCGGATAAATACTCAAGTCCTGCCTAATCAAGAAACGCTCAATACACTCGCGCTGGCGATAATAAAAGCAAAGAACCCGGCAATTGTGGCAGGTCATGAGGTAGCCTCCAGAGACGCATTGGAAGAAGCTGGTGAATTAGCGCTAACGATGGGTGCTCCTGTTTTTCAACAAACGATACCTTACTCGGCACAATTTAAAAGTGAGCACCCTACATTTTTAGGAGCACTCTCACGCAATCAAAAAATTTGTCGAGAACAATTAGAAACGCATGATCTTGTTGTATTCTTGGGTTCAGATGTCCTAAGGATGTCTGTGTTTAGCGAAATCGATCCTTTACCCTCACACATTAAAATCGTGCAAATTGGAGAGCGAGACTGGGAACTCGGTAAAAACTATCCCGCTGAATTAGCAATCCGTGCAAACGTTAAGGAAACTACATCCGCGTTAATCAAGTTGTTGCGGAACATGATGAGCGACGGTAATAAATCTGCAGCGGCGAAACGATTAATGGACGTTGAACGTCGTAATTGGTCTTCTAAAAAGATAGAACGAATCGCTCAAGCACAATCATTTGATCACACTAAGCCGATAAACACACTCAAACTTATGATGGAACTAGCCAGATCGATTCCAAATGATTGTGTTGTTATTGAAGAAGCTTTGAGCTCATCGGTAAACCTTCTGAATTACCTTCCGCTAAAAGATCATCAAGGGTATTTCGGACTTGCATCGGGTGGCATTGGTTTCGCGATGGCGGGAGCAATCGGGGTATCGCTTGCACTGCCAGATCGTCCTATAGTGGCGTTAGTCGGCGACGGCAGCTCAATGTATAGCATACAAGCACTATGGACAGCAGCCCATCTAAAGCGCCCGATTACTTATGTGATCCCTAACAATCAAGGTTACAAGATTTTGAAACAACGTCTGATGTCTTTCAGAGGGACAGATAAATACATTGGTATGAATATTACTGATCCGGCGATTGACTACGTCAAACTTTCGGAATCAATGGGAGTGCCAGCGATTCGCATAGAGGATCCGTGTGACTTAAACGATGCGCTAACGCACGCGACTCGGAGTAATAAAACAAATCTTATAGAAGTAATGGTCTCTACAGATATAAATACTTAAAGTTAAAAAAATGCCAATCAAAGTACGCAAGCTAACAGAAAATCTTGGAGTAGAAATTTTGGATTTAGATCTTTCCAAAACTCTCGATAAGAAAACCATAAAAGAAATAGAAAACCTTTTCCTTCAGTATCAAGTTCTGTATTTTGGACAACAAACGATTACTTCAACAGAGCATGTGCGTTTTGGTCAGCTCTTTGGCAAACTTCAAGTTCACGTAATGAATCAATATCATGAAAATGAAAATCCGGAACTGTATCGGCTATCAAACATAGGTGAAAATGGTAGGCCTAATGGTATATTCCCCGACCAAGGGACCCACGTTTGGCATACTGACGCATCATGGCAAGAATATACTGGCCAAGCCACGATTATCTATTGTGAACTCGCCACCTCCACGGGAGGGGATACGCACTTTAGCGACATGTATGGCGCCTATGAGCGTTTACCTCAAGTGTGGAAGGAAAGACTCCAAAACAAAAGGGCAGTCCATAGTCTTCATTTCTCAAGAAGTCGTCGTCACGGGCATCAGCCAATGACTAAGGAACAGGTTGATTCGACACCGAAAGTAGACCACCCTATTTTAAGAACCCATCCCGAGACTCAAAGAAAAAGCGTGTTCTTAGGTGATCACGCCGAACATATTGTTGGTCTACCTTATCAGGTTGGCAGACAATGGATTGATGAGCTAAATGAATTGATTGTGCACGATGAATTGACGTATAAGCATAAATGGAAGAATGGAGACTTGTTAGTCTGGGATAATCGTTGCCTCATGCATCGTGTAGAGCATTACGATGCATCAAAGGAAGGAAGGGCTATTCGCCGTTGCACAGTCATTGACCCCAAAAAACCAAAATAATTTTTAACACGAGTACCGTTAATTACTTTGCTGACCAATACCAAAATAGAAAAACGCAAATCACTCAGCACCGCGACAAGCTTCAGTTACCTTAATTTTTGACCTACCGGCTATCTAAGTTCGTTCAATGCCGTCTCATTATTAATGTGCAGTGTTCTTGTTGGAAATGCGATTTCAGCATTGTTACGCTCAATAATACCGTTAATCTCAAACATCACTCTTTCCTTCACCTGGTGATACTCTGACCAGTTCGTCGTGTGAGTCATAGCGTAGATGAAAAAGTTTACCGAAGAGTCTGCAAATTCATCTAAGTTAACCATTAGTGTTTGATTTTGATCAATATCAGTATTTTTTCGAAGGTATGCTTTTATCTCATTTAGAATTTTTGACAAAGATCCGATGTCGTCATACCGAACACCGATGTGTTCATAAATCCGACGATGGGACATTCGCGATGGGTTTTCTAAAGCAATCGTTGTGAATATAGAATTGGGAATATATAGCAGACGTTTATTAAAAGTACGTATCGCTGTTGTACGCCATCCGATTTGCTCGACCGTCCCCTCAATATCCCTATCTGGAGAGCGTATCCAATCCCCTACAGCAAAATGGCGGTCAAAATAAATCGTGAACCCGCCAAACATATTCTTACAAATATCCTGCGCGGCAAGACCTATTGCAATGCCCCCAACGCCACCAAACGCGAGCAGACCGCCAATATTCACACCCAGGTTTTGCAAGACTATCAAAGCCGCAGTAATCGCAACGGTCCCCCTGAGTAACTTCCCTATTCCTAGCACAAGTGTCGTATCTACATGCTCTCCCTTAGTACTCTTCGAACGCATAAATAAATCGATATAAGAACGAATGAACCGCTGCGAGAACCAAGTCAACATCAGCACGATACCGACATTCCTAATTGATCCAATCGAGTCAAAAACAATGGATTCAGAATGTCCACCGACAATATGTGCCGCGGACGATAATCCTACGATCCAAACTAGTCCTCTTGCTGGAGCGACCAACGAATCGAATAGCGCATCATCAAGAACGTTTTCAGTCGATCGAGATTTACGACTCAACTTTGCGATAACTACCCGAACAAAGCTACCAATAACTAGTGTGATGAGGACAACCAAAAAAACATGTAAAGGCCAGTCTCTATCTAAAAGCTCAGTCAAAAAATTCCAAATTTCCAAAGTAATACACTCCTAATTTATTTGATCTAGATTGTCAAAAAACTATTTAGTGAATAAAAAACTTTTATCTTTAAACGCTTTGAATTCAAGCGCGTTACCACTTGAATCTCTTATAAACATGGTCGCCTGCTCCCCAGCAAGCCCTTCGAAGCGAATATGAGGCTCAACTAAAAATTTTACTTTAGCGTATTGCAATTTATTTGATAACTCTGACCACTCCTTCATACCTAGGACTATCCCGAAGTGTCGAACGGGAATATCGTCCCCGTCAACATGATTTACACTGCTGTCCCCGGCGTATCCGTCGACCAAATGCGCTACGATCTGGTGCCCGTAAAAATTAAAGTCGACCCATTGTTCGCCCGATCTGCCCTCCGAACACCCAAGAATGTCTAAATAAAAGGATCGCGCCTCAGACAGAGAATGAACAGGAAATGCTAAGTGAAATGGATTTAGACCAGACATACGTAATTGTAACTAATAAATTATTGAAAAGTCCCTTAAGAATACATCACACAGAACCGCTACACACCCAGAATCGTCGAACATTTACGTGATAAAGTCCCAACGTAAATTTGACATCCCAATCTTATCAAAGGAGCTTATTAATGTCCGTTTCAAAAAAATCAGCCATTGTAACCGGTGCCGGGAGTGGAATTGGCAGAGCCGTGACGTTAGAATTTCTCAAAAATGGTTACTGCGTTACCCTGGCCGGTAGACGCCAAGATGCTTTGCTCGAAACCATTTCGCTTGCCGAGACATATGGAAATAATGCAACTGCCGTGCCAACCGATATTGCAGACCCAAATGCGGTGCGTGCACTATTTGATAAGGTAAGACAAAAACATGGGCGAGTTGACGTTTTATTCAATAATGCCGGCATGAATGCTCCTCCAGTTAAGCTCGAGGAACTTACTGATGAGCAATGGACAACAATTGTAAATATTAATTTTAATGGGATGTTTTATTGTATTCGTGAGGCCTTCAAAATTATGAAAAATCAAGACCCAATGGGTGGGCGTATTATTAATAACGGTTCGATCTCAGCTCATGCTCCTCGACCAAATTCAATTCCATACACCGCCACCAAACACGCGATTACTGGCCTAACTAAATCGGCCTCTTTGGATGGACGAAAATATGACATCGCTTGTAGCCAAATAGATATTGGTAATGCTATGACTGAATTAGCCGCTAAAATGGCAACGGGTGTGCCACAAGCTGACGGAACAACAAAAGCCGAAAGCATGATGGATGTCAATGAGGTTGCAACTGCTGCCCTATACATGGCCAATCTTCCCCTCAATACGAATGTGCAATTTATGACTATCATGGCCACTAAAATGCCCTTCGTGGGAAGAGGCTAGAAAACCTCCAAGGAAATCTGATACCGACATGATGGTTGTAGATTTCAGACTCTCTATTTGCGGCTAGCGCATAGGTATCAATTGGCTTATTCAACGCTCGATAACAAGAGTGCCGATAGCGCAAGCAAGAAACACCACGCTAATCTACTTTCTTATGAGTTAAATCTTTTCTGGATGTTCTATTGAGATAGCTTAACTACTAATCGTTTTTGGTGCTCGTTTTTATGATCATGAGCATAGGTATGGTTACAGCATATCCCAAAATTGGATAAAAAAACGCGCCAAAGATTCAAAGAACCGAATGGCGCGCGGGGGGTGCTACACATAAAACATTTACGCTTTGATTTCTACAACCAAGATACAAGAAATGTATTCAGAATTCAATATTTATGTTTATTTTTTATATATTCTTCATTATCTAACGAAATTAGTCTTATATAAGATACAAGACCAATTATAGAATAATGGTATGAAATAGAATTTCATAAGAAAATCGCTTATTTAACGTATTCCGATAGTGCTGTGTGGTCCCTCCTCGAGAATGATTTCTTTGACTCGAGACTCTATTTGATCAACTCTAAGACGTTTATCCCTAGCCCAATCAACAAGTCCGAGAACATCCACATCATTAACTATAGGTCGCCACTCTAGGTTGGCATCTGGACCGTGACAGCGAGAGAAGCAATTACCCGGACCCTTGATAGCCCAACGTGTTCCTGTAGCCCGCAACAGCATTAAAGCCAAATTTGCCTCAGAACGAGGCATCCCCTCCGCTTGCATTGCCTCATAAGCCATATTTTGTGCAGCAACCCACGGGTGATGCTTTGTTTTCACGGAATAGTCATAGACAACAGCGGAATTTACAAAATACGAATCTAAAGTAGGTCCGAAGAAGTCTATAAATAATCTCGGAAAACCCCTACCATCGACGAGGCTTCCAGAAGGGACTACCCAAACTCGGCCGCCACCCTGGCGATAAATAAACTCTGACGTGGTTCTATATCGGTCTAGAAATGTGTTTTCAATAAGGCGTAGCTCCGGGGCTCCCTCAAACCCGCTGCCTGCGAAGACCGAGTGACTATTCAACACTATCGCAATGAAAGAGAGAAAACGTACTAAGCACATTTGTACACCCCACGACACAATTAAAACCAGTCTAGTTCGTCGGAATAATCCACTAACTTACTTTTCGGCAGAGTAACTCAAACGTTGAAAATCAAATTGTTCAATCCACTGGGACTATGATTTAAGGGATTTGTAACGTATACGTTTTGGTTTTGCGCCCTCTTCTCCAAGTCTTTTACGCTTATCTTCCTCATACTCTTGATAATTTCCCGAAAAGAACTCCACATGTGATTCACCCTCGAAAGACAGAATATGCGTTGCAATACGATCCAGAAACCATCGATCATGAGATATTACGAGCGCTGATCCAGCAAATTCTAAAAGAGCACCTTCAAGCGCCCGCAATGTTTCTACATCAAGGTCGTTAGAAGGCTCATCCAATAGCAAAACATTTCCTCCTGCAATCAGGGTCTTTGCTAAATGCAGCCTTCCGCGCTCACCACCGGAAAGGTTACCAACAATTTTTTGCTGATCCGACCCTTTGAAATTAAAACGGCCGACATAAGCCCTTGAGGGCATCTCAAACCTTCCAACAGTTAGCACGTCTAGGCCCTCTGAAACGGCCTCCCATACTGTTTTATCGTTAGGTAAAGAGTCGCGCATTTGATCAACGGCCACCACCCTGGCAGTTTCTCCTAAAATGACTTCACCAGAATCAGGCACCTCGGCTCCAGTTATCATCTTGAACAATGTCGATTTTCCAGCTCCATTTGGACCAATAATGCCAACAATCGCACCGGGCGGTATCGCAAAGGACAGTTCATCAACGAGCACTCGCTCGCCAAAACCCTTGGAGACACCTTTAAACTCGATGACTTTATCGCCTAGCCGTTCAGCTACAGGTATAAAGATTTCTTGAGTCTCATTTCTTTTCTGGTACTCGTGAGAAGAAAGCTCCTCGAACCGCGACAAACGTGCCTTGCTTTTCGCCTGCCGAGCCTTCGGATTAGAACGAACCCACTCCAGCTCTGTTTTAATTGTTTTTATGCGGGCAGATTCTTGCTTGTCTTCCATTTCTAAACGTTTCTCTTTTTGCTCTAGCCAAGAAGAGTAGTTACCCTCCCAGGGAATACCATGCCCTCGATCCAGCTCTAAAATCCACTCCGCCGCATTATCTAAAAAATATCTGTCGTGTGTAACAGCGACCACAGTGCCTGTAAACCTTTGAAGGAACTGCTCAATCCAATTCACACTCTCTGCATCTAAGTGATTAGTCGGTTCATCAAGCAAAAGCATATCCGGCTTGGATAGAAGTAATTGGCAAATTGCCACTCTCCGCTTCTCTCCTCCGGAAAGAGTAGAAATACGCGTGTTCCACTCAGGCAATCTCAGTGCATCTGCAGCAATCTCAAGTTGCAAATCGGAATCAGATCCGGCAGTTGAAACGATCGCCTCGTACCGTGCTTGCTCCTCCGCAAGTTTGTCAAAATCAGCATCTGGCTCTGCATAAGCCGCATAAATGTCGTCAAGCTTTTTCTTGGCTTCCAGCACCTCTCCTAAGCCCTCTTCGACCGCCTCTCGAACTGAATGCTCTGGATTTAAATCAGGCTCCTGAGGCAAATAACCGATGCGAATTCCCGGCATTGGAGTTGCCTCCCCCTCGATTTCCTTATCCTCACCCGCCATGATACGGAGCAAACTAGACTTACCTGATCCATTGAGACCTAAAACGCCGATCTTGGCGCCAGGAAAGAATGAAAGGGAAATATTCTTAAGTATTTCACGCTTCGGAGGAACAATTTTGCCGACTCCCATCATTGTATATACGTACTGCGCCATATTTTAACCTATTGTTTTTATTTATTTTTATTGATAATACTGATTTTCACCACAACTTTGCCCCAAGTTGTAAGCGGACTCAAAATGGAAAAAGTCGTCATTTATGCTCCCGCCTCAACTAATTACCAAACTAACGAAAATCAAATTCTTTGTTCTCATTCCTTGCATATGGGCTTTGCCTTGAGTGGAAGCGATACCGCTCAGGTCTTAATTTTCATTTTTGGGTAATCAAAAATCGGGTCAATCCTCAACCCAACACTTATATTCTTCTTCGTCCTCCATCACACAATAAACAAGTTCGCCCTTCCATCTTAATGCAATACGCAGTCTTTCATCATAACCCGACGCAATCGTCTCACCACTCAATAGAACTTCTCGGGATTCAGACAGCGACAGTTTTTTAGCGTGTCCGGAAACAGAAAAAGACAGTCCAAGCAGTAAAGCAATAACAGTAAAAAGTTTTTTCATGATTTCTCCTTTTTTTAGTATTGGTAATCCGTGGACTGGAATGTGTATCTCTTTTTTGAAAGTGCAACTAATAATCCATCCGCACCATCACCCTCTCGCATTCCGACTAATACAGAGTAGCAACTCCGGTCCTTAAGTAATGCTAGTTACCCACGACTCCAACAACAGCAGCCGGGCTGCCCAGATGCCAATGATGAAAGGTACGTTAATCTATATTTTGTTGAATAAATCACGAAAAAAATTTACACCAAAGCAAATAGTTTTTTTAATTCACATCTGGGACAGAAGAATGGGAATATGTGGATTCCATCTCACGACGTACCCTTATCGCAATATCATTTGTGTCGTAATGAACATCATCCCAGGTTAACGGATGGCCCGCATCCTTCACATTTTTCAATTTAAGTCCGTGCGCTAAACCTAATGGGAGCGCACCCAATTGAAGCGACTTTTCAGCGGGAGCCAATCGGCCGACAACGGTATATCCGCCCTCACCGTCTAATACCTCACCCACTTTTAGATCTCGTTTCGCCACCGCCATTACATCCGCTCGGAATCCTGTTGGAGCACCTGTCGACTCACCACGCACCCCCACCGAAGCAACCGAAATACCGACTTCCAAACCAATCATATGCCATCGTTTATACAGCGACGCATACCGACCTGTATCGTCCGTCTTTACACCATACTCTTCAAAACAATTTTGAATATAAGAGGTATCCCCCTCGAAAACGACCCAGACTCCGTAACGGATATCATATGGAATAGGAATGCCTGAAGAGTCCAAAGACGAAACAACCTCAACCTGACCGTCATGATGCAAACACCCACCAATGGCTTTTGGTCTCATTAAATTTGGGATGTCGTCAATACTTCCCGACGGGTACTCTAGACCATCAGGCGGCGCCACGAGTCCTGTTGCATTGCATACAGCAACACTTTCAATAGCAGGTTTTGATCCATCCAAAAATGAATTAAACATTTTTGGATTCAGACCACCTCTCTCAGCCTGCTCAGGTGTTAATCCATAGTGACCCCAAACAGTTTCGGGGGTCGATTGCGCAAAATGCGGCATCCATTTATGGCCTCTACCAGCAGAAACGACCTTGAATCCTGCAGCTCTTGCCCAATCAACTAAATCGCAAATCAGCGCCGGTTGGTCTCCGTATGCCAAGCTATAAATTACGTCATTTTGTTGTGCGCACTGAGCAAGGTAGGGACCGCAAAGTGCATCTGCTTCTACTGTAACGTTTACAACGTGCTTTCTATGCTCAATCGCGCTCAAAATGTGTTCCACAGCAGCCGGAGGATTACCGGTAGCCTCGATAACAATATCAATTATAGGATCAGAAATGACTTTACCCCAATCATCGGTCACCCATGTTCCGTCGGAGCGAATGGCATCATCTATTGATGTGGCCTGATATCGCTCTTGAGCCCAGCCAACTCGCTGTAAATTAGCAAACACATTTGCGGGATTTAAGTCCGCTATCGCAGCAACGTGTATCCCTGGAGTTTTATGTACTTGCGCTAAATACATTGACGCGAATTTCCCTGCACCAATAATCGCGACACGCAGTGGGTTACTACTGGCAGCTCTTGATAATAATTTTGAATATAGATTCACTTGTCAGTTCCTTGTATCTAACGTGCGTCGTTTAAATACCCTGCAACTCCTCAGTTGGAATTCCATCAATCCAAGGCAGGGAAACCTCATAGTCCTGCACCAAACAGTCGTCAGGTAAACACTCAATTGGAGCAAACTCCCTGCCAGCTATGTAACCTGGCCGCTTAAACCGCTTGATATGATTTGATACAGCACAAAGGCTCAAATACACCGCTTTTCGATCCCAAGGTGATAAATTTGAGCCAGAGGCATGCACGAGACAAGAATGAAACAGGATCATTGATCCGGCGCGCCCTTTAGGAGAGACGATCCCGCCCTCGCGCACCAAGGCCGAGATGGTTTTGGGGTCGAGAGTCCACAGAGGATAACTGGTTGTTTCAGTATCGTGCCCTGCCTCCAACACTCCTTGCTTATGGCTACCTGGTATAAACATGAGAGGACCATTGTGTTCATTAACGTCATCTAAAAATATTGCGATATTCATCGCTCTGGGTTCAGGCATCAAGTCGTCTGCATGCCATGTTCCGAAATCTTGGTGCCACTGCCAAACGTCCCCATCAAATGCCGCCTTCGCATTTACCTTGAATTGGTGCATATAGACCCCCTCTTCAAATAGCTGCTCCACGGGTTTAATCATACGAGGGTGACGTGATAGACGTGCAAACGCTGAATTATAATTATGGGCAGCCCAATTAGTTCGGACAGCTTTTTTACCCTTCTCCCTTAAATTACAAACAATATCTAACGCAAATAGATCATCCAATTGTGAAGTGAGCGAGTCCATTTCGGCGGTTTCAAATAGCGACGGGAAAAATAAAAATCCCTTTTCGTCAAATTCTTTCAACTGCTCTTGGCTTAATTGTTCCATTGATGCGATTCCTTTCTAAAAAAAGTTCTCAATTAATTATTTACAGTTGACGATTCAAAGCGTTGGCTAGCGCTTCCCCCGCGGACTCACCGTGCGCTCGAGCCAATTGTTCCGCCAACATACAATCTCCTTCATTTATAGCCTTCAATATCCCCTCATGCTCATCCCAAATGCTACCGACGTCGCTAAGCTGTGCGACCACAGCACCCATAGCTCTTCTAATGTGTTGCCAATGAAATTCGGCTGAGTCCTTAATCATCGGATTTCCTGATGCGTGATAAATTGACTGATGAAAATTTAAGTCCGCCTCGATCAAGGATGAGATTTTTCCAGTTGAACCAGCCTGTCTACCCCGTGCTATCAGCTCAGAATCAAGTACAAGATGCTTCCTTGCGGCCTCTCTGGCTGCCAAGCCATCTAGCACTGACCTGACCTGATATGTTTGACGAATTACGTCTGCATTAATCGGGGCGATCATGAGGCCTCTTTTACCTGCGTCAACAACAAACCCGTCTTTCCGGAGCAACCTAAGAGCCTGCAGAACAGGCTGCCGAGAAACATTTAAAGACTCTGCCAACCCCTGCTGCGTCACTCTAGTTTCAGGGGTTAATTGCGTCGTACAAATAGCCTCAAGTAAATTTTCATACACTTGATCCGTTAGATCCGGTGAGACTTCAATTTCTTGTAATGGAGGCACGGATGTCCTTTACAGTAAAAAGTTCGTATACCGTATACTAACTGATAAAAAAAGTCCACTAATAAGCTTGGATCTCTGGGCCAAATTGTTATACGGTATCAACCTTATGAAATCACTAGGCAAGACAAAAAAGGTATTTCTAACGTTAGGTGCAGCACTAGTAGCCGCAGCATTTCTAGTCCCCAACAAAGAAGCGCCAATATCGATACTCACCCCCGATATTCAATGGGGCCAGTTCTCTATTTCTCCACGCACTAATATCGAAGTCACTAGAGTACATCCAGACTCTATTGTTTTTGTCTCGAACGCTGAGCCACAAGCGAGATTAACTATCTCCAAAAATGGAAATTTCAGCAATACCCCAAAAAATATTGTTAAATCACTTTGTCGAAATGACCGATGCACTTACGTTGCATATAACAATCCCGATCTTGACGGTGCCATTGCAAGATTTCAATCTGATAATGACCTTCAATTAGTACTCATTCGCTCACAAAAAGAACATGTTTGGATGGAATATAAAGGTCCGACGGCTGCTTTCATTTTCTTCGAACCACTGATCAGTGAGTTTAACCAGCAGATCGAATTGAACAACCAAGTCATTTAACCAAGTACAAACCGCAAATTATGTGGATGTCCAACACGTGAACGCATTAGGCAAACAAACAAGACAAGCATAGCACTACCTCAAAATCAGCCTTTAAAAATACAGAGAATAGAAAAATGGAACAGATTTCACTTCAACCAACATTACTTCAAGACTACACCCCATCAGTCTTCCAAATCCCAAAAATAGATCTTTTAATCTCGATCGAAAAAGACTTTACAGAGGTCCATACAAAACTATACGTTGAAAAAACTAGTGAAGCCGTCGGAACATCCGATCTTTGTCTGAACGGAGAACAACTTGAATTAATTGCAATCAAGAAGAATGGCTCTATTATTCAAAAAAATGACTACCGATTAACTAAGCACTCGCTAACTGTCGTCAACCCTGGTGACTCATTTACGATCGAAACGACAGTGCGGATCCATCCAGAGAAAAACTCTCAACTAATGGGACTGTACGCATCGAAGTATGGGTACTTTACTCAATGCGAAGCAGAAGGCTTTCGACGAATCACATACTTTTTGGACCGACCTGATGTTTTATCTCGATACACAACTAAGATCGTCGCGCCAAAAGATAAATATCCAGTCCTTCTATCCAACGGAAACTTAACAAACAGCGGCTTATTAGATGATGGAAAACACTTCGCCCATTGGACCGACCCTTACCCCAAGCCGTCTTATCTGTTCGCTATGGTACTCGGGCGACTGGAGAAAAATGAGGAGGAGTTCATCACAGCCTCAGGAAGAAGTGTTGCCTTGCAGATATATGCGCCCGCTCACCAAATTGAACAAACTAGCTTCGCGATGGAAGCACTAAAGAGGTCTATACGTTGGGATGAAAAGCGCTTTGATCTCGAGCTAGACCTCGATCAATACATGATCGTCGCGGTTGATGATTTCAATATGGGCGCTATGGAAAATAAAGGTTTAAACATTTTTAATACAAAGTACATCCTTGCTAATCAAAATCTTTCTACCGACAGAGATTTCATGTTATTAGACAGGGTTGTTGCTCACGAATACTTCCATAACTGGACAGGAAATCGCGTTACCTGTCGAGACTGGTTTCAGCTAAGCTTGAAAGAAGGGCTAACCGTCTTTCGTGACCAAGAGTATGGAGCCGATACCTACTCGAGAGGAGTGCAACGAATTCAAGAGGTTCGCGGACTGAGGACAACTCAATTTCCTGAAGATGCCGGTCCTATGGCACACCCGATAAGACCTGACGCCTACATCGAAATCAATAACTTTTATACCGCCACTGTGTACGATAAAGGAGCCGAGGTTGTTCGCATGATTCATACCTTACTGGGAGAGGAAAAATTTCAGCTCGGAATGAAAACGTACTTCGGGCGACACGACGGGTGCGCAGTAACAACTGAGGAATTTGTCTCTGCGATGGAACATGCCTCAGGCCAAGATTTATCCAATTTTAGGCGCTGGTATACTCAGGCTGGGACGCCAAGAGTAAAAGTATCGGGCAAATATAATGCGGCGAGCCAAGAATACACACTCGACTGTCACCAATCATTCGCAGGAGAAAAATTTAAAACAAATCAACCAGCGCACATTCCGATCAAAGTCAAACTCCTTCAACCGAATGGGATCGCCCAAGACGAGCAGACCATATCACTATTAAAATCGCGCGATTCGTTCACCTTTTCGAACGTAGAGCAACGACCCATCCCTTCATTGTTCCGTGAATTTTCATCACCAATAATTCTAGACTTCGAATATACCGATGAAGAGTTACTTTATTTAATGGCCCACGATGATGACGCATTTAACCGCTGGGAAGCAGGACAGCAGCTACAAGGTCGCTTGATGCTAAATTCGATGTCTCGAATGGAAAAGCATCTAAAGCCGACCTGGAATTCTCAATTTATTGACATTTTATCTGCATCTCTAAGTGAGGTTGATGATGACCCAGCATTAATCGCGGAACTCTTCTCGACACCGGCTGAGAGCCACCTAGCTGAGTCGTGTATATCAGTTAAACCTGACTTGTTACACGCAACTCGTAATGCATTAAGGGCGGAAATAGCAGGTGCGCTCGAACTCCAATTGCTGCAAGTCTACAGTGATCATTCGCATGCTGGTCGCTACTCCCCGGATGCGAGATCTGCCGGACAACGTGCTATCAGAAATGTCTGTTTACAGTTGCTTGTTGAAACAGAAAAAGATGAATATGTGGACTTATGCCTTCGACAAGGTGAGATGGCAACTAACATGACAGACGAATACGCCGCCCTTCAATCTATTGTTCACACCGATAGAGTGGAACGAGAGGGCGCATTAGCTAGTTTCCATAGCAAATGGAAGTCGGAGCCCCTCGCGATGGATAAGTGGTTCGCTGTACAAGCAGGTTCACGCGTAAAGGATACGGTGGAGCAAGTTGAAAGACTGATCCATCATCCGTCATTCGACATAAAAAATCCAAATAAGGCGTTCGCCTTATTACGAACTTTCGCGTCGAACCATGTTCACTTCCACCGTTCAGACGGAGCGGGCTACATATTAATCTCCAATGCGGTTATAGAGATTGATAAACTCAATCCACAAGTGGCCGCTCGACTCGCGCGTAGTTTTGACAGATGGAAAAAATTCGATGACAAGCGCCAAGCTTATGCGAAATTGGCATTAGAAAAAATTCTCAATCAACCTAAGTTATCAAAAGATACTGGTGAAATTGTTTCTAAAACCCTTAAAGGATAAGGCGCAGGATCAATGGTAAAACTAGAAATTACTCTTTATCACAATCCAAGATGTAGCAAGAGTCGCAACACGTTAGCTCTGCTGCAAAAGAACAGTGTCAAACCACTGATCGTGGAATACTTAAAGGCGCCTCTTAACTTTCGACAAATCGCTGAGTTGTGCAAGAAGCTTAATATGAGTCCCACTAAATTACTGCGAACGGGTGAGGCAATTTTCAAAGAATATTATTTGGGACAAAATCTGAGTGATGAGGACGCAATTAATGCAATGATCAGCCATCCAATTTTAATGGAACGCCCTATCATCGTGTGTGGCGATCAAGCTATTATTGGTAGGCCACCGGAGAATGCACTCACTATTTTAAAGACGTGAAATCCCCTCAAAGATCCGGAATAAAAAAACATCGGACAAAGTTCAATCTAAAACGTGCGAAACTAAACCATCAGCCAGTTTCGGCTCAAACCAAGTTGATTTGGGCGGCATAACCTGACCTCTATCAGCAACGCTCATCAATTCTTCAATTTTAGTTGGAAAAAGAGAAAAGGCGCACGCCATTTCTTTAGAATCGACTCGCCTCATCAATTCCCGAGTGCCTCGAATACCTCCCACAAAATCTATTCGCCTATCCTTTCTCAAGTCATGTATCCCGAGTATCGGGGCTAATACCCAATTAGATAAAATACTTACATCCAAATTTTCTACCGGATCCTCAGACGTAGGCGTGGTACGAACCAACAAAATATACCAGTGCCCATCGAGGTATATACCTATTTGCCCCTTCTCTTTTGGAATCACAGGTTCCTCAGATGAATGGACTTCAAAATCTTTCTTTAAAAACCCCAAAAAATCGGTTGGGTTCAAACCATTTAAATCGGTGACTACGCGATTGTATGCGAGGATTTGCATCTGATCCTGAGGAAACGCCACCGCAAGAAAGTAATCATAACTTTTGAGGCCCGGACTTTGATCTTCGTCTCTGTCTGCCATGATTTTTTTTATCCGTGAAGCAGCAGCAGACCTATGATGACCATCTGCAATGTAAACCGCTGGCAAATCATCAAATGACAAAACAAGTTGCGCTAATTTATCAGCTGAAGAAATAGTCCACACCTCATGTCGCACTCCATCCGCCGCCAGAACTTCCATGTCTGGCGCACCGCTGGACTCAGACGCAATGATGGAATCAATAAGCCTGGAGGATGGGTATGCGAGCAAAACCGGGCCCGTCTGCGCGGCGAGGGCATCGATCTGTCGAACGCGGTCATCTTCTTTTACTGGCCTTGTAAACTCATGTTTACGAATTAAATTTTCATCGTACGCGTTTACTGACGCTGTTACTACGAGCCCTGACTGGGATACACCATGCCCTGTTAATCTATAAACGTAAAAGGATGCCTCATTATCTCTAGTTAAAATCCCCTCTTCCAAAAGAGCTCGTAAATTAGAACTTCCTTTTTCATATACCTCAGATGCATAAGGATCGGTACCCTCCGGAAAATCTATCTCGGGTCGGGAAATATGAAGAAAACTATTTGGCTTGCCTTTAGCTAGCAAAACAGCCTCTCGATACGACATCACATCATACGGTGGAGCTGCCACCTCAGTCGCTTTACCAGAAGATGGACGCAATCCTTTAAATGGACGAATTAGAGTCATACGAAATAAACCTTTGATATTTTTAAACGGCAAATAAAAAGGGCGGCCCGATAATAATCGGACCGCCCTTGGTTGGACATAAATTATGACAAATGATTATTTACTAACTTTGTCATTTCAAACATTGATACCTGTTTCTTACCACCGAAGACCGGCTTTAATTTATCATCAGCATTAATATTTCTTCTATTTTTAGCATCCTGAAGATCATTTTTCTTGATATAAACCCAGATTTTCTTGGTCACCTCAGTACGCGGGATCGGCTTTGCTCCCACTACAGCGGCTAATGCCGCGCTCGGCGTCATTGGCTTCATGAATGCCGGATTCGGCTTTCTCTTTACCGCTACTTTTTTTGCTACTGGCTTTTTCTTCGCTGCTGGCTTCTTAGCAGGTGCTTTTTTTGCTACTGGCTTTTTCTTCGCTGCTGGCTTCTTAGCAGGTGCTTTTTTTGCTACTGGCTTTTTCTTCGCTGCTGGATTATTAGCAGGCGCCTTTTTTGCTACTGGCTTTTTCTTCGCTACAGCTTTTTTTGCCGGTGCTTTTTTTGCTACGGGTTTTTTCTTTGCCGGTGTTTTTTTTGCCGGCTTCTTTTTAGCAGCTGCCATCTTTAAGTCTCCTGTTTTAAACCATGTTGTAAGTAGTATCAGTATCAAAAATTAAAGGTCCAGTACCGTCTCCGGCATGCGATTTAGAGAATGCACAGCGTTACCTATATTGTCAATAGTTTTTCGATGTAAAAATGTAAACATCCGATAATAATAAGAAGCATTCTTGCCTCATTTTTACAGCCTATTGTTGGTGGACAGAGGTTAGTAAACATATTTTTATACTTTAGTTCTTAGAACAACTGACTACGGAAAAAATATCCGCCTTCTCACTTTTACGGGTAGAGTATTCTCCCTCAAAGCTTATTACGTAATAAAAATATTATGACTATACGCATAGGATCAGGCTCAGCATGGTGGGGAGACCGAATCTCTCCAGCGAAGGACAATGCAGATAGAGGTCAGTTGAATTACTTGTGTTTCGAAACTATGGCCGAAGCAACTATTTCCACAGCACAAGTTCGGAAGAGAAAAGATCCAACTTTTCCTGGTTACGACACGTGGTTAGACGATCGAATGAAGGCTGTCTTACCCGGCTGCATCAAGAATAAGACAAAAATAATATCGAACCAAGGATGGATCAATCCTAACGGAGCAGCGGAACGTATCGTTTACTGGTTGAGGACCATGGGAGTCCGTGGAATAAAAGTTGCAGCGATCAACGGGAGTCTTATTACCCAGGACGTACTCAACTTAACAGATACCATTTTAGAGACAGGAGAACAAACGCAATTACTAGAAAATAGAATCGTCTCTGCGGAGGTGTATCAAGGCGCAGAGCCGGTCGTGCAAGCTTTAAGAAACGGAGCACAAATTGTTGTAACTGGTCGAATAGCCGACCCCTCAATTTTTGCGGCGCCCATGATGTTTGAGTATGGCTGGGGCATGGGGGAATTTATGCAGCTTGGCTTCGCAAACGGTATCGGACATCTGATGGAGTGCGGCGCACAAGTTACGGGAGGATATTTTGCAGATCCTGGGTTCAAAGATGTTCCAAGACCATGGGATTTGGGATTTCCAATAGCAGAAATACAAGACGACGGCACTGCAATCATCACAAAATTAGAGGGCACTGGCGGTATTGTGAACGCTATGACCATCAAAGAGCAGCTCTTATACGAAGTGCATGATCCATACAACTATATAACGCCTGATGTCGTAGTTGATTTTTCCACTACAAAAATAAAGGAAATTGCAGAGAATCGAGTTATGGTTTCCGGTATTACAGGAAAACCTCGCACACCAACCCTAAAAGTATCAATCGGTTGTGAAGAGGGCTTCATAGGAGAAGATATGTTTTTTTATGCGGGCGAAGGTGCGCTAAAAAGAGCAAGGCTGGCGGAGATCATTTTGAGAGAACGCTTCAAAATCGTAGGGCTAGAGGCTGAGGAGCTACGAATAGATTATTTAGGACTAAATGCCATTCATGGTGATATGACACCAGAGATAAAATACGAACCCTACGAGATCGCTGTCCGAGTCGCAGCGAGAACTGCAACCCGTGAGGAAGCCATGAAAGTCGGTCGAGAAGTTGATGGTATGGCTGTGTCGGGAGTAGGAATGACCGGAAAACGGGTTCCTCATCAAGACAGAACAAGAGAAATAATTGGAGTTTGGTCATCACTAGTTGATCGCAATAAGATCAGCCCATCCATCAAATTGTACGAAAGTTGAGAAATCATAATGCTTATTAAGTTAGTTCAACTCGCACATTGTAGGTCTGGAGATAAAGGAAACACCTCAAATATTTCAGTCATCGCCTACCACACAGAGTTTTACGCCCCAATTAAAAATCAATTGTCAGCGGATGAATTCAAAAAATTTTATTCGGGTGTTATTAAAGGAAACGTTACCAGATACAGCTTGGACGAGCTTCAGATGTTAAATTTTGTATGTGAAGGCGCTCTTGGTGGCGGGGTTTCTCGCTCACTGTGCCTTGATAATTACGGCAAATCACTAAGCTCAAGAATCCTCTCTTTTAAGATTGAAATCGATGATAATCTAGAGAAATTACTCCAATAAGCTCCATAGATCGGCACTGACACCATGTCTTCTCATAAATTTAATACCATCATTAAAGGTGCAACAATTTACAACGGGACAGGTAAGGATCCTTATCGTGCCGATGTAGGCATCTATGGAGAAAAAATTGTAGCTATCGGCGACTTAAATCGTAATGGGGCAAATATCATTGACGCGCGAGGACTATCATTAATGCCCGGCATCATTGATGTGCATACCCACTATGATGCACAAATCACCTGGGATCCCACACTGTCTCCCTCTCCATCGATGGGAGTAACCACGGCGATCATGGGAAATTGCGGCTTCGGTATTGCACCCTGCCCACCTGAGTATCAGGAGATTATGCTTAAAAACCTATCCGTCGTTGAGGGCATGAACCTAAAAACACTTCTTGAAGGTACTCAATGGAACTTCGAATCATTTCCAGACTACCTAAAATACATAGATCACCAACGACCCCACGCAAATGTCGCAGTTCTAATTGGCCACTCAGCGATTAGAACTGCCGTAATGGGCGATGATAGTTCTCTAAGAATTAAACCAACAGAGGGAGAGCTCGATGCTATGCGTGCAATTGTAGATGACGCGCTAATGCATGGCGCGATCGGCTTTGCTTCGTCATTTTCCCCTAATCATTCTGGTTTTGAGGGAAGACCCATGCCATCAACAATCGCAGAAGATGAGGAGCTATACGCATTACTTGGACCGATAAAAAAAAGAAAGGGGGTTTTTGTTACAGCCGGCGGCCAAAGGGCCACGCCTGAATACTTAGAACACGTGAGCAAAACATTTGACTGTCCGACGTTTCTCGTTTCGGTTCTCGCCATGCACAACGACTCAGATCCCTCTGCGTCCACCGATTACTACCAAAGATGCGGAGCAGCTCTAGATCGCGGCTTTGAGGTCTACATTCATGCGAACCCACATCCGCTCTCTTTTGATTTTACGTTACGCAATCCATATATATTTTATGCTCACGAGGCATTTAATGAGGTCAAATTAGCTTCGCCCGAGCAACTGGTATCAATTTATCAAAGTCCAAAGTTTAGAAATGAGTTCAAGCATAATCTCTCTGAAAACAAAATTGGTGCGATCTTTAATGGCGCCTGGAATAAGATCGAATTGAATGAAATACCGATTACGAAGCTAGCTAAAGAGACCAATAAAGAGCCGCTCGATTGGCTATTCGATCAGCCGCTGGACGCGCAATTCGTTGGCAAGATGTACCAAAACAATGATGAGGGGGTCGGTAAACTGCTCTCCCACCGCAATGCGATTATTGCATTATCAGATGCTGGAGCACATGTTGAGTTTCTTTGTGACGCTGGTTTTGGACTTTATTTTTTGCAGCATTGGGTAAATAAAATAGGGACTTTCTCCTTAGCAAATGCCGTTGAAAAGTTAACATCAGACCCTGCCACTAAGTACCGTATTAAGGAAAGAGGACAGATAAAAGCGGGGTATTATGCTGATCTCGTTCTTTTTGATCCCAAGAACATTGGTATTTCGAAACTCTTTAAACTTGATGATTTACCTGGTGAAGGCTCTCGACTAATGAGGAAGCCCAACGGCATTCATAGCGTTTGGGTTAATGGGACAAAAGTCATCGACAAAGAAAATACCCAAACCTCTCAAGAAGGTCCTGGTCACGTGCTCACCGAATTCGACTTTTAAGGTCCCGTCTTTAGAAATTTAGCCCAGGAATTACGTAATTTTTCGATTTTTGGATCAATCACATATTGACAGTAGGGTTGTGAACGATTGCTTTCATAGTACTGGTGGTGATAGTCCTCCGCCGCATAAAATACACCCACGGGTTTCACTTCCGTAACAATGTGTCTGCTCCAAGTACTTGTGCCATCCAATTGTTGAATCAATTGATTTGCCTCAGCCATCTGCTCGTCCGTGTGCGCAAAAATGACGGACCTGTATTGAGAACCAACATCAGCCCCTTGCCGATCCAGTGTTGTAGGGTCATGGATCGAGAAAAAGATTCGTAAAATGTCGGCAAACTCAATAACCTCTTTTTTGAAAATAACCTCGACTACCTCGACGTGACCAGTTGTTCCAGAACATACCGCCTCATAACTAGGATTCGCATTCGAACCTCCCATATAGCCAGAAACCACTGATTGAACTCCATTAATCCTTAAAAACACGGCATCTAAGCACCAAAAGCACCCGCCACCCAATACTACCCGCTCATTAGATTCCATATGACCTCAATCAAACATAATAATTACGAACAACATTTTAACTGCTTGGATCTAAATATAAGTCAAATAGACAAATAAAATTTGGTCCGTACGTACAGGACGTAAATAGATATCTCAAACGTAAAAAACCCCTCGTTAAAATATTAACGAGGGGTTAATTAGGAGCCTGGCAGTGTCCTACTTTCGCACGGTATACCTCGCACTATCATCGGCGCTGAAGCGTTTCACGGTCCTGTTCGGAATGGGAAGGAGTGGTACCACCTCGCTATTGCTACCAGGCAAAACTTTAAAATTCTTTGCCTTCAACACATGAAAGAAGTATGAGTTATCAGATTGCACTCTGATGGTCTTATTTTATTTTCGTACAAGCAACCTACTGCCTTGATACACAAGGCTATAGGATCAAGCCGCACGGGCAATTAGTATCGGTTAGCTGAACGCATTGCTACGCTTGCACACCCGACCTATCAACGTTGTAGTCTGCAACGACCCTTTAGGGAGGTTAAACCTCCGGGAAGTCTCATCTTGAGGCGAGTTTCGCGCTTAGATGCTTTCAGCGCTTATCTCTTCCGTAGTTAGCTACCCGGCAATGCGACTGGCGTCACAACCGGTACACCAGAGCTACGTCCACTCCGGTCCTCTCGTACTAGGAGCAGGTCCTCTCAAACTTCCAGCGCCCACGGTAGATAGGGACCAAACTGTCTCACGACGTTCTAAACCCAGCTCGCGTACCACTTTAAATGGCGAACAGCCATACCCTTGGGACCGGCTACAGCCCCAGGATGTGATGAGCCGACATCGAGGTGCCAAACCTCCCCGTCGATATGAACTCTTGGGGGAGATCAGCCTGTTATCCCCGGCGTACCTTTTATCCGTTGAGCGATGGCCCTTCCATTCAGAACCACCGGATCACTTTGTCCTGCTTTCGCACCTGCTCGACCCGTCAGTCTCGCAGTCAAGCTCGCTTATGCCAATGCACTAT
>JAOEKQ010000007.1 GCA_028379895.1 Burkholderiales bacterium
GTGAATGCGGTCAAAACATCACGCTCTACTGTCGGTACAATGACTGAGCTTTCGGATTATTTAAAACTTTTGTTTGCTAAGTATGCCAAGCTTCATTGCAGAAGCTGTGCGAAGTTAGTTGAGATTGATGATCTGGACACTGTCGTAAGCAAATTGGCCGAGCACCAACTCGGTAGAGTAGTAGTCAAAGCTCCTGTTGTAGTCCCAGAAAACTTTACAGCAACAGAGATCGAAGGATATCTAACTGCCCAGGGTTACGATCGTTTCCTTCGCGTGTCTGAACAGACCCATGTCGTTATTGACCGGTTCGATTTGAATAATGTGGAAGAAACTAGGTTGACAGAGGCTTTTGAGGCGGCATTTCGTGTCGGACAAGGCAAGTGTTCAGTGGCGCCATATTCACAAGGCGAAGTAGGGAATGATGTATTAAATTTCAGTAATCGATTTCATTGCGCTAGTTGCAACATCGACTATTCCCCACCGAGTGCTGGACTATTTTCGTTTAACTCACCCGTGGGCGCTTGTGCTACCTGCCGAGGATTCGGTCGTGTTATTGGTGTTGACATGGACGCGGTGTTATCGAGTTCCAAGCTCTCACTGAAGGATGGCGTGATTCGCCCATGGCAGACTGATAGCTACTCAGGGTGTCAAAATGAGCTGCTCGAATCTGCTCGTTCAAGAAATATTCCGATTGACGTTGCTTGGTGTGATATGAATCATGCGGATAAGCAGTGGGTTCTAGAAGGTGATCCTGAGTGGGTTAGTTGGCGTAAGTCTTGGCCGAAGTATTGGTACGGAGTTCGGCGCTATTTTGGGTGGCTTGAGACAAAAGCTTACAAAATGCACATAAGGGTATTGCTTGCCAAATATAGATCATACTCTGTCTGTCCTGACTGTCTGGGTAGCCGGTTAAAACCGAGTGCTCTGCTGTGGCGTATCGGATCAAAAAAACCTGAATTAGATTTTACTGATACACCTTTTCAACATCCGGGTATTGATTTAGATCTCGATAAATTACGGGCTATTGCAGGAATGTCAATTCATCAATTGAATACACTGCCGATTTGGGATTTAAAAAAATTCATCAATCAAGAAAAGGTCCGTTGGCAAGAAATGAGTAAAGATGACTCAAGTCAACTGGTTTTAGATCAAATCTTATCGAGATTGGATTTTCTTGAAGAGGTAGGTTTAGGGTATCTTTCTTTGGACCGGCAGTCCCGAACGCTATCAGGAGGGGAGACTCAACGGCTAAACTTAGCGACCGCGTTGGGTGCATCGTTAACGCAAACATTGTTTTTGCTGGATGAGCCCTCTATTGGCTTACATCCGAGAGACATAGAAAAAGTAATTTCGGTAATTGATCGCTTAAAGGGAAATGGAAATACAATTGTGGTCGTTGAGCACGATCCACAAATCATACGCGCAGCGAGTTTTTTGCTTGATATTGGTCCTCAGGCTGGGGAGCGCGGAGGACATATTGAGTATTTTGGTAAAACGAGTAATTTGAGGGTTGACTCGGGCCTTACAGCCGAATATCTATTAGGTAAGCGCTCAGTTATAGACTCCATACTCACCAAACCCGTTGAGCCTCGAAAAACGCAGTGGTTAAGCGTACTCGGTGCCTGTCGGAATAACCTCAAGTGCATCGATGTTGATATTCCACTAGGGCATTTGGTCTCTATTACTGGGGTGTCTGGGTCTGGAAAATCAACGCTTGTTGAAGACACCTTATTTAAAGAGATATCCCGATATATTGAGGGAAAAGGGCTGTCCAATGATGGGGTAAAAGGTTTTAAAAATTTAGATGTAATAAGCAGAGTCGTCATGCTGGACCAGAGGCCGATTGGTAAGTCTTCACGCTCCAACCCAGTCAGTTATGTCAGTGCGCTAGATGGTATACGAGACTTATTTGCGGCCTCGCCAGGTGCATTGAAAGCCGGTTTCGATAAGAGTTACTTCAGTTTTAATTCTGGAAAGGGTAGATGCCAAAGTTGCGCGGGTAGTGGGTTTGAGTTAGTGGAAATGCAGTTCTTATCAGATGTGTATCTTCGATGTAACCAATGTGATGGTAAGAGGTACGGGCAGGATGTGCTAAGGATTCAGGTAGATTTGCCAGATATTGGTTTGGTAAACATTGATGATGTACTAAATCTTACTATATCCGACGCCATGATTGCCTTTAAGAATGCGGCAAAAATTTGCCGAAAACTACAATGTTTGGTTGATGTTGGTCTAGGTTACTTACGTCTGGGACAACCTGTGCCAACGTTATCCGGCGGAGAGGCTCAGAGGCTAAAGCTTGCCAGTTATCTATCTGAGGCATCTACTCGGTCAGTTAATCAAACGCTATTTTTACTTGATGAACCAACGACTGGTTTACATTTTCACGATGTTAGAAAATTACTCATTGCACTGCGCGCACTAGTAAATCTTGGTGCTTCGATAGTGGTAGTTGAGCATAATTTAGATTTGATCGCGGCATCTGATTGGATCATTGATTTAGGCCCGGAGGGAGGGGATGGAGGCGGTGAGGTTGTTTGCTTTGGGTCTCCAGAGAGAATTTATAATGAGGCATCCTCTCTGACTGGAGTAGAGTTAACACGCGTTAAGAATCAGCTTGTCGGTATCAATACGCGCGATGTACCGAGGCTGGATTCTCAGGTTGGACAATCGGTCCCTAACTCGATATCTATAAGAAATGCGAGAGAAAATAACCTACAGGATATTAGCGTCAATATTCCCCATGAAAAATTGACCGTTATTACTGGACTTAGCGGCAGCGGTAAATCCTCCTTAGCCTTTGATATTATTTACGGAGAGGGTCAAAGGCGTTATCTAGAGTCTCTTAATGCTTATGCGAGGCAATTCATACATGTCGGCAAAAAGCCTGATGTAGATGCCGTGTATGGTATTCCTCCGGCCGTGGCCATCGAGCAACGTACCAGTCGGGGTGGTATCAAAAGTACCGTCGGGACTGTTACCGAGACTTACCATTACTTGAGACTATTGATGTCCAAACTTGGCACTCAGTTTTGTCCAGAATGCCGAGTTAAAATTGAGCCGCAAAATCTCAGTTCGATTGTTGAACGCTTGTTAAATGATTACTCTGGAAAGCATATCGGATTCTTAGCTCCGCTGGTACGCGCCAGAAAAGGGGTCTATAAAGAGTTAGCTGAGACTTACCGAAAAAAAGGTTTTACACATCTATTAGTGGATAGCACATTTGTCAAAACGGATGCATTTCCTAATCTGGATCGCTACGTAGAGCATACTATCGAGTTACCACTAGCGAGCATGACTGTGTCGGAGTTGCAGCGCGCACAAATCATCAATGTCGTCCTAGATGCGCTGCAATATGGCAGTGGATTTTTTCATGTTATTTCTGATATTGACGATTTACTTAAGGGAGGGACATTTGAACAGGAAAGCTTTTCCAGTAAGCGGGCATGTCCTTCATGCCAACAATCCTTTGATGAGTTAGATCCGCGTTTATTTTCGTTTAACTCTAAATATGGATGGTGTCACGCCTGTCAGGGTATGGGACAAGTATTGGAAGGTAATATACAGTCTATAAAAAGTCTCAAAGATGAAATTGAGGTAGAGACGGAGAGAGCGAAAAATACACAAGATTCAGACAGCGCTGTTTGCGGGATGTGCGATGGAGTTCGACTTAATAACCAGGCGAAGAGCGTCGTTTGGAAAGATCTTACGATGTCCGACTTAGTCTCCACACCTGTCGGTTCCCTATATCGAATTCTTTCAGAAATCCACTTGACAGAGCGAGAGCGATTAATCGCGAAGGATTTACTTAAAGAGGTTTTATCTCGTTTACGCTTTTTGACTGACGTTGGTTTAAAGTACCTGACGTTGAACCGTTCTGCTCCCACCTTGAGCGGTGGCGAATCCCAGCGTATGCGTTTGTCTGCGCAGTTAGGGTCAAACCTTCGTGGTGCGGTTTATGTTCTGGATGAGCCGACTATCGGACTTCATTCTAGAGATAATGATGTTCTCTTGAAAGCGCTAAAACACCTTCAAAATAATGGAAATACTTTAGTGGTTGTGGAGCATGACGAGGATACGATAAAGCAAGCTGATTTTGTAATTGATCTGGGGCCAGGAGCGGGCAGTGAAGGCGGTAACATCATATCATCCGGCTCTCCAGAAGAAATCATGTGCGACGATGCTTCAATCACAGGACACTATTTAACCTCGAAGAGACGTTTCTTTCATACTGGTGCCAAACAGATAAAAAAATCAACTGATTTCATACGAATCGAGTCGGCAACACGTAATAACCTTAAAAGTATCAATGCCGAAATTCCCATTGGTTATTTAACTGCAGTAACAGGTGTCTCTGGAAGCGGCAAGTCCAGTTTAATTCGTGGTACCTTGCGCACGAATATGGATAAATTCGTCTCAAGGTCTAAATCGGAGACTCAAATCCAAGGTTTTGTAGATTGCGCGAGTATAACTGGGATCCAATGTTTTTCTCGGGTAATTGAAGTGGATCAAGCGCCTATTGGTAAAACCTCCCGTTCTTGTCCTGCTACTTATACCGGAATATGGGATGAAGTTAGGAAGCTCTTTGCATCTACGACTGAATCGCGGATTCGAGGGTTTGGTCCTGCTCGATTTTCTTTTAATACCAAAGGTGGTCGCTGCGAAGGCTGCGAAGGTCAGGGCATTCAAAAATTAGAGATGAATTTTTTACCCGATGTTAGAACGGTCTGCGAGGTGTGTAACGGAGACCGATTTAGTAAAGATACTTTGCAGATTCGCTATAACAATCACTCGATCGCAGATGTTTTGAAGCTCAGTATTAAAGACGCCTTAGAGCTGTTTAGTGCACACCCGAGAATCAATAAAAAGCTCAATTTACTAAATGAGCTAGGGTTGGGTTACTTAACACTCGGACAACACAGCAGTACGTTGTCCGGCGGAGAAGCCCAGAGAATTAAACTAGTCTCAGAATTATCGAAATTTAGAGTTGATAATGAGGATCATTTCAGTCGGTCTGGACAAAATCAAACATTATTCGTGCTTGATGAACCCACTGTCGGACTACATATGGCAGACGTAGAGAAATTAATTGAAGCACTCAAGCGTCTCGCTGGGGCGGGAGGTACCGTTGTAGTTATTGAGCATAATCTTGATGTAATAAGTAGCGCAGATTGGGTAATCGATTTGGGGCCAGAAGGTGGTGATGCAGGAGGTTATGTCCTTTTCCAAGGTAAGCCCAAGGAATTAGCGAAGCAGACCACATCAGCTACAGGAGAAGCTCTAAAGGGGTTATTAACGTAACGTGAATGAAGCACAATTCCAGTGCGCAAGATTTTCTGTGTCAAGGTTATAGGGCTTTTATGCTGTATAAACCAAGTTTGTGCGTAACCAACGCATCAATTGTTAAAACCACAATATACTGTTTTAAATGGCGCAGTACTTAATTACTTACGGGAGCATGATCCTTATGAAGTTCATCAGCAAAATATTTTTAACCGGCCTTTTCACCGCCCTACCAGTGCTAGCGACTATCTATTTGTTGGTTTGGTTATTTACCACAGCCGAGTCTTTTATGGTCACTCCGTTACAAATGATCTTGCCTGAAGGAACGTACGTTGCTGGTATGGGGCTTGCCGCTGGCTGCGCCGTAGTATTTGTCATAGGGATATTGATGCGCGCATATGTCATTCGAAGTATTTTTAATTTGACTGAGCGGTTTTTTCTAAAAGTTCCTTTGATAAAAACTATATATAGCGCCCTCAAGGAGTTTTTTGGACTATTTGCGGGTGATGATAAAGGCGAAAACTTCCAGGTAGTGATGGTCGATATGCCAAATTTAGACCTTAGGCTGTTGGGCTTTTTGACTCGTGAAGATTTTTCCGATTTACCATCTGACATGGTTCCTGAAGGTCGCGTAGCTGTTTATTTGCCGATGAGTTACCAGATTGGTGGCTACACTATATTTGTGCCTCGCTCCCGACTTACGCCTGTTGATATGCCCCGCGAACAAGCCATGCGGTTAGCTGTGACGGCGGGGATTCAGCAATCAAAAAAAAATGATTAATTATTATAGGGGTATAAAAAAGGCTCCATTAAGGAGCCTTTTTTATGACGAGTTTCTTTTTAAAGAAGTGGGACTAGTAATAGCGCCACGATATTAATAATTTTAATTAGAGGATTTACTGCTGGACCCGCTGTATCTTTGTATGGGTCACCGACCGTATCTCCAGTTACAGATGCTTTGTGTGCGTCAGAACCTTTGCCGCCACAATTACCATCCTCAATATATTTTTTAGCGTTATCCCAAGCACCACCACCTGTGGTCATTGAGATAGCAATAAAGATACCAGTGATGATCGTTCCTATGAGTAATCCACCTAGAGCTTTTATTCCTTCTCCCGGCCCCATTAGCCAATTCATACCGAATGCAACCACAACCGGCGCTAAAACCGGTAGTAACGATGGAATCATCATTTCTTTGATAGCAGAACGAGTAAGTAGGTCTACAGCCTTTGAGTAATCAGGTTTTCCGGTCCCTTCCATGATGCCGGGTATTTCTCTGAACTGTCGTCTTACTTCATTAACAACAGATCCTGCTGCCCGTCCTACAGCCTCCATGGCCATTGCGCTAAATAGGTAGGGGATCATTCCGCCAAGAAATAAGCCAATGATGACGGCTGGATCTGACAGCGAAAATTCAACGAGCTTACCTGCAGCATCAAGTGTATTTGTGTAGTCTGCAAACAGAACCAATGCAGCTAATCCCGCAGATCCGATAGCGTAACCCTTAGTTACCGCTTTGGTAGTATTACCAACGGCATCCAAGGGGTCAGTAATATCTCGGATTTTTGAGGGTAGCTCAGCCATCTCTGCGATACCACCCGCGTTATCAGTGATGGGGCCGTAAGCATCGAGGGCTACAACCATACCAGTCATCGACAACATTGCAGTTGCCGCGATTGCAATACCGTAGAGCCCTGCGAGCGAGTAAGAAGCGCCAATAGCAACACATACAGCTAGAACCGGAAGTGCGGTTGATTTCATTGATACACCTAAACCGGCGATAATATTCGTTGCGTCACCAGTTTCTGATGCCGCCGCCACATGCCGCACAGGTGCATATTCAGTTGAAGTGTAGTACTCAGTGATAACAATCAACACGCCTGTTAATGCAAGCCCAACCAACCCAGCATAGAACAGGTTAATAGATTCGCCACCCATCATGGTGTCAGTGATGAAGTAAAACGCTACAGCGGCTATAACGCCGGAAACAATCACGCCCTTATAGAGCGCACCCATTATGCTGCCGCCTTCAGAAGTTTTAACGAAGAAGGTGCCAATGATCGATGCGATAATCGACGCACCACCAAGAACGAGAGGATAAATTATCGCAGTTTCGCCCATGTCAGCCATCATCAATCCACCCAGAAGCATAGTTGCTACTATAGTCACCGCATAAGTCTCAAACAGATCGGCTGCCATACCAGCGCAATCACCGACGTTATCACCTACGTTATCAGCAATAACTGCTGGATTCCTTGGATCATCCTCTGGAATACCTGCCTCAACCTTACCAACTAGGTCAGCTCCTACGTCTGCACCTTTCGTAAAGATACCACCACCTAATCGAGCGAATATTGATATGAGTGATCCACCAAAAGCAAGACCGATCAGCGCATGCAGTGCTTCATCAGTATCTCCTGTTAGGTGGGACACAATCCCAAAGTAGCCCGAAACTCCGAGTAGACCAAGACCAACCACCAACATCCCTGTAATAGCCCCACCTCTAAACGCAACATTTAGGGCAGCATTAATTCCGTGATTCGCTGCCTCTGCAGTTCGCACGTTCGCGCGAACAGAAATAAACATTCCGATATAGCCTGCCGCACCTGACAGAACCGCCCCGACAAGGAATCCAATTGCCGTATACCAATCAAGGGCAAATCCGAGTGCGACGAATAGGATAATTCCAACAATGGAAATACTATAGTACTGTCTGTTTAAATAAGCCTGTGCACCTTGCTGAATCGCTGTGGCAATTTCCTGCATACGTTCATTTCCAGCTGGCTGGCGCAGAATCCATTGAATCGATAGCGCACCGTAAATCACGGCTACGATCGAGCAAACTAAGGCTATCACTAGTCCTGAAGACATCAACGTCCCCCCTTACTTTATGAAGTTAACTGGCCGATAAGGGTCGGCCAAATACCCTAATTGGTTAGCGCCTATCTCGAAACACTCAACCGAGAGGCGCTTCTTTTAAATTTTTGTTGCGCCGGATTGTACCTGAAAATGACGACTAACTCTTGAAAATAACTAAAGTTTGAAGTCTATTCCAACTTTTTTAGCAACCAATTTGTTTTTTAACACGACGTATTTGGGTAGCCCATCCTTGTATGGGGGGTAAGCTTCCCCTTTAATGAGCGGTTCAAGGTAACGCTTGCAATTCGGGGTTATCCCAAATCCATCACTGGAGATGAATTTTTTGGGCATTTTTTTCTCGACATTTGCCACTCGCGATAACGGCGTACTGCTCACTTTCCAGCGGTAAGGACTGTCTGATAAACGCTTAATTGTAGGCATAACTGCACTATGGCCCTGGATCGCAAGTTTAACCGCAGATTCTCCAAGTGCATATGCTTGATCAACATCAACTTTTGATGCGATGTGTCTTGCTGCTCTTTGCAGGTAGTCCGCTACGCACCAGTGATATTTAAGTCCAAGATCTTCTTTTATGATGTTCGCGATGACTGGAGCCACTCCTCCTAATTGAGCGTGTCCGAAGGCATCTGTGAGTCCTTGATCAGATAGAAACTTACCATTTGAGCCTCGAACACCCTCAGAAACAACGATTGAGCAATAGCCATGAAGCTTAACCTTGTCTTGAACTTTTTTAATAAATTTCTTGCGGTTAAAAACGACTTCAGGAAATAATATGACGATCGGTAAAGGACTGTCTGAAGTTGAGGCGAGACCGCCAGCTGCCGCGATCCATCCTGCGTGTCTTCCCATGACCTCTAGGATGAATACCTTTGTCGATGTTTTAGCCATGGACGCGACGTCAAAGCTCGCTTCTCGAGTTGAAATGGCCACGTATTTTGCAACTGATCCGAATCCAGGGCAGCAGTCGGTAACTGGCAAATCATTGTCTACAGTTTTAGGTATGTGGATTGCCTGTATGGGGAAATCTAGCGCTTTGGATATTTTAGACACCTTTAAGCATGTATCGGCTGAGTCTCCTCCACCGTTATAAAAAAAATATCTGATGTTATGTGCCTTGAAAACCGCTATCAGACGCTCGTATTCTGCCCTATTCTCTTCGAGCGACTTCAATTTATAGCGGCATGACCCGAATGCGCCCGCAGGAGTGTGTTTTAGTGCTGCAATTGAACTCGCGGACTCCTTAGATGTGTCAACCAAATCTTCGGTGAGTGCACCGATAATGCCATTTCTGCCAGCATAAACATTTCCGATTTTATGTTTATTCTTCCTGGCGGTTTCGATAACGCCAGCAGCCGAAGCATTAATGACAGCAGTTACTCCGCCAGATTGCGCGTAAAAAGCATTATGTGGTTTTTTTGTCATATTTTATATCTCTTAAATTTGACAGATTACTGATTGCAAATAACTCATTAAGAGTTTATCCGTTAGGTTTATTATTATGAGTCAAGTGCCTCAAATATTTGATTTCGTATCGCTTCTAGAGAGCCAACACCTTTAAACTTTTTATATTTGGGCGCATGACCATCGAGTTTTGCTGCTAAGTTGGAATAATAGCCAATTAAAAGTTCGGTTTGTTCGTGATACACCTCCAAGCGTTTCTTGATTGTCTCCTCTTTGTCATCATCGCGCTGAACAAGTGGCTCTCCGGAAATATCATCAATTCCATCCACTTTCGGCGTATTGAAGAGCACATGGTAGGTACGTCCAGAGTTTGGATGCACACGGCGCCCCGATAAACGCTTGATTATCTCTTCGTCATCAACGTCAATTTCGATTACATAGTCAATATCCACGCCTGCATCTTTTAACGCATCGGCTTGAGGAATTGTTCTGGGAAAACCATCAAACAGGAATCCGTTTGCACAATCTGCTTGGTTAATACGCTCTTTAACAAGGCCAATAATCACCGTATCAGGAACGAGTCCTCCAGCATCCATAAATCTTTTGGCCTCGAGCCCCAAATCTGTGCCGGCTTTAACTGCGGCTCTTAGCATATCTCCTGTTGAGATTTGAGGGATATTATATTTGTCCATGATGTACGTTGCCTGAGTCCCTTTTCCTGCTCCCGGCGGTCCAAGTAGTATTAGTCTCACAATAATTCCTTATTTTTTTTGGCTCGACCGGCTCGATAGTAAATTTCGACCTATGTCACCATATGGTTTTTTGAATTTTGATAAATTTAAAATGAAAATTATAGCGTGCTGGCAAATTGGCGCGCCCTCTCAAGGTCGTCCGGAGTATCGATTCCGGGTGCAGGTGGAGCATGAGTAAGTGTCACTATTATTTTATGGCCTGATTGCAGGACTCTCAATTGCTCAAGTTTCTCTTGTTTTTCCAGTGGGCTGTGAGGTAGGGCGGAATATTCGAGTAAAAATATTGATCGATACCCGTAAACTCCGATATGGCCCAGCCCAACGTAATCGTGTGGGAGTGATTTTTGTTCACTTATGAATGTATCCCTTGCCCACGGAATTGGTGCTCGAGAAAAATAAAGCGCATAGTTTTTGTGATCTAGGACAACCTTGACAAGGTTCGTGTCGAAAAGATCTGAGCGATCTACTAAAGGGAAACATGCCGTTGATACCGAAGCATTCGACGTCAGCGCTAATGCTTCAGCAATGGCAATGATTAATTCAGCGGCAACAAATGGCTCATCGCCTTGGAGGTTAATAATCACATCCTCTGGAGCCCAATTTTTTTTAGCTGCGACCTCCGCGATACGGTCTGTTCCGCTTTGATGATCTTCGCGGGTCATGACGACCTCGCACTCAGAGGTTATTAATGATTGGGCAATACGTTGGTCATCAGTCGCCACGATAACCTCTGATGCTCCAGATTGATTCGCCAAATCGACAACGTGATTGATGATTGTTTTCCCATTTATTTTTGCTAACAACTTACCTGGGAATCGGGTGGACTCGAAGTGTGCAGGAATAACGACTTTAAAATTCACGAATTTCTCGGGATGGTTGAGCGGCTATTCAGATGGAATGTGGCGTGCTTCTTCTTCCAGCATTATAGGGATTCCATCTCTTATCGGAAAAGCAAGCTTACACGGTTTGCATGCCAGCTCGCTATTTCCGGATTGTAAATCGAGTCCACTTTTACATATGGGGCATACCAATATATCAAGAAGTTTTTTATCCACGATAATTTTTAATTTTTTCTATGATGGTTTGTGTGAATTCATCATTGATGTCTGCAGTTACCGGCAAAAACCAACATTCTTTTCTAGTAAAGAACTGACATTTTACCGCATCTTTTTCTGTCATTATGACGACATCACTCTCGATTGAATCGAGGTCCGCAACAGAGTACCTGTGATGATCTGGAAAGCGCTTGGTATTCGGCCTGAGACCGAGTGACTGTAGATGTTTAAAAAACCTTTCTGGATTTCCAATGCCAGCGATAGCTGTGATTTGACTTTCCAATAAATCCTCTGCTTTGCATGTGACTTTCGGGTTGGAAAGTTTATAAAACGTGCTACCAACAAGTTCCATATTTGCCGTAGGTAAGGGTAAGTGGAGATTTTGTGGCCCGTTGACAACAGCGAAATCACATGTCCGAATCCTTGATACGGTTTCCCTGAGTGGACCAGAAGGCAGTAAGAGGCCATTTCCAAATTTACGTTCCCCATCAATTACGACCACTTCAATATCTCTCTTTAACGCATAGTGTTGAAGTCCATCATCGCTGATAATTATGTTTACATCTGAGTATTTTGCTATTAGTTGTTGCGCACTTTTTACTCGACTGGGTCCTACCCACATTGGGCACTGGACGCTGGTGGATATGAACATGGCCTCATCTCCAACCTCATCATGGGTGCTGTTTTGGGTAATTTCACGACAGAGTCCGTCACCTCGATAACCGCGTGAGATTATCCCTGGAGTAAAGCCCGATTTTTTTAGCGCATTGGCAATTGCTATGACGATCGGTGTTTTCCCAGTCCCGCCAACGGTAATATTACCTACAACGACAACGGGGACGTTTATTTTTGTTGATTCGAGGATGCCGATACGAAAGAGTAGTCTCCTTGCCGCGGTCAGTATCAAAAAAACTAGCGTCAGAGGTAATGAGGCGAGTGATAGCGCGTTGAGACGTTCCCATGAGTGTGGCACTAAGTTTCGTATCCTCTAAGCAAGTAAGGGAAAGAGACCCATTGGCTTAGGATGTCGCAATTCTCGCTGTAATTCGCTCGAAAACGAATGTGCTGACATGGCGATGGCGTCAGTTCTTTTGGGTCGTAAAAGTGATGCGTCCATAGCCTGCAATTCTAGCGGCTTCCATGGTGTAAATGACTGATTGATGCGTTGTATCTGAGTCCGCACTAATAATTATCACTGGATCTGTATCCGCCCCCGCGATCTGTCGAAGGATTTGTGCGAAAAGTACTGGGCTTTCCATCGGCACTTCACGTCCGTTAACAAAATATTGTCCAGTTTGTGATATCGCGATTTCGAGCTTGTCGATTACCTGATCAACAGTGTTAGCATCAGCTACGGGAAGATTTATTTTCAACTCAGCGTATCTAGAATATGTAGTCGTGACGGCTAAGAAAATGACGATAACGATTAGGACGTCAATGAATGGAACCAGATTGATATCGGGTTCTTCGCGAAAAGAGGCTCGTCTGAAATTCATAATTCGGTTTGGTCAACTTTTTTATTGTGAGTCATATCGACTAGTTTTACTGCTTGTAGCTCCATTTGGACTATTAGCGAGTCTACCGTTGAGCGAAAGTGTCGGTAAAACACGAGACTTGGGACGGCTACGATAATTCCGAACGCTGCATTGTAGAGCGCGATTGAAATCCCATGTGCCAGTCGAGCTGGGTCGGTGATCCCAGTCGGAGTGGATGCTCCGAAAATCTCAATCATCCCAATTATCGTTCCCAATAAGCCTAGTAATGGCGCCATGGTGGCGATAGTGCCAAGGGTGGTGAGGTAGCGGTCCATCTCGTGAGCAACTTCAAGACCGGCCTCTTCAATGGCCTCTTTCATGGCTTCTTTGGTATTTCCCAAATTTTCTAATCCTGCGACGAATACGCGTCCTAATGGAGATGAAGCCCCAGTTTTTACGATTAGGTCCTGCGTGATCCCAGAGGTTTTTAGTCGACTAACGGTCTCGCCGAGTAAATCTTTAGGTACCACTGCCTCTCGTCTTAGCGAGTAAAATCGCTCCGCAATAATGGCCACGGATATGACAGAACAAAATATAATGGGCCAAATTGGCCAGCCAGCAGCTATGATGATTTCGATCACAATATAAACCCTAGTGCACTAGTTATGTAGGTCATCACTTTAAACTCCGGAGTTATTGGCATCAAGTTCCTTCTTGTATATTTTTACTATGGGAAACTATAAAGGCTTTAAGTATAAGACTTAACAATACTTTTCGTTGAAAACTGTGGATAAGTTTGTGGGTAAATGTACGTGAGCGGAGGATAAATGTAGAAATTTGATAAGCCGTTGGCAATTGCAATGGCCTGGGAATAAAAAATATACATAAAAATCAATAGCTTATGTTATTTTATGAGTTAAGCTAGTGTTTATTAATGGTTTTTTATCTAATCATGACGGTTGTGGATTATTCAACAAAAAAGTTCTTTGAATGTCAATAGTTTAGTTAACTTAGTCGTATTTTTTCCATAGAATGCAGGCTTGCAAAGTCTCTATTAATTTTTGGGTGGGTAATATGAGTGAGAATGGGATCCAATCCGAAGTTTTATCCGTTTCTCAAGTTACCAGGACGATCAAATCCTTGATCGAAAGTCACTTACCTGAGATTTGGGTCAGAGGTGAGATTTCAAATTTTGTTCGAGCGGCATCGGGTCATTCTTACTTTTCTTTGAAAGATGAATCAAGCCAAGTCCGGTGCGTTTTATTTCGGTCTCGAATGAGTAATATCGAATTTGAAATCAAGAATGGACTTGAAGTGGAGTTATTAGCAGCGCCCTCGATGTTTGAAAAAAGGGGGGAGTTCCAATTAATAGCTCAAGTCATTCGAAAATCTGGTTTGGGCCGATTATTTGAGTTGTACGAAGCTCAAAAAAGGAAATTTGCTGCTGAAGGATTATTCGATGCGAGCAAGAAAACACCCTTAATCCGTTTTCCCCAAAAAATAGGCGTCGTTACTTCGTTAGACGCTGCTGCCCTCCGTGATGTTTGTAAAACATTAGCTGATCGCGCGCCCAATGTATCGGTAATTATCTATCCCTCACCGGTGCAAGGAGTGGGTGCTGGTAAAAAACTGGCAGAGGCGGTTATTTTAGCTAGCGAGCGTTGCGAGGTTGATGGGCTAATAGTTTGCCGCGGAGGCGGCAGTCTTGAAGATTTATGGGAGTTCAATTCTGAAGAGTTAATTCGAGCAATCGCCAGTTGTCCTATTCCTGTTGTTTCCGGTGTGGGACACGAAACAGACACCACGTTAATTGACTTTGTATCCGATCACCGTGCGCCGACCCCGACGGCTGCTGCCAATGCAGTGGTGTCTGCTTTTGAGGAGATAGCACTTGAGCTCCAAAGATTTTTGAAACGGCTAACTAAAAACATCCGAGCTAAAGTGGATGCAAATCAACAGCACATTGATTACTTAAATCGGAGACTGATTCATCCCGGTAAACGGAATGTTCTCTATGGCTATGAGCTGGATCGGTTGGCGAATAGACTGAATGTCGGCGTACATCGACTAATTCGTGGGCAAGTCGGTCGTTTAAATATCGTGCAGTCCCAGCTCTCTCGACTGAGGCCAGATGGCACGCGTTCTTTACGACTAATTGAGGATTATCAGAAGCGAATGCATCGTGAAATACTCGTTACCTTAAATCAATTACAAGGGCGTCTGTCTAGCGTCAGGAGTAGCTTGTCTCACCTAGACCCTGAGCAGGTTTTGTCTCGAGGCTATTCAATTGTGCGAAATAACGAGGGTGATATTTTAAGAAGTACTAAATCTGTTTCTGTGGACGATAGATTGACAGTGCAGTTAAGCGACGGTGAACTCGACACGTTGATTACTACAAAACGTTTACGTCAGTCTTGATTTAATTTATCAGTCTTTGTAAGACTAGTTGAATGTAGGACGGAGTGTCAGTTTCGTGCGGATCGAATACGTGATCAATTTCAAACCCGCGTAGCCAAGTGAGTTGCCTTTTGGCTAGTTGACGCGTTGCAGCAGAGCCTTTATCAACTAAAGTGTCTTTATTATATTCTCCAGCTAGATACTCCCAAACCTGCCGGTAGCCAACGCATCTCATCGAAGGCATGTCTAGTGAAAGGTCCCAGTTTTTTTTTAGGTTAGCTACTTCATCGATTAATCCCTGCGTAATCATTTCGTTAAATCGAGCCTCGATATTTTTATGTAAAATTGCCCTGGATTTAGGGATAAGAGCGATATCAAGAGTCTTTAAGATGCCTCGGTTTGAAGCCGGTTCATTGAGAAGTTTACTCATTGGTTCACCGGTTAATTGGAATACTTCCATCGCGCGCTGAATTCTCTGTGAATCATTAGGATTCAGTTTTTGTGCTGTTTCGGGATCTATTTTGCTGAGGTTGTTATGAATATGGGGCCATCCATATTGTTTGGCATCTAAATCAATTGCCTCGCGAATTTGGATATTTCGCTCCGGTAGTTTATTTAAACCGTCTTTAAGTGTTTTGTAGTACATCATAGTGCCACCGGACAGGACTGGGATGGCGCCACGCATCGCGATTTCGTGGACGATTCTCTCTGCATCTAATTTGAACCTTGCAGCAGAGTAGTGCTCGTTAGGATTTAAGATATCGACCAAATGATGAGGGCATTGTGATAATGCCTCTAGATTTGGTTTGGCAGTACCAATATCCATGTGGCGATAAACAAGTGCTGAATCTATACTGATCACTTCAATTGGAAAGTGCCGGGCTAGTTCGACACAGATATCGGTTTTTCCACTAGCCGTTGGACCTAAAAGGCAAATCGCGTCCAGTGCAGTCTCTTTTTTCATCCGGCAATATTCCCCGATGGATAATAAACCATACGACTATTGGCCCCGCATAAACCGACGATCTAGCTCGGGAAGTGATATCTGGAACCAGGTGGGTCGTCCATGATTACATTGATCGGATCGCTCAGTACGCTCCATATCCCGGAGTAAGTTATTCATTTCCTCAACTGAGAGTTTTCGGTTAGCACGCACCGCAGAATGGCATGCGAGTGTCGATAGTATTTCGTTTCTGTATTCCTTTAAAACTCGTGTAGTACCGTATTCAATTATGTCTTTAATGACATCCATTATTAGTTCAGAAGCTTTTCCAGGCGTGACAAACGAGGGTATCGCGCGAATTGCTATATTCTCAGGACCGGATACAGAAAATTCAAAGCCTAGGGTGTTTAAGAGGGACTCATTTTCTTGGACGAGTGTCGCTTGAGTGAGATCCAAACCAACGTCAATTGGAATGAGAAGTTTTTGTTTCGGTATCTCCTTTAAATCAAGTGCGGTTTTTAGTTGCTCATATACGATTCGTTCGTGAGCGGCATGCATATCGACAATAATGAGTCCTTCACGATTTTGGGAAAGAATATATATTCCACTGAGTTGAGCAAGCGCGAAACCAAGGGGGTAGTCATGTTGTGTTTTTTTGTCAATCTGGTTCCAATCTGAGATGTCTTTCGAACTGAACTCATTATTTACGTCGTATGCGCTGGTAGCTATTTGAACGTTATCGAAGCTAATGTGGGGGCTTATTCTTTCACTGGATGCTAATCCGAGATTATTTTGAAATCGCAGGTCTTGTGGATAAATTTTTGTGTCTCGATCCGTGAAAAATAAATGAGTACTTTTGGTTGATATTCGCTCCACCGAAGCGAGTTTTTTTTCGATGGCATGAAAAACAAACTGATGTATGGCTTGAGATGCGTGGAAACGCACTTCAGTTTTTCGAGGGTGTACATTTACGTCTACTAGTCGAGGATTCATTTGTATAAAGAGAATGTATGAAATTCCTTTACCGTGATGAAGAACATCACTGAAGGCTTGCCTTATTGCGTGTGAGACCACTCGATCACGAACGAACCGCCCGTTGATGAAAAGATATTGAGTGTCTTTATTGCCTTTATCGTAAGCTGGTTGTTGAACAAATCCTTGGATAGATACGTCCTCTGTGCTTGCCTCCAGCCAAACGCTGGCGTCTGTTAAACCAGAACCTAAGGTTTCACGGATGCGCGCTTCAAGAGTCTTGCTGTTAGCTTTTCGACGAATTTTTCCATTGTGGGATATCGTAAAGTCGATGGCTGGATGTGAGAGCGCTGCTTGTTTGTAGACTTCGTCGCAATGACCGTACTCGGTACTTTGTGACCGAAGAAATTTTTTACGAGCCGGCGTGTTGTAGTAAAGGTTTTTGACGGAAACTACAGTGCCTTGGTCAATGGCGCATGGCCTAGGTTCGGATACTCGTCCTTCCTCTGCAGTAATATCCCAACCATGATTCTCGGTTCGATGTTTACTCGATAGAACAAACTGCGATACAGATGCAATTGATGCTAAAGCCTCTCCCCTAAATCCAAGGCTGACAATTGATTCTAAGTGGGCTAGTGTGCTGATTTTGCTTGTTGCGTGTCGCGATAATGCCAAGACAAGTTGATCTTTCGGAATTCCCGGCCCGTTGTCCGAAACACGAATTTCTCGCGTACCACCCTCAGTGATGGCAATGTTGATTACGTCCGCGCCTGAGTCAATGCTATTTTCAAGGAGTTCTTTTAAAACTGAAGCGGGTCGTTCAACAACTTCCCCAGCTGCGATTTGACTGATTAAGATATCCGGTAAGGCTTTTATTGAAGACATAATGATTAATGGTACAGAATTTGAACGACTAATTTTTCCTTAATGTAGAATTTAGTTCAGTTTAGGCGAGTGAAGGGTATTTTAATGTTTGTATAGACGCTCCATGCAAGCCATGCATCTTCAAACTTGTGTTTTTAGAATGTTTGTCTCGACGAGTAGAGGAAGGATATTTATTGATGTTAATTGGAATTCCAGCGGAGATAGTAGACGGTGAGAATCGTGTCGCAGCGACTCCAGAGACGGTCAAAAAATTCGTATCCAGTGGGCTTCATCAAGTCATAATTCAAGCAGGAGCGGGAAAAAAATCCTCGTTTTCTGATGAGGCATTTGTAGAAGCTGGTGCGACTTTAGGAAATAGCGCGGCTGAGGTTTACGAGCGAGCTGAACTAGTACTGAAAGTTCAAAGTCCTGCACCGGAAGAGGCGGCGCTATTAAAAAGAGGTCAAGTAGTAGTCGGACTTCTTCAGCCTCACAATGCAGCCGCTATAGAGAGATTAAAAAAAGCCGGCGTGACTGGTTTTTCAATGGAGCAATTGCCGAGAATATCTCGAGCGCAATCAATGGACGTTTTATCTTCTCAGGCTAATTTGTCTGGATATAAGGCAGTCCTTATCGCTGCGAATGCTTATCCAAAACTCATGCCAATGTTGATGACCGCGGCAGGAACAATAAAGGCTGCGAGAGTCGTGATTATGGGTGTGGGTGTCGCAGGCCTTCAGGCGATCGCTACTGCGAAACGTTTGGGTGCTGTGGTGGAGGCAACTGATGTCAGACCAGAGACGAAAGAGCAAGTAGAGTCTTTAGGGGCTAAATTCATTGAGGTTCCTCTAACAGAGGACGAACAAGAGCTTGCTCAGGGCGAGGGAGGGTACGCGAAAGAAATGAGCGATGACTATAAGCGACGTCAGGCAGACCTCATTGCTGAACGATTGAAACAAGCGGATATTGTTATTACCACTGCTCTCATTCCAGGAAAGCCCGCACCGGTTCTTGTGACGGAGGAAATGGTCAAATCTATGAAGTCGGGCTCCGTAATTGTCGATATGGCAGCTGAGCAAGGTGGTAATTGCCCGCTAACTCAAGCAAATCAAATCTCAATACACCATGGTGTCACTTTGATCGGCTCCGTAAATATTCCGTCGAGTGTTGCGTCTGATGCGAGCTCTTTGTATGCGAAAAATTTATTGAATTTTATGGAGCTAATCACAAATAAAGATAGTGGCTCCTTCGCATTAAATTTAGAGGATGAAATTGTGTCTGGCACCTTGGTTTCGTCAAATTCTGATTAAAGTATTTTTGGATAGGGAGTCACCACATGGAAGCTATTAACCCAACGATTATCAATCTTATTATCTTTGTTTTGGCGATATACGTCGGTTATCACGTGGTTTGGAATGTGACTCCCGCGTTACATACGCCGCTGATGTCAGTCACAAATGCTATATCGGCGATTGTGATTGTTGGAGCCATGTTGGCGGCAGCATTGACTGAAACTTTGCTAGGTCAGATTATGGGGGTGGCTGCGGTTGCTTTAGCCTCGGTTAACGTCGTCGGAGGATTTTTGGTTACTAGGCGTATGTTGGAAATGTTTAAAAAGAAACCAAAAAAAGCTACTGAAGGAGCGTCAAAATGAGTATGAACTTCGTGGTGCTCTTGTACTTGCTCGCTTCGGTCTGTTTTATTCAGGCGCTCAAGGGTTTATCCCACCCTAATACGTCCCGTTTAGGGAATGCTTTCGGCATGACGGGTATGGCGATCGCAGTTTTAACAACAGTAGCTCTCATACTGAAATTGTCTGGCGAAGCTCAATCGGGTTTAGTGAACGTTTTTGGAGGAATGGTTATCGGCGGAGGGCTCGGTGCGATAATGGCTAAACGTGTCGAAATGACAAAAATGCCTGAATTAGTAGCTTTTATGCACTCTATGATTGGAATGTCTGCGGTGTTTATTGCTGTGGCCGCAGTTGCTGAGCCTACGGCGTTAGGTATCGAATTGGTTAATGGACTTATTCCTGTGGGAAACCGTTTTGAGCTTTTCGTTGGAACCTTTGTCGGAGCTATCACCTTCTCTGGCTCAGTTATAGCTTTTGGAAAGCTATCTGGCAGTTATAAGCTTCGAATTTTCCAAGGAGCGCCGATTGTTTTTAAGGGGCAGCATTTTATAAATCTTGTCTTGGCTCTTTTGATGCTGGGATGTGGCGCATGGTTCTTCATGACGCAACAGTGGCTGCCATTTATGATCATGATGGCGATCGCGTTCGTTTTGGGAGTATTAATCATTATTCCGATCGGCGGCGCGGATATGCCGGTTGTTGTTTCTATGTTGAATAGTTATTCGGGTTGGGCTGCTGCCGGCATCGGATTCTCGCTGAATAACTCGATGTTGATTATCGCTGGCTCCTTAGTAGGGTCCTCTGGGGCGATTCTCTCCTACATCATGTGTAAGGCGATGAATCGGTCATTTTTCAGTGTCATTCTGGGCGGTTTTGGTGCAGAAGAGGGCACGCAAACTGGTTCATCAGAGGCGCGTCCCGTTAAATCTGGCAGCGCGGATGATGTTGCTTTCCTTTTGGGAAATTCTGACTCGATAGTTATTGTTCCCGGATATGGTCTTGCTGTTGCTCGGGCGCAACATGCAGTTAAAGAAATGACCGAGAAATTGATAGCTAAGGGCGTTCAGGTACGTTACGCAATTCATCCGGTTGCAGGTCGAATGCCCGGACACATGAACGTTTTGCTTGCTGAAGCAGAGGTCGCTTATGACCAAGTATTCGAGATGGAGGACATTAATAGCGATTTTGGTCAAACAGACGTGGTGTTTGTGTTGGGAGCGAACGATGTGGTTAATCCGGCCGCCAGAACACCAGGTAGCGCTATATATGGAATGCCGATTCTAGAAGCATATAAAGCCAATAACGTAATCGTTAATAAAAGATCAATGGCCTCTGGCTATGCTGGTCTAGATAATGAATTATTTTACATGGATAAGACCATGATGGTCTTCGGCGATGCTAAAAAAGTGGTGGAGGATATTTTGAAGGCGTTAGATTAACTTTTTTATGGTTAAAACAGAGGTGACTTTTGTATGTTTTATGAAACGAAAAAAAATGATCATGGCCTCGAGTATGACCCTTTTAAAGCATTAATCGCCCCGAGACCCATTGGCTGGGTTTCCACCACCTCAATTAAAAATAAGGTAAATCTTGCGCCCTACAGCTTCTTTAATGCTGTCAGTGATTCACCTCCAATGGTGATGATCTCCTCCAATCAAAGAAAAGATACGCTAGTTAATATAGAGGAGACAAAGGAGTTTGTGTGCTCGCTCGCGACTTATCGTTTACGGGAGGAGATGAATATGAGTTCCGCTGCTGTTTCGGAGGGCGTTAGTGAATTTGATTTGGCGAACCTAAAACCAGCTCAGTCTCGCATCGTGGTCCCTCCTCGTATTGCTGGTAGTCCTGCCGCGCTAGAGTGCAGACTTTGGAAAGTGATTCCCCTCCCTAATAGTGCAGAAGACCAAACTGCGTCTCGCTACAGCATGATTCTTGGCTTTGTAGTTGGCGTGTTTATTGACGATCAGTATTTGTCAGACGGGTTGTTCGATACGGCAAAAGCAGGGTTAATAGCACGAATGGGTTATATGGATTATTGCCAAGTGACACCAGAAACCATCTTCTCGCTTAATAGGCCAAAAGTGTCTGAGGACGGTCGAGATGCTTCGCTAAAGCCTGGCCCTTGGGATGGTAAATACCGCTAGAGTTTATTAACCGCAATCAAATCTTGTTGGGTATCAATATCTTTTATAATCCCTTGGTCCTTAACAGGAATATGATGCACTCTGCTGCTATCTCGTTTGATCATTTCTCGAGCTCCTTCATCGCCTTGCAAAGTCCTCAGCTCCTCAAGAAGTTCAAATTTTAATCCAACTGGGTTTCCGGTGCGCTCATGATATGTTGGTCGGAATATCTTCTTGTGCGCAACGTCAGACATGCCCAAAGTAATTCGTTGTATTGTCTTTGGATTTACAAATGGCATATCTCCCAAAGCAATGATCCATCCGCTTGATTGAAGGCTGCTTTCGATGCCGGTTAATAGACTACGAGACATTCCCAAATGCGCGTCGTTACAAATAACAAACGGAATATTTTCTTCTTCAAATAATGATTTCACTAGCCTGTCAGTATGTCGAATCACAGCGAACGAGTTGTCATGTGCAGCTTTTAGATTTCTCCAAGAAGCGACAGCGACCGGCACTCCCGAGGGAAGTTTTGCCAGCAGTTTTTGGGAACCAAATCTTCGGCCTATACCGGCCGCCAAAAGTATCCCTGTGACCATTCTCTCGTTTCGTTTAAACAATTAATTTCTCGATATCCTAACGCCAAGTTGTTCGGGCGGTGTGTTTTTTAGAAATTCTTTAATACCTTTGAGAATCGCTAGAGCTAGTTTATCTTGATAGGCTGCGGTCCTTAGCTGCTTTTCCTCTTCGCTGTTACTTAAAAATGCGGTCTCAACTAAAATCGAGCACACGTCGATTGATTTTAGTACTGCGAAATTTGCTTTTTCAACTTTCTTTTTGTGAAGGTTGTTTACTTTGCCTATGCGTTTTAGCACGCTAGTGCCTAGCTGTTCGCTTAAATATCGTGTTACGTTTTGCGATAGGTCTATGATAGTTTTTTGTGTGTCTTTGTCACGGTTGTCAATATCTGGGTCAAATAGCAAGTCCATTTCATTTTCTTTGTCAGCGACATTTTTTGCGTAGCGAGAGCTTGCTACTTCGTCTTTTCGAGGAAGTATGAAAACTGAGGATCCGCTGGCTTTTCTATTTTTAGCGCCATCTGCGTGTATTGAGATAAAAATAGTTGGCTGATGTTTTCTTATCTTTTTAATTCGATCACGTAATTTGACGTAAACGTCCTTGTCTCGCGTCAGAACGGCTTTCATGTTTGGTTCTTTATCGATATATTTTTTTAGTTTTTTTGCGATGGATAAATTTATAGATTTTTCTGTCGTACCCTTCCTTCCGACTGCTCCCGGGTCTTTACCGCCATGCCCGGCATCAATCGCGATGACGTATTGGTCTTTTTCCCATATTTTATTCTTTGTTTGAGTGGATTCGGCTTGGTAAAAGTTATCAATGAGATCGGGAATTTCGTTTCGGGAAGTGAGGATTTTTATTACGCGGTTGTTGCCGTTTACGCGCGTATTAATGTCGGGAGATAGCTGAAAAACAATGCGCACTATATTCGGTTTATTCTTCGCGATGACGGCTTTGGTTAACAGTCCGGTCTTCTCGTTTAGCGCTCTTACTAGCGCATTAAGTTTTGTATCGATACTTGAGACCTCTAAGTCAAAATACAGTCGATCAGGATTTTGAAGCTGGTTATATTGATACTTGGTATCACGGGAGAACTTAATTTCTATAAAAGTCTGTTTTTTATCAATTTTATACGTGGCTGACTCAATATAGTTTTTCTCCTCATTCGCCGATATTACGCCGACGATTAGGGCGGTGTATAAAAATATTGATAGAAGAATTTTTATAAACGATTGATGCATTACAGTATTTCCTCCAAGCATTGTTGCCCTAGTTGACTGATTGCATTTATTGAAATATTTCTTGAGTCTCGGTTAAAAGTCAGGGATATGGTGATGTCGGGAATGGGTATAGATCCCTTTCCTTTGTCAGCCCATTCAACGAGACAAATATTTTCCCCACCAAACATATCTCTAAAGCCCGCCTCCAGTATTTCTATAGGATCGATAATTCTATAAAAATCGAAGTGATAGACGGTTAGCGTTTTTAAATTATAAATTTCTACGAGGGGGTAAGTAGGACTCTTAACGTGACCTGCGTGTCCCATCCCTCGTAAAATCCCTCGCGAGATGCAAGTCTTTCCAGCCCCTAATGGTCCTTCAAGGGCACAAAATGTGCCCGCTTTTAGGCCTTTGGCTATTAATTCTCCAAACAACAAGGTTTCCTCTTCGGAATGGAGCGTTTTTGTCATCATATTGTCAGTCTTTTTCGTACGTTTTCATCGATTTTTTTGTGAACTCCAAGAATCGATCTAAACTGGGTAATCGATTTGACTCTTTCCACGCCAAATGAATTTCAATGGTAGGCGTTACTTCTTTTATAGCTTTATAGACTACTCCTGTTCTTTGAAGTTTCTGTATTGATTCGGGTATTAAAGAAACGCCCATCTCCGCGGAAACTAGGCTAACGATTGTTTGCATTTGGATGGCCTCCTGAGCGATGTGCGGATAAACTTTAAATTTCCCACAAAATTTTATAATGCTGTCATATAGCCCTGGCGCATGTTGCCGCGGCGTCATGATGAAAGAGGAGGATGCTAGTGATTTGATAGAGATTGCTCGTTTAGCTTTTGCTTGAGGATGGCTTGTTGGTAATACCGCAACTAATTTCTCCTTTGCGATTAAAAATGACTTAATCCCCTCTGCGTTCACTGGAGGCAGCAAAAATCCAATATCAATGACTCCATTTGTTAAATCTGCAATTTGGGTATCTGTAGTCGCCTCTCGCAGTCCAAGTGAAACAGAGGGATATTTTTTTTGGAATTCGCGGAGAACGTATGGAAGCAGGTTGTAATCTGCAACGCTAATGAAGCCAATTGTGAGATCGCCTATTTCACCTCTGGCGGCTTGTTGTGCCGATGTTTTAGCGTGATTCACACGTTTTAAGATGTCTTTTGCCTCATCGAAAAATGCGCTTCCTGCCTGAGTGAGTGAGACGCTTCTTTTGGTTCGGTAGAGGAGTTCTACGCCAACTTCTCGTTCTAGATCGCGGATTTGCATTGACAATGGAGGCTGAGAGATATGGAGTTTACTTGCCGCTCGCCCAAAATGCAGTTCATTGGCAACGGTTACAAAATATCTGAGATGTCTTAACTCCATATATATATATTATATATTAAAAAGTGCTTAATAATATATTAGACGGTGATCTATTAAGGTCTGACAATCTCATGTCCAGACTCAATTATGGTAGGTCAGAACATAAGACGATCTATGTGCGTGTATTAGTGGATACTCATACACTGTGAATGTGTTTGTGGTGGTGAGCTCACACTCGATTGAGGTTCTAAATTTAATGAGGTTAGGGGAGATAAAGAATGGCTGATAATTGGCGCAGTAAGATAATTACAGGTGGCGATGTGCGGGCACCGAACAGGGCTATGTTGAGAGCCGTAGATTTTGGGGATGATGATTTTCAGAAACCAATTATTGGCGTCGCTAACGGGCACTCCAATATGAATCCCTGCAACGCCGGTATTCAGCCGCTTGTCGATCGGGCAATGGAGAGTATCCGAGGGGCAAATGGGATGCCGCAAGTTTTCGGAGTTCCTACAGTGACGGACGGTATTGGTATGGGTACTGATGGTATGAAGTACTCCTTGGTATCTCGCGAGGTGATCGCAGATGCTATCGAGACCTCGGTCAATGGTCAGATGATGGACGGAGTCTTAGTGGTTGGCGCATGTGACAAAAATATGCCCGCGGGCATGATGGCCATAGCGAGAATGAATGTTCCGGCCATATATGTTTATGGCGGAACCATAAAGCCTGGCAACTGGAAAGGTGAAGACCTAACGATCGCCAGCGCATACGAGGCGGTGGGTGCTTACAGCGCTGGGAAAATATCGCAAGAGGATTTTGTAGGAATCGAGAAGAATGCATGCCCAACGTTTGGTGCGTGTGGCGGTATGTTTACAGCGAACACCATGTCATCTTCTTTTGAGGCATTGGGAATGAGTTTAATGGGCTCATCTGTTATGGCTGCGGTTGACCCAGAAAAAGCAGATTCGGCGGGAGACTCTGGTCGAGTTTTAGTCAATGCCATAAAGAACAATATTCGACCAAGAGATATCATTACAAAAAAATCAATAGAAAATGTGGTGTCATTGATAATGGCGACTGGCGGGTCCACAAATGCTGTTTTACATTACCTGGCCATAGCTTCGGCAGCCGAGGTTGATTGGAGTATTGATGATTTTGAGCGCATTCGGCAAAAGACCCCCGTGTTCTGTGATCTCAAGCCTTCAGGAAAATATGTCGGTGTTGATTTGCACAAGGCTGGAGGTGTTCCGCAGGTACTTAAAATGCTTTTGGTAAACGGCTTGTTGCATGGCGACTGCATGACTATTACGGGTCGAACTATTGCTGAGGAACTAGAGCATATCCCGAGTGAGCCTTCTCCTGATCAGGATGTGATCAGGCCATTTGATAAGCCTTTGTATAAGCAAGGTCATTTGGCTGTATTAAAAGGAAATCTCGCAACAGAGGGATGTGTAGCTAAAATCACAGGATTGAAAAATCCTGTGATTAACGGCCCAGCGCGTGTGTTTGATTCCGAGAACGAGACGATGGAGGCAATCATGGGCGGTAAGATAAAAGCGGGAGATGTATTAGTGATTCGCTATGAAGGGCCGAAGGGGGGGCCAGGGATGCAAGAAATGCTAGCGCCTACGTCTGCTTTGATTGGCGCCGGTCTTGGCGAATCGGTTGGGCTTTTGACTGATGGGCGATTCTCAGGTGCGACTTGGGGAATGGTTGTCGGACACGTGGCTCCTGAGGCTTTTGTGGGAGGTAACATTGCCCTGGTTGAGGAGGGTGACGAGATAACGATTGACGCGCATAAGTTACTGATTGAGGTAAAGGTCTCTGATGAGGAGCTCACTAGGCGGAAGAATAATTGGAAGCAACCGGAGCCAAGATTCAAACGTGGGTTACTTGCCAAGTATGCCTATTTAGTTTCGACCGCCTCAAAGGGCGCCGTTACTGATAGTTTCGGTTAGGATTCTCTAAGAATAAAAAAACCACCCTTGGGGTGGTTTTTTTATGCCGGTACGTCGGGAACCAGCATTTTTTGAAGTTGGAGAATTTGATCTTTTAGTAGTAATTTACGTTTCTTCATCCGCCGTATTTGTAATTCATCGGGTTGATGCGATTGGTTTAATGCTGTGACCGCCTCATCCAGGTCGCGGTGTTCTTCCTTCAGTGCAGCGATTTTATTTTTTACAATCGAAATCGAATCGAATATTTCTACCATAATATTTTTTAATACCTAATTTATTTATCAATCGCTTTCAAAATTTATTTTTGGCGCTTGATCATAAATGTCATTTTAGTTTCTTTTTTGATCGTAAATCGAGAGGAGCCAAAGCACCTCGCGAGGGATGTGACGAAAAACCTTAACAGCTCCTGTCCGTATCGCCAATATCGCGATCGCTTGGGTCGACCAATCCACCGTCACACACCACCGTGATTCAGTCCTCTTCGTATGACCGTGATTACTGCCGAACCAACAAGCTTTGAGCCACATAGGCGCTAAAAATTTGTGTTCATCTAGCTCCGATTACAGTTATTTTATTAGCCGCATTGGCAATATTACCCGTGCTTTTCAATTTCATGATGGCCTCATCGTCTTTGACTGAGAGCATAATTTGCGTATGTCCAAGCATAGTCATGATGATCAAAACCGTCTAATTAAGTAAGTCTCGCTAGCGCTCGATTAAGTTCGCGATGGTGATTGCTCCTCCATTTGCGATGGAGGGATACAGTATCCAACCCTCTGAGCTGATTTTTTCATAAAAAAAGCCCCCCAGGGAGGGGGGGCTAAGGTACTTCTCTTTAGGGAGGAGGTAATTAAAGAGATGATACAAGAGTTACCCAAAACTTCCGTAACTGCAATGGATACAATGCTAGTTTTATTCTTAAAAAAAAACAATACAACTAATATGAATATGATATATTCCAAAAAAATACTATATTGTCATGTTTTCATAAATAGCTATAAAAGCTTAAATACAACTGATATGTTGCGAAACAAAAAAAAGCCCTCATTCCTGAGGGCTTATAAAAGTTCTCTTTTTGGAGGAGGAAATTAAAGAGAGTCCAATAAAGGTATATCAATTATTGCAGTGCGTCAATACTTAGTTAACACATTTATATTCTTTTTTATTGACTAATGAATAAAATTAAATATTATATATTCACTTTTGATATATATAGGTTATCTTATGGATAGATTTAAGTTAATGAAGCTGTTTGTACGTATTGTCGAGAACGGAAGCTTCTCCGCTGTTGCGAGAGAGCTAAAGATGCTGCAACCGTCGGTAAGTAAGCATATGAATATGTTGGAGCAAAGCCTTGGGGTTCGTTTGCTGAATAGAACCACTAGAAAAATTTCGCTGACGGACGCGGGTAGAGAATACTTTAAGCGGTGTCAGCGAATCATTGATGACGTTAATGAGCTCGAAACGGAGGTCCTTGGTCTGCAAAACAAACCCACTGGCACTCTTCGAATCAGTAGTCCTGTTGCGTTTGGCCAAATTTATATGCTTCCGTTACTTCTTGCATTTAGAAATCAATTTGAAGGTATGGGAGTCGATGTGTCGTTATCTGATCGTTATGCCGATCTTGTTCAGGAGGGATTTGACGTTGCTATCCGATTTGGCGAGCTTGAGGATTCTCAGTTAGTCGCTCGACATATAGGGAGTAGTACTCGTGTTTGCGTAGCGTCCAAATCGTATTTGTCGAAAAATGGTGTTCCTCAAACTCCTAACGATCTCAAGAATCAAAATTGCATTACTTATACCCATCTTTTTTCGAGTGTCTGGCCCTTTCGCGATGCGAAAGGGCCAGTATCTATTAAAGTCGGGGGTAATTTTCGCGCAAACAGCGGGTACGCGATTAGGGATGCTGTTATGAATGATGTGGGCATTGCTCTGGTGCCGGCCTTACTTGTCAAGGACGAAATAGAAAGCGGTACTTTAGTCTCAATTTTGAACGATTTTGCCCCCGATCCAATCAAAATTTCGGCTGTTTATCCCTCGACACGCTTAATTCCTCGCAAGGTTAAGCTCTTCGTTGAATTTATCAAAGATGAGTTCGTTAAGATTCCGTTACTGCACCCCAGTAGTCCATCTAGACCGGTTCCAAGGCTAAGGTCTAAGCCTGGCGTCGTAGTTGATGTTAGCCGATAACGATATTGTTATTACAGTTTGAAACTCAGTTAAACTGACGACCGACGGTTGTGAAATACGAGTCTATGAGCCAGAAGTGAAAAAATTCGATAATCGTTTTAAATGAAACCACCATAGAGCAAAAGGTTATATGAGCAAAAAAGTAGCAACATACACCGCGGATGATATTGAAATACTGGAGGATTTAACGCCGATCCTTCATCGTCCGGGCATGTACACTGATCCGGTTAATCCCAATCACGCACTCGTGGAAGTCATCGATAACTCCTCAGACGAAGGGCTTGCAGGACACGCAAAGAATGTAGAAATCACGATTTATGAGGATGGTTCTGCTGAGGTCGTGGACGACGGAAGAGGCATACCGATTGATATTCATAAAACTAAAAAAATCCCTGCCATTCAAGTCATTTTTACGACGTTACATTCTGGGGGGAAATTTCGGAAGACAGATTCTGAGTCCGTCTACCGGATTGCAGGGGGGTTGCACGGCGTTGGTGTCTGCGTCAGTAATGCTTTATCGACTAAGCTAGAGGCAGAGGTTAAAAGAGACGGCGCGCTTCACCAAATTACATTTGGTCCTAACGGTAAAATAAAAATACCATTAAAAAAGATTAAAAAGTTACCAGCTAATAAAACAGGTACTCGAATTAGGTTTTGGCCGGATTCAAAATACTTTGACAGTGTTAAATTCGATATCACTGAGCTTACGGCCCTACTTAGAGCCAAAGCCATGCTATTACCGGGGGTTCGATTTTCTCTGGGGTTAGAGAAAAATGGGAAGATAGATATCCAGAGCTGGCACTTTCCAAAGGGTATTGAGGGATATTTTGCCGAGGCGATAGCTGGTCAGGACGCGGTAGCGACTACATTTTTTGGTGAAAGATATATTATAAATTCATCTGAATCCGATTCGTTTGCCGAGGGCGAAGGTGCTCAGTGGGCATTGTCTTGGACGGGGGATGGTGAGGTGATCAGCGAGTCCTATGTCAACATGATTCCTACTAGACAAGGCGGGACGCATGTTTCAGGTTTGAGAGACGGCGTATATCAGGCAATAAAGAGTTTCATTGATCATCATGCAATGGGCCAACGAGGTTTGAAAGTAGTGCCAGATGACGTGTGGTGCAGGGCTAATTTTGTCCTCGCATGTAAAATCCTAGATCCACAATTTAAAGGTCAGGTGAAGAACGAGTTGATATCTCGAGATGCATTTAAACTCGTATCCCAGATGATTCGAGATCCAATTGAACTATGGCTAAACCAACACGTGGACGAGGGAAAACGTATTGCTGAGCTGGTGCTTCGTCAAGCGGTTCAACGTACGCGGTCAGCACAGAAAACTGAAAGACGGAAGAGTTCGGGTGTTGCTGTTTTACCAGGTAAACTCACCGATTGCGCGTCGGAAGACCCCATGCGCAACGAGCTATTTATCGTTGAGGGTGATTCTGCAGGAGGATCTGCTAAAGGCGCAAGGGATAAGGAATTTCAAGCCATTCTACCCCTTAAAGGTAAGCCTAAAAATACATGGCAGGACGCGCCAAGCTCACTATATTCTAATAAGGAGATCGAGGCGATCGCTGTCGCGATTGGTGTTGATCATCACGTTTTGGACGGGTCTGCAGACTTATCAAATTTGCGGTACAAAAAAATTAATATTCTCGCAGACGCAGATGTTGATGGCGCCCACATTCAGGTCCTTTTATTAACTTTATTTTTTCGCCATTTCCCGAAGCTTATCCAAGATGGCCACATCTACATCGCGCAACCGCCGTTATTTAGAATTGATGTGCCCGCTCAAGGCAAGAGTAAGCCAGGGCGTAAACTTTATGTGCTGGATGAAGTTGAACTCAAAACGTTAGAGGAAAAATTGATTGATGAAGGAGTAAAACGTGATTCCTGGTCAGTCAGTCGTTTCAAGGGGTTGGGTGAGATGAGTCCAGATCAGCTCTGGGACACTACTCTAAATCCGGACACTCGACGGGTGCTACAAGTTACTTTCGAAGATGTAATGGAAGAGTCCTTGGACATTTTTGGCATGATGATGGCGCGAGAGAATGCTGGCCAACGCCGCAATTGGATGGAGACTTTTGGTAATTTAGTTGAGGCGGATTTTTCATGAGTAAACATGACTTCTTTCGTCAGGCATTATTTTTGGTCTTATCCTGTTTCGTAGGAATTAGTGTTCATGCCAATGACGCTAAAATTACGGAATACGGGATCTACAACAAAAATCAGGAGCTAGTAGAAAAAACCACCGTTATTCCTGCGGATCAAATCATTCGGTTTGGATTCTGTTTTGAAGTCTTTGTGAATTTTTTTGATGATGATAAGTACATGCTTACACAATCAGTCATCCACCCCGAAATTTCGGACGACGGTGGTTGGCCCAACAAAGGCTACAACGTTCCGAGAAAGTTTAAGGTCATAAATGGTGTTGCATCTGGCTGCGTTGGGTATAACGCGAGGTCCAAAGATGAGGCTCCAGCTGGGGAATGGCAATTTAGCTTATCAGATGGTAGCAATGAGTTACTCAATTTTTCGTTTAATTTGGAATGAAACGATCCCAACTGATGATATAAAAGTAGTCACATGAGTCGACAGAAAGAGTTATTTGAAATGAGTAAAGTTGAAGATAAGTTATCTAAGAAATCTAGTGCCCAGTCCAAAAGAAAATCGACCGATCCACTCCCGGGGTACTTCGCTCCATTGGAGCGAATGGATTTTTCTGATGCTATTCCATTAGGACGATACGCCTCTACTCAGTATCTGCAGTACGCAATTGCGACAGTTAAGGACCGAGCGTTACCGAGACTCGCCGACGGTCAAAAACCGGTTCAGTCAAGAATCCTTTACGCGATGTGGGAGATGAATGCGACTGCAGGAAACTCCAGGAAAAAATCAGCTAGAGTCGTAGGCGATGTGCTGGGTAAGTTTCATCCCCACGGTGATTCATCTGTGTACGATGCGTTAGTACGTATCGCGCAGAACTTTACGCTTCGTTATCCCTTGGTCGATGGTGAGGGAAATTTTGGATCCAGAGACGGAGATGATGCTGCGGCCATGAGATACACCGAAGCTAGACTCACAAAATTTTCTGAAGTGTTACTCAATGAGCTAAGAGAAGGCACCGTTGATTTCATTCCAAACTATGACGGTAGTGTTACGGAACCTTGCTTTTTGCCAGCTCGGTTACCTGTTTTATTGCTTAACGGTGCCAGTGGTATTGCGGTAGGAATGGCAACCGAGGTGCCTAGCCACAACCTTCGAGAGGTCTCATCGGCAGTTATCGCACTCATTAAAAATCCTGGCATGAGTATTAAGCAGGTTATGAGATTCATAAAAGGCCCTGACTTTCCCGGAGGTGCCCAGATTATTACCAGCGCTTCTGATATTGCTGAGGTTTACGTTACAGGCCGAGGCGCTATCCGAGTGAGGTCTAGATGGACCGTTGAAAAATTAGCGAGAGGTCAATGGCAGTTGGTTGTCACCGAGTTACCCCCGGGTGTCTCTGCCAGAAAGATTCAAGAAGAGATTGATGCGATCACTAATCCGCAGCCACGTTTAGGTAAGAAGTCGATAACACCTTCGCAGCAAAAAGAAAAGCAAGTCATGTTGTCAGTTCTGGACCGTATGCGGGATGAATCGGATCGAGTTAATCCGGTGCGTATGGTCTTTGAGCCGAAGACCTCCAGGATAAATGAGGGCGACTTCATAAATGCGTTACTTGCTAGAACCAGTTTAGAAACTAATGCGTCAATTAATCTGGTCAACGTTGGCTTAGATGGGCGACCAACTGGAAAAAACCTACTAGATATTTTAACGGAATGGATTGATTTTCGTAGAGAAACTGTTACGAAAAGGACGCGCTTCCGCTTAGAAAAGGTTGAAGACCGGATACACGTCCTTGAAGGACGATTACTGGTTCTTTTGAATATTGACAAGGTTATAAAAATCATCAGAAATTCTGAGGTGCCGAAACAAGACCTAATGTCTGAATTTGAGTTGTCTGATCGCCAGGCAGATGACATCTTAGATATGAGACTGAGGCAATTAGCGAGACTCGAACATATAAAAGTTGAGCAGGAGCTCAAAACGTTAAAAAAAGATCAAAAATCATTTAAGTTAATTTTGAAAAATAAAGGAAGCCTAGAGGAACTCATCATTAAAGAGATAGAATCTGATACTAAGGAGTTCGGTGATAAAAGAAGGACCAAGATAGAGATGTCGGAAAAGGCTGTCTTGGAAGTTAAGGCTGCTAACGACCCAATTACAGTTATTTTTTCGAATAGGGGTTGGATTCGTATGCGGCAAGGATGGGATGTTGAACCCAGTAGCCTATCTTTTAAAGAGGGTGACGGTTTAGCGTCAATTATACAATGTAGAACAGTAGATCCAGTGGTATTTTTGGACTCGAAAGGTAGGGCTTACAGTATTGATCCAAATATCCTTCCGTCTGGACGCGGGGATGGCGTTCCAGCTTCATCTCTCTTGGATCTCCAGGATGGCGCGCAAGTAATGCATTGTATTGCTGGCTCATCAAAAGATAGTATTTTTGTAGCTACTACCGGAGGTTATGGGTTTTTCGCTGAGTTGGGAGATATGGTGTCCAACCGAAAAGCAGGTCGAGATTTTATGACGATGCCATCGAATGAAGTGCCAATAAAACCACAATTCTTCAGTCGAGAGACGGATCGTTATGTCGTCTCGGTATCTGAGAAGGGTAAGCTTTTGTCCTTCTCGGCTGAGGAAATGAAGTTTTTATCCAAGGGTCGCGGCATAATTATTATGGGCTTAGATGACGAAGATAAACTAGCAATTGTTGCTGTATCCTCCAAGCGCAGCGCCAAAGTGATGGGACGTTCGCCTAGAGCTCAAAAGGAAGACACAATTTTGCTCACAGGAGAGAAATTCGAGCATTACTATCTGCGGCGTGCACGTATGGGTCGTATCCTTCCTAAAAAACTAAAGGGGCCCTACAGGATTTCTAATTCGTAATCATCCTTGCAGCTCATTTGAGCATGCAGCAGTCCTGCTGGAGAAGTCTATTAAATTCCGGACACTGAAACGAGGTTAAATGCAGCTGTATCATCCCTCAATTTTTTGATTTCTTGGTATTCCTTAGATATGTACCATTCACGAATGGTGTTCATATCTGGAAATTCGCATATGACAAGTCGTTGAGGTGACCACTCACCCTCGAGATTTTCGATTTCCCCTCCGCGAACCAGAAACTTAGCATTATAGTTTGAGAGGGAAGCGCCGACCTTGGCTCGATACTCTTCATATCCGTCTGGGTCCAGAACTGTAATTTCCGCAATAAGGTATGCTGTCATGGTAATGGAAACCTACAAATGTTAGTTAATCTACCAATGTACACCGGATTTATGGTTTTCAAAAGATTTGTTGTTATTTATTAAATTTAAAAGGCACATAGAATGAGAACACGCATTACTGAGCTCTTGGGAATCGATTACCCCATTATTCAGGGCGGCATGCACTACGTTGGATTCGCCGAGTTAGCTGCCGCTGTGTCCAATGCGGGCGGACTAGGAACAATAACTGGTTTGACTCAAAAGTCAGCGGAGGATCTACGTAACGAAATTCGCAAATGTAAAGCGATGACGGATAAACCGTTTGCAGTTAACCTTACCTTTCTTCCATCTCTAGCAACTCCAGATTATCCTAGTTACGTAAAAGTTATCGTGGAGGAAGGCGTGAAAGTTGTCGAGACCGCTGGTCGTAATCCACAGCAAGTTATGCCCGCCCTTAAAGAGGCAGGAGTCAAGGTTATTCACAAGTGTACTTCGGTGAGACATTCTCTCAAGGCTCAATCTATAGGGTGTGACGCAGTATCAGTTGACGGCTTCGAATGCGGTGGTCATCCAGGTGAAGATGATGTGCCGAATTTTATATTGCTCCCACGAGCGGCAGACGAGCTCGAGATTCCGATCGTGGCATCTGGCGGTATGGCTGATGGGCGCTCGCTGGTGGCTGCACTATCCTTAGGTGCAGACGGTATCAATATGGGAACGCGTTTTATGGCGACACAGGAGGCTCCTTGTCATCAGAATGTTAAGGAAGCATTACTAGCCGCCACCGAATTAGATACCAGACTGGTCATGAGGCCTTTACGTAACACGGAGCGTGTATTAAATAATAGCGCTGCGCAAAAACTCCTGGAGAAGGAAAGTAATCTTGGCGATAAAATTAAAATAGATGATGTCATAGACCAGGTGGCGGGCGTATATCCAAAAGTTATGCTCGACGGGGAAATGGAAGCTGGAGTTTGGTCGTGTGGGATGGTTGTTGGGCTGATCAATGACATACCTTCATGTAATGATCTGATTGAACGAACGATGTCTGAGGCAAAATCCATACTTGAAAAACGAAGCCAACAAATATCGATGTAAAAGTGTCGAAATCAAACTGTTAAAAATAGTTACGGCGAAATGTTAGCGAAGCAAGTGGCAAAGTTGGGGTGGAAGCAGCGTTGCTACACGGTTATTTTCGAGGCTGACACTCCAGCTGGACGTTTTTTTGATCTATCGTTGGTTTGGCTTATCGTTATTAGTGTAACCGTAGTGATGCTTGACAGTATCGATTCTGTCCATTCAGGCTGGGGTAAGCAGTTGATGATCCTAGAGTGGATATTCACGGGTGTGTTCACCATCGAATATTGTGCGCGCCTCTGGTGCGCACCCAAACCCATAGTTTACATGCGCAGCTTCTACGGTATCGTAGATTTTTTGGCGGTCATTCCCACTTATTTAGCCTTAATCGCCCCGGGTATTCACGTTCTTATTGATATTCGTGTGCTCAGGTTGTTGCGTTTATTTAGATTGTTGAAGTTGACGGCTTATGTAGCTGAGTACGCAACTTTGGGAAGAGCTCTCTATTCTTCAAGAAGAAAAATTTTAGTGTTTCTGACCTTCGTGGGTATGGTGGTTTTGATCATGGGAACGGTTATGTATGTGGTTGAAGGCCCCGAGAATGGGTTTACGAGTATACCAATGTCGGTGTATTGGGCCATCATGACGATGACCACTGTTGGATTTGGTGATATTTTTCCCCAGACTGATATTGGTCGGGTTGTCTCATCCTTCACGATGCTATTAGGCTGGGGAATACTTGTTGTTCCAACAGGAATTGTGAGCGCGGAATTCGTATTCCAAAGGGATCAACCTACCACAAGAACTTGTGGTCAATGCCTCAGCGAAGGCCACCTTGTGGATTCTAAATTTTGCCGAAATTGTGGTGCTGAAATTTAAGCCTCTACCGCGAGAGATGGAATCTTGATACAGTGTCGCACTTGTTATGAGGAAGGGTAATTAGGCGATGACTAGTTTTGCGAGTATAGGTTTGTGTGTATTTTTAACGATCATCTTACTTGGATGCGGAGAAAAATCTGACGATGCGTCTTCCGAGGCCTTGGATGAATCAGGAATATTTCTACAAATCCTTCTCGAGGATGAGAAAGGCCAGGAGATTAGTTACGTTTTATTTAATCCAAATGTTAAAACTTTGGATGCTTGTAACGCTTCTGCGGAAACCTCCTTGGACGATATTGTTAATAGGTTGCCACCGGAGTACAGTGCTTCCGAAGTGACTGGCTGGTCATGCTCTCTTACAAATCCAGAGGCCGGGAAAACGAAAATAGATCGTATCGACGCTTAAGCTGCACCTCCTGACTCTTCAAATACTCCCCTAATCCTCAGAGTAAGTATGTAACCGGAGTGCTGATTTAGATTTGATCACCAAGTTAAGACTTGAACGGCCTACCTGATTAGCGCAGACTCAGATAGATTTTGTTAATTATTACAACAATTTTAATGGTAAACATATGAGTGAAAATATTTTGAAGTACTTGAGAACTCAAGGAGAGCAACTTGACGCAGATATTTCAAAAGCGTTAAAAATTCCAAAGGCGCAGCTCGAGAAACAATTAGCCGAATTACTCTCTACGGGAGCCGTGATTTGTTGTCATGTCACTCGTTTTAGTGGAGACAAAAAAATAGAGGGTATGAGCTATCGCCTCTCTGCTCATGTTCCTCCTAGAGCTCCCGGCAGAAAGCCCGGCGGAAAGGCTAAAGGAGCAGCGAATGAGGATGCTGATGAGGAGTAACACTCAGCGTCCGATGGTGTTGCGCATATCTATTAAAATTTAAACAGTCTAAACAAGTGGCGCTCATAAATTGGTTTCCTGGCCACATGGCTCAGGCGAAGCGAAATCTCAGTAAAGCATTGGCTTCTGTTGATGTCGTAGTAGAGGTGCTTGACGCAAGAATGCCTGCAGCTAGTATGAACCCTCTTTTTGACGAGTTACGCCAAGAAAGACAGCGTCCCGCCCTGAAAATACTCAATAAAGCTGATATCGCCGATCAAACTGTTACTGCACGTTGGGTCGAATACTTTATGGATGTCAATTCGTTGGCAAGTGCGTTGCCAATTGTTGGAAAGTCCAAGCAAGATGTACGCAAGATTATCGAGGCTTGTCAGAAGTTGGCTCCTCATAGGGTTGATGCAATTAAGCCATTGAGATTGATGGTTTCGGGCGTTCCCAATGTTGGTAAGTCGACCATATTGAATGGTTTGTTAGGTCAAGCAAAAGCGAAAGCTGCTGATGAGCCTGCTATAACCAAAATGATTAATCGGTATGAGGTAAGTGATGAATTAATCATTTATGATAGCCCTGGTGTTATGTGGCCTAAAGTAGACACTGAAGAAACAGGTCTTCTACTGGCGGTGAATAATGCAATTGGTGTTAACGCCTACAACGTTGAGGATGCCGCTATATTTTTAATAGAGAAAATGCTTGAAAGATACCCTCAGGCGATTGCGGATCGATATAAGGTTAAGGTAAATAATATTGATGCAATTGCTTTTATTGAATTAGTTGGAGATAAACGTGGTATGCGCTCCAGAGGTGGGTCAGTTGACTTTGAACGCGCTGCGCAATTGGTGGTAACCGACTATCGGCATGGAAGGTATGGGCGAGTGTCCCTACAGCTGGTTAGCGATTTAACTTAGAATTAAGATCAGCGTTAATTGCATTAATTAAAAAAACAGATAGGAGAAGAGAATGGCAAAAGCTTATTGGATTGCGTTTTATCACTCAATCAATGACCCTGAGGCAATGAAGAAATATTCCGAACTAGCGAGGCCAGCTATCGAGAGTGGCGGAGGACAATTTATTGCTAGAGGTATGCCAACCAAGGTGTATGAAGCTGGTAAGGAGCAGCGTGTAGTAATGATTGAATTCGATAGTGTGGAACGAGCTATGGCGGCGCATGATAGTCAGGCATATAAAGAGGCCCTCGATGCTATGGGAGACGCAGCTGTTCGTGATATGCGCATTGTTGAGGCAATGTGAAGATTTAAAAGATTTATTCTGCATGAGGAGAGCCCTGGAGATGCTTGATTTCCAGGGTTTAACTGGATTGCAAATTTGCCCTTAGTTTTTTCATAAAGAACCCTCCTAGAGCCAATACGCAGAACGCTATGACAACAAAGCTCAGTGGGTAACCGTATGTTGTTGAGAACACCCCAAATGCAATAGTGCCAACCGCTTGGCCACTGAAGAGACTCATGGCAAATACTGAGATCGCAGTTCCCCTTGCTTCCGGATACATTTCGGTTGCTTTAGTCTGCAATGTATTGTGCAACATATAAAAACCAATCCCTCCTAAAACACACCAGAGACCGATGAATAATAATGAACGTATCATCGGCAATCCAATAAAAAATATGAACAATATGGATGCTCCTGTGGCGACAAACCCGACTTCACCCAACATACCTTGTAACTTTCGAATGGACAGTGTGTAAAACACACCACCGAGGCCAAAACCAGAGAGTAAAATGCCGACAGTCATGTAGCTAAGATTTTGTTCAGCTTGTATCCATGCGCCGACAAATGCAAAGCTACCGTAAAACAAGGCACCTTCGAGATGTACTGCGATCAGAATGCTTCGGCACCATGAATTTTTGATTATGTTTATATATACGTCTACAGGATTTATTTTTAAGTATGCAAGCGGTTTCGATTCCAAAGAGTTGCGGTAATGCAGATCCACCGTTATCAGTATTACGGTCATAATAAAAAATGCGATCGAAAAGAAATAGAAGATAGTGCGCCATGAGGAGAGCTCGGCTAAAGCTCCGCCGAGTGATGGCCCAAAAATTTGTCCTAACAAGATAAAGCTGATGAAATTGCCAAGACTAATTTGACGATTTTCGTATTTAGTTTCGTCTCCGATCCAAGCGAGTGAGACGGGGATAATGCCTGCGGCCCCGATTCCCGTTACGAAACGTAACGCTGCTAACCAATTTAAGTCCTGAGTGAAGGCTGATCCAATGGATCCCATTGAAGCAATGGCTGTTGCTATTGATACGGTACGTAGTCGGCCATAACGGTCTCCAATCGGACCATAAAAGACTTGAAATAATCCGTATGAAAGGGTGAATGCCGCAACTACAATAGCTGCGCCCGCGTGAGAGACACTATACTCAGCTGCGATGTTGGGTAATAACGAATCAAATACTCTAAGATTGGCCCCTGAGAGAAATGCCGCAGTGGCGAGAACATAAAAACGTGGATCCATAAGGTGTAGTTGGGATGAAATGGAAAACTTAAGATAGATAATAGATGATTTCATAGGTATTTTCGGGTTAGAGGCACCAATTAAGAACCTCCTCCGCAACGCTAAGTCACTCGGTAAACTAAGATCTGACTTGATAGTGTATATTTCATTGCTTGACTATCTGTGAGGTAAGTATGTTTAGTAATCATCTGCAAAGCAGAGCAAGAAATCGAAGGAGAATCATGTACATAGGTTTTATTTTGGCGGTGTTATGTGCGGTTGCAGCTGTTGGGTCTGGCTTCGGCTACCGTCTTGGGTTATGGCACTTTAGGACAGGTTTTGAAATTCTTAAGTGGTCATTCTTTGTGTCCGGCGCCACGTTGTTGATCCTGCTGGCGTGCATGTTTTTTGTTCAAACGAAGACCAGAGCGGACTCACTTATTGGAGTTGCGGGTATTGTGATTTGTCTTGTGCTGGTCTACGTGCCTTATAGCTGGAAGAGGACCTTGGACGCTTATCCGTATATTCACGATATTACGACTGATACGTTGAACCCACCTAATTTCGTAATCGTTGGCGAGTTGAGGTCTGGAGAAGACCATTCGCTTGAGTACGACGGCCCCGAAGTTGCAGACTTACAGATCAAAGCTTATCCCGATCTCAAAACATTAGTTCTAACAGGAGATATGGTCAACATCATGGAGCTTTCAGAAACCGTTTTGACTGAGATGGGTTTGGAAATTGTAAGTGTGGACTCTGGGTCTGGTCTTATTGAATCAGTCGCAACGACATTATTATTTGGCTTTAAAGATGATATGGTAATTCGATTTAGCGAGAATGAAGGAGCACAAATTAAGATCGACGTGAGGTCAAAATCGCGTGTCGGCAAGAGTGATTTGGGCCAGAATGCTAAAAGAATAAGAAAATTCTTGGAAGGTCTTACAGCCCGTCACGCAGGAGCTTAATTGCCGTGCTTCGCTTCGCGGTTAGTTTTCAGTATTACGGATAAATTCGGCTGCTCGTTCGGCAATCATCATTGTTGGTGCATTAGTGTTGCCTGAAGTAATGGTTGGCATCACCGATGCGTCAACAACTCGTAAGTTTCTTATTCCATGAACTTTGAGTTCTGAATTAACTACGCTAAGCGAATCATTTCCCATCTTACATGTTCCAACGGGATGAAAAATCGTTGTTCCTAAGTCTCCCGCTGCATTCAATATTTCTTCGTCGGTTTGTATGTTGGGTCCGGGTAAAATTTCCTCCGGATTGAATGGTTTCAGCGCCTCAGCTGACATAATATGACGAGTAAACTTCACAGAATCAACCGCAACCTTTTGATCCTCTGGAGTGGATAGATAATTTGGACTGATATCCGGATGAGTATAAGGGTTGGAATCCAATATATGGACCGTTCCCCGACTGGTAGGCCGCAAATTACAAACAGATGGCGTGACAGCGGGGTAGTTATGAAGCGGCTCACCGAATTTATCTAACGACAAAGGTTGTACATGCCATTCTATATTGGCTGACGGTTGATCGGGATCGCTTTTCGCAAAGGCGCCAAGCTGCGATGGGGGCATTGTCATCGGCCCGGACTTGAGAAACAAATACTCGAGACCCATCATTGCTTTTCCAAAAAGTGTTTTATAACGGTCGTTTAAAGTTATGGTATTTTCTATTTTGTACTGAATCCTAACTTGTAGGTGATCTTGTAAGTTCTCGCCTACACCTGGAATATTTTTTACGACTTTGATACCTAATTTTTCAAGGTGGTCTGCATTACCTACGCCCGAAAGCTCTAGTATTTGAGGACTACCAATCGCGCCGGCTGAAAGAATAACCTCTTGGTTTGCTTTAATCACGCCATGCATGTCTCCTAACATGCGAACTTGTACACCATGGGCTTTTGGTATTTCTTGCTCTGGATCATCAAACAACAATTTTTCGACGTGAGCATCACTTAGGACGGTGAGGTTTTGACGATTTTTAATTGGATTTATAAAGCAGCGCATGGCATTCCATCGAGTGCCATTTCTCTGATTGACTTGAAAATATGCATTTCCGAAATTATCTCCGGTATTAAATTCCGGGATTTTTGGTATTCCTTTTTCTTCTGCTGCGTCGCGCCAGGCATCCAAAATCTCCCAACTTACGCGACGCTCCTGAACAGGAAGTTCCCCCCCTGCTCCATGATGTGTGTTGGCGCCATGCACATAATCTTCCATACCCTTAAAGTACGGGAGGACGTCGTCCCAAGCCCAGTCGGGATTTCCGGACTCTACCCATCGATCGTAGTCTGAGCGTTGCCCCCTCATGTAAATCATCGCGTTGATTGATGTGCAACCGCCTAGTACTTTTCCTCTGGCATAGCCTATGGATCTGCCGTTTAGCCCTTTTTCTGGGGCTGTTTTGTACATCCAATCAGTTCGAGGGTTGTTGATTGTGAATAGGTAACCAACAGGTATTGGGATCCAAAAATAGTTATCTTTCGATCCTGCTTCAATGAGTAGAACAGATTTTGATTCATCTGCACTGAGGCGGTTTGCCAGAACACACCCGGCAGATCCAGCCCCAACGATTACATAGTCATAAGAACCAAGCGTTTTCATAAAACTGTATCACCAATCAATTAGGTTTCTTTTGGAAACCTTGTATGACCACATAATTTAACCATACAAAATTAAGCTGTAATTTTACAATGCGAAATCAAGTTTCGTAAATATAAATTATACCGAATTTCAATTATTCTAGCTTGGTGTGACCAATAGATTTCTTAAGGTTATTACCCTGCATTTTTGCTATTAACCTGTTACCTCAAGGTATTTAGACTATGCTATTAAACGTATTCATTATGAGTGTTGCTTACTTGTAAATTTGACTCATTCCGAGATCTGTTCTAGTTTTGTTTTTCGTGCTCCAAATGCACAATTTTCGAGGGTTACTCACGCTAATTTTTTAGATGGAATTTACCAATAACGCAATTTTTGCCGGCGCTGTACTGTTTTTGATCAGCATTTTGGCAAGTGGTATCGCTTCCCGAGCTGGCGCTCCGTTGTTATTGGTGTTCCTCGGCGTAGGTATGTTGGCGGGACGCGAGGGTATTGGCGGTATTTCATTTGAAAGTTTTGAAGTGGCTTATGCGGTAGGGTCAATCGCACTTGCGATTATCCTCTTTGACGGTGGTATGAGAGCTCGAGCGGAAAGCTCTAAAGTCGGTTTGAGACCAGCTTTATCTCTTGCAACCCTTGGAGTACTGTTGACGACTTCAGTCGTTGCGGCTGGACTGCATTGGTTGCTTCAATTTAGCTGGACGCAGTCTTTTCTCATTGGTGCAATCGTGGGTTCAACTGACGCTGCAGCAGTTTTTTCCATGTTACACGCGAAGGGATTGCAACTTAAAAAACGCGTTGGAACGACATTAGAAATCGAGTCTGGCTGTAATGATCCGATGGCGGTATTTCTAACCTTGATGTTTGTTGAGGGGGCTCAGCATGAATACGATGTTGAAGGTCTGGACGTTATCTTCGAATTCCTTTATCAGTTTGGGGTCGGAGGCTTTCTCGGCTGGGCAGGAGGGCGACTCTTATCCAAGACAATCAGTAAGATCTCTTTAACAGCAGGTTTATATCCGTTGTTGGCCGCTGCAGGTGGGCTCGCTTTATTTGGACTAGTGACGACTTTGGGAGCGAGCGGTTTTCTTGCTATTTACATAGCGGGTCTTATTGTAGGAAATACCGAGGCCCACGCAGCCAATAACATTCGTAAAGTCCATGATGGACTTGCTTGGCTAGCGCAGATATCGTTATTTTTAATGCTGGGGTTATTGGTAACCCCGACTACATTGACCGAATATTGGGTTGTGGGGGTGGTTGTCGCTCTGCTGCTCGTCTTCGTAGCTAGACCATTCGCGGTACTAGTTAGTTTGGCACCGTTCCGGTTTCCTGTTCGTGAAAAATTATTCATCAGCTGGGTTGGACTGCGTGGGGCTGTCCCTATTGTTCTTGCGACGTTTCCGGTTCTCGGCGGGCTGCCGAATGCGGAGCTCTACTTTAATGTTGCCTTCGTGACCGTACTATTTTCTTTGATTTTCCAAGGTTGGACCGTGATTCCATGTGCTCAATGGTTAAAGCTGAAGTTGCCAGTTGAAAACGCGCCATATTACGCGGAAAGTTTGGAGGTTCCTGGGAGTTCTGATCTTACCGTTGTAGGGTATAAAATTGCCGAAAATAGTCCAATTACCAAACGTCGTATAGATAGTTTGTTGGCTCCAGATGGGGTTCGATTCATTGCTGCATTTCGAGGAGACGAACCAGTTCATAGCGTTGATGATCATGTTATCGAGGCGGGTGATTCTATCTACGTGATATCTCCACAACAGAAAGTCTCACTTGTGAACCAGATGCTGTTACCAACTGATGAGGTTGCTGAGTTGGAGCAGGCGCGATATTTCGGTGACTTTACCCTAAATGGTGATGCCATAATCGATGATGTGGCGGATATGTATGGTGGTGAGGTGCCAAGTGCCGTGAAGCAAATGACACTCTCACAATTTATGGGAATACGTTTTCGAAACCAATGCGTCGTTGGAGACCGTGTTTTTTTTGGGCCTCTAGAGCTAGTAGTTAAAGAGGTTAATGATCTGGGTGCTGTTTTGAAAATTGGATTAAGGATCAGAGAATAATTCGATCGAGAAGGAATACGATGTTACCGTTGTGATTAGTAGTGGATTTCATCGGTAGGAGAAAAAAGGGATTAAGGATATGAAGGAAGTTTTCATTTGCAGCGGTATTCGTACTCCAATAGGGCGTTATGGAGGTGGACTTGCGACTGTTCGAGCTGATGATCTTGCCGCTAGCCCTCTACGCCACCTTAAAAATTCGCTGCATAAGGTGGATTGGGATCGGCTTGATGATGTGGTGTTCGGCTGCGTGAATCAAGCAGGAGAGGACAATCGAAATATAGCGCGGATGGCGACACTATTGTCCGGATTGCCTTCCCACATTCCTGGCAGCACTATTAATAGGTTATGTGGCTCAGGGCTCGATGCGGTCTCCATCGCTGCTAGAGCAATAAAATCAGGGGAGCAGCAACTGGTTATCGCCGGAGGTATTGAGAGCATGTCAAGAGCCCCATTTGTTATGCCAAAAGCAGATCGCGCTTTCTCAAGGGTCAATGAGGTTTTTGATACGACGATTGGATGGCGTTTTATCAATCCTCAAATGGATAAGCTTTATGGAACGGATAGCATGCCAGAAACCGCAGAGAACGTTGCTAAACAATTTCACATCAATCGCCAGGACCAAGATAGGTTCGCTTTATTGTCTCAAGAAAAAGCGTTACAGGCTCAGTTGGATGGCCGTTTCGAGAGGGAAGTTGTATCGGTTTCAATACCTCAAAAAAAGGGCGATTCTGTTATTTTCTCCAAGGACGAACACCTTCGACAAACCACGCTCGATAAGCTTTCACATCTCTCACCAATCGTTAATCCTTCAGGTACGGTAACAGCGGGAAACGCGTCAGGAGTCAATGATGGAGCCTGCGCCTTAATTCTTGCCAGCGAGAATGCAATGAGCGACAACCACTTGGCTCCGCTAGCTCGTGTTGTAGGATTTGCAACGGCCGGAGTTGAGCCGAGAATAATGGGTATTGGCCCGTTGCCAGCTACTCAGAAACTCTTGGCTAGAGAAAATGTTTCTATTGATAATGTAGGTGTGATTGAGTTGAATGAAGCCTTTGCAGCACAAGCACTCGCCGTGATACGAGGGTTAGGTATCGAGGACGAAGACCCTAGGGTTAATCCGAACGGTGGAGCCATCGCGCTTGGGCATCCCCTAGGAATGAGCGGCGCAAGACTTGCACTTACGGCGGCCACCGAGCTAACGTTGTCACGAGCAAATTATGCACTTGTGACGATGTGTATCGGGGTAGGCCAAGGCATTGCTATGTTGTTGAAACGGGTCTAAGCGCAAGGATCTCTTACTTAAGCCATGCTCTTAATAGTGCGTTTTCCGGCGAGTCTAGTTGGAGATAGGCTGTATCTTTATGCGCAGCTTCGATTTTAAATTGCATAGTGTGTAAGACGTCATCTCTAAAAACGTGAACAGGAACTGAGGAGCCTTTCTTCTCTAAATCCACGATTGTCTGAATATTCTTTTTTGAAGCACTTTTCCGGTTAAAAGCCACAATTAGATCGTCAGGCGCTAGGCCAGATTGCCTCGCGGTACCGTCATCATAAACTTGCTTTATTTTTAGACCTTTTGACGTATCGGTGTAGGTGAAACCTAAATCATGTTTTATCTTTTTTAAATTCTTATTTGTAGAATTATTGATGACTCCCCCGCTATTCAATGCGTTATTGGGAGCAGTAAAATTTAACGTAATACCTGCATATCCAAGTAATTTTTTTAACGGTAATTGCTGAGTTGAACGAATAGCTCTGTCAAAGAAGTCACTTAAGTTTAAGCCTGAAGTTTTACTGGCTACAGCTTCAATACCATCTTCAGGGATACCGATACCAGCTTTCCCATACTGTTCCCATAGCGCTCTCATCACGGTATCTAATGAGATGCGTCCGTTTGTTTTTGTACGTAGGTGTAGATCTAGCGATAGCGCCGCTAAACTGCCTTTGCTGTAGTAGCTAACAATGGTATTTATAGCGCTTTCATCTTGTTTATAGAATTTAGTCCAGGCGTAGTAGCTAGATTCTGCTAGTGTCTGCTTGGCATGGCCCCGTGTTTTTTTCACGGTCGTTATGGTTTTTGCAAGTAAGTTTAAGTAACGACTAGCGTCTATAAGCCCTGCTCTGCAGAGCATGAGATCATCATAGTAGGACGTTATTCCCTCAAATGCCCATAAAAGCTCGGTGTAGTTTTCTTTCGTTAAATCGTATGGTGAAAATGTTTCGGGTTTAAGCCTTTTTACGTTCCATAAATGAAAATATTCGTGCGAGCATAAACCAAGGAATCGCAAATAATTATCATCAATGTGTCGATCATCCCCCACAGGTAAATCTGATTTAGAGCATATTAATGCTGTTGAGTGTGAGTGTTCAAGCCCGCCGTAACCGTCGCTGACAGCATTTATCATAAAGGTATATCGATCAATAGGTAGTTCCCCCCAAAATCTAATTTGTGTCTCTACGATTAATTTCAGGTCTCTACAGATTCTACGAATGTTCGCATGAGGACACCCTCTAATAATAATATCGTGACGAACGCCGTGGACTATAAATGTAGATTTGATGAACTCACTAACCTCAAAAGGGTGATCAATTAACTCATAGTAAGAGCTGCTTAGGTAATCTCCGAAACCGAATTTATCGACTTTCCTTTTGGTCATCGAGGTCGCTACTTTCCAGTTTATATTTTCATCAATCCATGTCGGTTTTGAAATACTCACTGTGTGATCCGTTGACTCTAATCCGTGAATCCTTAGAAATAGACTCGTACCATTAAAAAAGCCTCTGAATTGGTCGAGATATGCGGTTCTCACTGACTGGTCTCGTGCGTACACTTGATAGAAAATAGTAAACGGTTTGCCGCTTGTGCGAACTGACCAAGAATCTTTATCGAGTTTTTTCAGTTCGAGTTCTTTATCGCCACAAAATGCTTTTATCTGAACTATATTTTTTGCAAAATCTCTGATTAAGTATGACCCAGGTATCCAAGCCGGAAGGGATACCATTAGTTCCCCATGATTTAGAGTTTCGACGTTACATGTGACGTCGTAGAGGTGCGCATAAGCCTCATCCATAGAGACGTTGTATTTAATAAACGACATATTTAGTGTGTCCTTAGGAAAGCTGCGAGATTTTCGATTACCGCTTGACTTTGCTCTTGCTGAACCCAGTGACCAGCGCCCTCGATAAGCGCTATATCTTTCATCGATGAGCAGACTTGGTCGCGCATGTGTTCTATGGCACCAGGTGTTTGGTAAATACCCCAGTCATTCTTTCCTGATAAAAAGAGAGACGGTACGTTTATCTGGCGGCCTGCGAAAAGTGACAAGGAGATTTGATTGACTCCTTCAACGGTACATCGATACCACTGGAGTCCACCCTGGAAAGTATTTCTTGTGTATTCAGAAGTGTAGACTGCAAGTTCATCGTCAGTCAGCCAATGACACGCTCTAATTTCACTTTTGGTCGGCATGTGATGGGCTACTGTCTGTGGCATTGTTTCATTTTTGTTCATGATGTAGTAAGTCGGCATTGCTGCCATAATTTCAGCATCCCATGAAGATAGTTTAAATGGTTGGTTATGAATCCAATCGGCACTTTTATGGTGATAATACGCCCTGATGAATTGATTTAGTCCTTGGGGTGCACTCATCATTTCCTCATTAGCCGAGGGCGTTGAATAGTAAATGTGGTAATGCTTTCGGGGACTTTTTAACGCATTTAATTGTAACTCTAGCTGAATAATAGATGGTCTTTTTAAGATTGCTTCTGACATTTCAACTAACGGAGGTACCCCAGAAAACGGAGCACTCATCATCACACACGCTTTAAATATATCTGGCCGAATCAGCGCGCACGTTCCAGCAACATAAGAGCCTGCATCGTGACCGATGACGGCTTTAACCTCTTCGTAGCCGAGCGCTCTCACTAATCCAACAATATCTCGGGCTAGGTTAACTAAGTTAAAGGGCGCTAACGAATCCTCGTACCGGTTACTCCAACCCGTTGTTCTGCCAAAACCGCGTTGATCAGGAGCCACAACGACATAGCCGAGCGATGCGAGCCCTGGAAGGACATGTCTCCAACTGTAGGCTAGCTCGGGAAATCCATGGGCGAGAATGATTAATGGCCGTTTCTTATCGTCCGGGCGAGCCTCAAGGATATGCATATCTAGACCATTATTGTTTTGAATTCTGCGAGATATGATTCCATCAGGAAGTGGGACGTTGCCATATTGTGTTGATTGAATGGAGGCCATGATGTTTGTGAGTTAATGAAAAATTTACACCTAATTGTAAACGTGTGTTAGCTGTCATGTCTGGATAAATTAATAAAGGCTGCTGATCGCATTTATTTTTCAATTCATGAGTTTTCGTTTATCCTAACCTTTGGGTTTGATCAAAAAATCCAAGGTTTCCGCGGACGAGATTCATATGTGAACGTAAATAAAAATGCATGGCTCATTTGCCAGTCGTTAACTTTAGGGGGTGCACGGTTATGCAAAATCAATTGTTGAAAGTTTTCTTAGTCTCGTGTCTCATGGTTGGGTTATCAGCATTTGCACAAGTATCGTCAGATCCGCTCGACTCAGATTCAGAAGCAACTGCGCTTAAGAGGGATGCTGTTCAAGCAATCGTAGAAGCTCATGACACAACTTTGATTTTGAGAGGTGGCGAACTCATGGTTCGTCAGCAGGTTGTGAAAGCAGCTAAAAACTTTTCTTTAAAGTGGGGGCGCGAGCGAGGCCTCGGTAAAGAGTGGTGGCGAGACAAGCCTGAGTTTGAGCGAGCTGTCCAGCATTTGATCGCGATTGGAGATGAGGTGTTACGAGATAAATTTACCTCTGGTGACTGGCTGACCGCAATCTGGACTGAATACACTGCTAATAACTTTACCGGTGAGCAGGCTTCATCCATTGCGGAACACTTTAAAACTGAACATGGTGCTATTCAAAGAGGTTTGATGGAGTGGTATCTTGGCGAGACTACACTTTTTTATTATACGTTTTCCGACCGCTGGGATTATCGTCTAGAGGAAACCCGAAAAGAACTTGAGGCACTTCAAAAAGAAGCACAAAAGCGATTGCCAAATGAGATGATTACCTGGAAATCGGGAGAAAAAGAGGCTTATACATTTATTGCATGTAGTCCGGATAACGAGTTTTGTGTTGGCCCTAAGTATTGGAAAATGTTGGCGATACCGATGATGGGAGCCGTATTTCGCTATATGGAAGATACGACACGTGAAATTAAGTCCGCTATGGAAGCTGAAAGAGATTCATTGGAGCCTTTTTTTAAAGCTTTCGAGCAATCAAGAAAACAGTAAATACGCTGCACAGAATGAAACGCACCAATAGCGGCCTTGCAGAAGCTGGTTGATTCCCTGGATCCATTTGGGTCTTTTTGATATTTTTAGGAATGCTGCGGCGCGCAATGATAAAATTACTGTTTTATATTTTAAGGCATTGGGTGTTGTATGTTTAATTATCAAGATCGCATTAAAAATACGGATCCTGAACTCTGGGGTGCGATGAGTTCGGAGGTTCAAAGACAAGAAGACCATGTGGAGTTGATTGCATCCGAAAATTACACGAGCCCTGCTGTGTTAGAAGCGCAGGGATCGCTACTCACGAATAAATATGCTGAAGGCTATCCTGGTAAGCGCTATTACGGAGGATGCGAGTTTGTCGACCAGGTCGAGGTCATGGCGATCGATCGTGCTAAAGACTTATTTGGTGCTGAGGCTGTGAATGTTCAGCCTCATTCGGGTAGTCAAGCCAATGCCGCAGTTTACATGTCTGTGCTTAAGCCGGGTGATACGGTACTTGGGATGTCGCTCGCAGACGGGGGGCATTTAACGCATGGATCTCCCGTGAATTTTAGCGGGAAAATATATAACTTCATTAGTTATGGTTTGGATTCGGATGAAATTATTGACTACGCTCAACTTGAGGAGCTCGCTCACAAGCACAAACCTAAAATGATCGTAGCAGGCGCATCAGCCTACTCGCTATTTATAGATTGGGCTCGTATTGCAGATGTTGCGAAAGATATCGGTGCTTATTTTTTAGTTGACATGGCCCATTACTCTGGATTGATTGCGGCTAAGGTGTATCCAACGCCAGTAGGGTTTGCAGATTTTATTACCAGCACAACTCACAAGACACTTCGTGGTCCGAGAGGAGGGATTATTCTCTCTGGAATTGAACACGAAAAGCGTGTCAATTCCTCTATTTTTCCGGGTAATCAAGGAGGACCCTTGATGCATGTTATTGCGGGGAAGGCGGCTGCGTTTAAAGAGGCTTTGACTCCAGAATTTGTTGCTTATCAGAAACAGGTGATAACCAATGCGAAGGCAATGGCGAATGTGCTTACAGAGCGTGGTGTGAGAATCGTTTCAGGTCGAACTGATAGCCACATGTTTTTAGTTGATCTGAGGGGTAAAAAAATCACCGGTAAAATTGCAGAAAATGTCCTTGGATCCGCTCACATCACTGTTAATAAAAACGCGATTCCGAACGATCCCGAGTCTCCATTTGTAACGAGTGGTATACGTATCGGCTCCCCGGCTCTAACGACAAGAGGATTTGGTCACAATGAGGCGTCTGAAACAGCCAATCTAATCGCAGATATTCTGGATCATCCAGAGGATGACGCTGTTATAAAGAAAACAAAAGATGCAATCAAAAGTCTTTGTAAACGTCATCCAGTTTATGGATGATTAAGAACTCATTTTCGGACGGAGCTTAATTATGAAATGCCCGTTTTGTAACTATGAAGACACGCAGGTTGTAGATTCTCGAGTGTCGGAGGCTAGCGATAGCATTCGTCGTCGTCGCCGTTGCGTGGCCTGCGATAAGCGATTTACAACTTATGAGACCGTTGAGTTACGTATGCCTCTTCTAGTTAAGTCGAACGGTAGCCGGGAGGACTTTGATGAAAAAAAGATTCGTACTGGATTTTCCCGAGCGCTTCATAGTCGTCCTGTCCCAGCGAATTTGGTTGAGGATGCAGTTAACCGCATCATTCAGCAACTGTTATCACTTGGGGAGCGCGAGATTGAGTCTCGGCATGTAGGTGAGTTGGTAATGGCTGAATTGAGGAAATTAGATAAGGTTGCTTACATACGTTTTGCATCCGTTTACCGGAACTTTCAGGATGAGGAGGACTTTCGTGATGTTCTCAAGGAAGTCCAGAAACCGTGAGTACAACAACTAGTCCGCATAACGATGAATACTTTATGTCTAGGGCATTGGCATTAGCTGTCAGAGGACTATATACAACAACCCCAAATCCTCGAGTAGGGTGCGTTATTGTTAATCGTGACAGTATTGTTGGTGAGGGCTGGCACGTTACTTCTGGTGCCGAGCACGCTGAAGTAATCGCACTTAAGAAAGCTGGAGCACGAGCTGCAGGTGGAACTCTTTACGTGACACTAGAGCCATGTTCTCATTATGGGAAAACGCCACCCTGTGTTGAGGGGATCGTTCAAGCCGGTATAAGTCGAGTTGTTTTCGGGGCCAAGGACCCGAATCCGTTAGTCGATGGAAGAGGTTTAGAGCATCTTAGAGCGAACGGTATTTCAGTGGTAGGAGATCGCTGCAGTCGAGAATCAGAGGAATTGAATCTTGGTTTTTTTAAAAGAATGAGGTCTGGCAGACCTTGGGTAAGGGTCAAGGTTGCCGCTGGCCTGGACGGTAAAACCGCATTGGAAAATGGTAAAAGCCAGTGGATTACGTCCGAAGAGTCTCGAGTGGATGCTCACAAGTGGAGAGCGCAGTCATGCGCTGTGCTCACGGGCGTTGGTACAGTTGTTGAGGATGACCCAAGATTGACGGTTCGGCATATCGAGACAAGTAGACAGCCGGACAAAGTGATTGTCGACAGTCAGCTAAGAAGTCCCATAGGGGCGAATCTATTTAAAACAGCGGGAGTCACACTTGCGACAGCGGTAAGTAATCAGGAGCGCCTAGACCAGTTTCTTGCTAAGGGTGTTAACGTGTTAACGTTGCCGGATTCAGATGGGCGTGTTGACCTGGATAAGCTGTTACTTAAGTTAGCAGATCAACAGGTTAATGAGGTTTTAGTTGAGGCTGGGATTAATCTACACAGTGCGTTGCTCCATCGTAATCTTATTGATGAAATGATAATTTATTATGCGCCCAAATTTTTAGGTGCCCAGGGTCGCGGAATGTTTTTTCTTGACAACCTGGAAAGTATGGACAAAGTGATAGAGCAAAGTATCGTTGACATCACTTCAATTGGTAAGGACTTTCGCGTGACGGTTAGGTTTTGATTATGTTTACAGGAATTGTTGAGTGCACAGGGCGCATTGAGCGCTGCGATATTACCGGGAAGGCTGCGAGGCTATGCGTAACTAGTGATGATTTTGATGTTGGTGACGTTAATCTCGGAGATAGCATAGCGGTTAATGGCGTATGTCTTACGGTCGTTGAGTTTGGAAGCGGATACTTAGAATTTGATGTTTCGCCAGAGACTCTTAAGTTAGTTACTGGATTATCCATTGGAGATATTGTCAATTTAGAACGAGCAATGACACTAAGCTCATTGATTGGCGGCCATTTAGTGAGTGGCCATGTGGATGGGATTGGTGAAGTTTTGGTTGTTGACGAAACAGACGGAAATTGGGAAATAACTGTTAAGGTGCCACCAGCTCTTAATCGATATCTGGTAAAAAAAGGATCAATCACCATAAATGGTGTGAGCTTGACTGTGAATCATGATGCTGAGGATGCGGTTCTAATTAATCTTGTGCCGCATACGATCAGTAAGACCAATCTAAAACTTATTAAAGCTGGATTTTTTGTGAATTTAGAGGTTGATATGTTGGCCCGTTACACCGAGAAACTATTGACTAGTGCGAAATAAATATGACAACCGATATTAGCCCGATACCTGAAATTGTTGATGATTTAAAGCAAGGGAAAATGGTCATTCTTGTTGATGAGGAGGACCGAGAGAACGAGGGCGACTTGTTGATGGCGGCAGAGCATGTGACCCCGGAGGCCGTAAATTTTATGGCGAAGTTCGGCCGCGGATTGATTTGTTTGACGTTAACTGAGGATAAGTGTCGGCAGCTACGTCTAATGCCTATGGTGGGCTCTAACGGATCTCGGATGGGTACCAATTTTACTGTGTCTATTGAGGCTGCCGAGGGTGTCACGACCGGTATTTCCGCCGCTGACCGTGCCCAAACAATCAAGGTGGCATCGTCTCCAGATGCATCCCCCGATGACCTTGTTCAACCAGGACATGTTTTTCCGTTGAAAGCTGAGGAGGGTGGGGTTTTAGTACGAGCAGGTCATACCGAGGCAGGGTGTGATTTGGCGTTAATGGCAGGACTTCAACCGACTTCTGTTATATGCGAAATCTTAAAAGAAAATGGCGAGATGGCGCGTTTACCGGATCTAGTTACGTTTAGTCGGCAACACAGTCTTAAAATCGGAACAATTGCTGACCTAATCGCATATCGGGGACAGAATGAATCGCTAGTTGAACGTGTGTTGGAGCGACCAATTGATACGGTTGCGGGATCATTCAATTTACTGGCCTATCGTGATCGTATCTCTAAGGAAGTACATTTGGCTTTAGTCAAGGGGAGCTTCGCAGAGGCGGAGGAGGTGTTGGTTCGCGTTCATGAGCCATTTTCAATTGCAGATCTCCTTGACAAAAATAGGGGGATGCACTCGTGGCGCTTTGATGAGGCATTAAGCACGATCAACAAAATTGGTAAGGGGGTCTTGATATTAATTCACAGGACTGAAGATGGTGATGCGTTATTGCGACATTTACAACCAAAGCAGGAATCGACCCCCAAGGTAGACCTTCGTAATTATGGAATCGGTGCTCAAATATTGAAAGATTTAGGAGTGAGTCGTATGCGATTAATGTCGACTCCAAGGCGCATGCCAAGTATGACCGGTTTTGATTTGGAAATTGTTGGTTACCAGGAGAAAACATCTGAGTAAGGTAGGTCAAGGAAATTTTGGATGGTCTTATAAAAATTTTAAGGGGTAGATAGACTTGCAAAACTTAGGGCAAAAGGCGCTTGATGTGAGAGAAGCTGAGGGATTAAAAGTCGGTATTGTCATTGCTCAATTTAATAAGGATATTGCCGATAGCATGCGCCTGGCATGTATTGATCAGTTGGTAAAGCTAGGAGTTAGGTCAGACGACATTATTGAGGTTGAAGTGCCTGGGGCCCTCGAGATACCGGTTGTGTTAGATGCCATGGCGAAGACAGGAAATTTTGATGCTTTGGTCGCGCTTGGATCTGTAATTCGAGGGGGAACATATCACTTTGAAATCGTATCCAACGAATCGGCACGCGGGATAATGACGGTCCAATTGGAGTCCGGCACCCCAATTGCTAATGGAATTCTGACTTGCGATAATATGGACCAGGTCGAGGAACGGATGGAGCAGAAATCCAAAGAATGCGCCGACGTAGTCGTGAGTATGGTTAGCTTGCTAGATCAGATTTATGAAAGGTAGTCGTAGGTGCGCTCGTGTGCTCGCGGTTAAAGGCTTGTATCACTGGCAAATAAATCAGGTCGATATTGAGCGGATCGTAGAGGTGTTGTTAACGGAGGAGGAATATCCTAAAGCGGATGCAAACTATACTCGGCATCTTTTGCAATCTGCGATTCATCATGTGGATAGGCATTATCGAGACATTGAACCCTGCCTAGACCGTCCTCTTGCGCAAATTTCTCCCATAGAGAAAGCTATTCTGCTCATTGCGATGGTCGAATTAAATGAGGCATCAGAAGTACCTTTTAAAGTTGTCATTAACGAATGCGTTGAATTGGCGAAGCAGTTTGGCGGCACCGACGGACATAAGTACGTCAACGGTGTTCTAGATCGCTTCCTAAAGGGTTGTCGTGAGCCGCAAGCCTAAGTCGTAAATGAATAGCGAATATGCTTGCTGTTGCCAAATCCATCTTAATGATTCAAATGGCTTCAGCTATGATATCAACCTAGCTCAACCTTACTTTCAGAACACAATTTTTTAAGAAATCGCGAAGAGCCTACGTAGATGATGGATGTGAATCGAAGCAATAGAGAATAGAGGTCTATGATTGGCTTCCGAATTTGAGATCATTCGAAGATATTTTAATAATCACTCTAGGAGTGTTCGGCTCGGCGTGGGAGACGATGGCGCTTTAATTGACCTCGGAGGCGGTAAGGATCTGGTTCTAACTACTGATACATTGGTAAGTGGAACTCATTTCTTGTCTTCTGAGGACCCAACTGCAATCGGGTTTAAATCCGCAGCGGTAAATTTATCTGATTTAGCTGCTATGGGAGCTACACCTAAGTATGCTTTATTGGCGATCACGTTGCCTTTTTCGGATGAAGCATGGTTAGAGCGGTTTTCAAAAGGCCTTTACTCAGTATTGAATCAATATTCCGTTAACCTAGTCGGTGGAGATACCACACGAGGAGATGTTTTATCGATCACCCTAACAGCAATCGGCTTTGTAAGCTCTAATAAAGCCCTGCGAAGGGATCATGCCACGTTTGATGACGATGTGTGGGTTTCAGGCTTGATTGGTGTTGGAGCGGTTGGTCTCTTGATACAAAGGGGTACACTTAGATTTTCCAAGAGGGATGAGGAGGATTTCTTGGCTAGATTGCGTAAACCTGAACCTAGAGTTGAACTCGGACAAAAATTAGTGGGTATTGCAAATTCTGCGATCGATATTTCAGACGGATTAGTCGCTGATGCAGGACACGTGGCAAAAGGTTCAGGTACCCAAATTGTCATCGATTTTGCGACAATACCGACTCATACAGCGTTAAACTCGTCGAAACGGGATCCAATTATTAAGAATAGTATTCTCGGAGGCGGAGATGATTATGAGCTGTTATTTACTGCTAACCCCGATGCTAAGGAGCAAATAGATAGTATTGCCCGCGACTTAGATTTACGCTTAACCCGGATTGGCAAGGTAAGAAGCGGATCAGGTGTAGCCGTGAGAGATGACGGTGAAGAACTGTCAGTTGGTTTTCAAAGAGGATTTGATCATTTTGCAAAAAGAAAATAATCTCGATCTGTTCCCTCGAGTGTTTAAAAACCCAAATTTATTCTTGGCGTGTGGGTTTGGTGTTGGATTGATTCGTCCGGGGCCTGGAACTTGGGGAACTTTGATTGCATTACCAATACACCATGCATTAAGTTTGGTGTTCAACTTCGAAGTTCTAATCATTTTTTGGATTTCGATGTTTTTTGTGGGTGTTCTAGTCTGCAGAGCATCCGAGAAGATTTTAGGTGAATTAGATCATTCCGCAATAGTTATAGATGAATTTGTTGCGTTTGGATTGATATTGGCTTTTATTCCAAATTATTTATATCTGCACCTAGTAGCTTTTGTATTATTTCGTATTTTTGATATTTTCAAGCCTTTTGGGATTGGTTACATAGATCAACGTGTAAAAGGTGGGCTAGGAGTTATGTTGGATGATCTATTAGCTGCTGGATATACTATTGTCGTAATGATAGTTTTATTACTATTCGTTAATTTACCTTTATCGGAGAGGCTAGCTTATGGCTTCCTACGTTGAAATTGATATTTATCTGATAAGCAAGCGGGTAGGCGCTTTGTTAATGGAAAGAGGCTTGATTGTGGGTACTGCTGAATCGTGTACTGGCGGATGGGTCGCCCAAGCTATCACTGCCGTACCGGGGAGTTCAGCTTGGTTTCACTCGGGGTTTGTAACCTACTCCAATCAATCAAAAATAGAACAGTTAGGCGTGGATTCAGATTCGGTCGATCAATTTGGCGCCGTATCTGAGATCGTTGTCGAAAGCATGGTGAATGGAGTGTTAGCCAAAACAACATCGGATTGCGCAATCGCGACGAGTGGTGTTGCAGGCCCAGGCGGTGGGACCATTGATAAGCCTGTGGGTACGGTTTGGATTTCCGTCGGAGATGCAATCAAAGGTCTGACTACAAAAAAGTTTTTGTTCGCTGGTGATCGTGAAGTGGTCCGTCTTCGGTCGGTTGCGGAGAGTTTGCGACTTTTAGAGGCATTTCTAACTCACGATAAGCCGCAATCATCAAATCTTGAGTAAATGACAGATTTTACAGACATGGCTTCAGACTTGTTGCGGCTGTGAGATAATCTAGTTTATTACGATTAACCCATAGACATCTGGAGTTCGAACATATTATGAATGAAAATCGGCAAAAAGCGCTTGAGGCAGCACTATCTCAGATTGAGAAGCAGTTTGGAAAAGGCTCTATTATGTTACTCGGGGATCAGGAAGTTAATCCCGACTTAAAGGTGGTCTCGACGGGTTCACTTGGGCTTGACATTGCTTTGGGAATTGGTGGTTTACCCAGGGGTCGAGTTGTGGAGGTCTATGGGCCAGAGTCTTCCGGTAAGACCACGTTGACGCTTTCTGTTATTGCTGAGATGCAAAAAATTGGTGGGTCTGCGGCGTTCATTGATGCAGAGCACGCCCTAGATCCAGAATATGCGACAAAACTTGGTGTGAACATTGATGATTTGCTCATTTCTCAGCCAGATAATGGTGAACAGGCATTAGAGATTGCAGACATGCTGGTTCGATCGGGTTCGGTTGATGTGGTAGTAGTGGATTCTGTAGCCGCTCTGACGCCTCGTGCAGAAATTGAAGGTGAGATGGGTGAGCCTCAAATGGGCTTGCAGGCGAGGTTAATGTCGCAAGCGTTGCGAAAATTGACCGCGAACATTAAGCGATCTCACACGTTGGTTATTTTTATTAATCAGATAAGGATGAAAATCGGTGTGATGTTCGGCAGCCCTGAAACCACAACAGGTGGTAATGCACTAAAATTTTACTCGTCTGTTCGAATTGATATTAGACGGATTGGTGCGATAAAAAAATCCGATGAAATTATCGGGAACGAGACCCGAGTTAAAGTAGTGAAAAATAAAGTTGCCCCTCCGTTTAGACAGGCTGAGTTTGATATCCTGTACGGAAAAGGCATTTCCCGAGAAGGTGAAATTATTGATCTTGGTGTAAAGCATAATATCGTGGATAAAGCTGGAGCATGGTACAGCTACAACGGTGATCGCATCGGACAAGGAAAAGATAACGTTCGGGAATTCTTAAAACAAAATTCTCAAATGGCTATCGAAATTGAAAACAAGGTGCGAGAGATCGTCGGAGTTAGATTCGCCAGCGCTCCGAAACCTGGTAAGAGTTCTGAAGAGTAAAATTCAGGAGATATTTTTTGGAAGAGTCGTTAAAACTGACGGCGATGCGGTTATTAGGTCGGAAAGAGTATACGCGCCTAGAACTAGGTAAAAAGCTTTTATCGAGAGCGTGCGAACCCCAAGAAGTTGATCAGTTACTTGACGACTTTGAGTCCAAAGGGTGGCTTGACGATCGTCGCTACGCTGAAGCATATATCCGTACCAAGCGTCAGAGGTTTGGTATGCGAAAAATTTTTCGAGACTTAGAGTTGAGAGGTGTGGCTAAATCTATTATTTTTGAGTATCGAGAAGAGGTTTTAAAGGGAGACCTCCATGCTGCTAGATTAGTTTGGGCTAAAAAATACAGTATGAAACCAGACGGTCCATCAGCTTGGGCAAAGCAAGCCCGTTTTTTAGTCAATCGTGGGTTTGACCAAACCACAGTGAGGGCGGTGCTATCAGATCCAAGTTGCAACGTTGATTCAGATGATCTTTACATGTGAGAGAAGTGTCAATAAGGAAAAAGAGACAAGCGAATGAAAAGTGATGAAATTAGAGAGCGGTTTCTAAAATACTTTGAGCGTAGTGGACATTCGATTGTCCCTAGCAGCCCATTGGTTCCTGGAAACGATCCGACATTGCTTTTTACAAATGCAGGTATGGTTCAATTTAAGGATGTATTTCTTGGGCATGATAAGCGTTCTTACACGCGCGCTACGAGCTCTCAGCGTTGTGTTCGGGCAGGTGGTAAGCATAATGATTTGGAGAACGTAGGTTATACCGCGCGACATCATACATTTTTTGAGATGCTCGGTAATTTTAGTTTTGGACAATATTTTAAGTCAGATGCAATACGATTAGCTTGGGGTTTGTTAACTGAAGAATTTGGGTTAGATCCGAGCAGAATGTGGGTGACAGTTTATGAGACTGATGACGAGGCTTATGAAATCTGGGCCAATGATATTAAAGTGCCACCCGAGCGTATCGTGCGTATTGGCGACAAACCTGGCGGACAAAAATACCAAAGTGATAATTTCTGGCAAATGGGAGATACCGGACCTTGTGGGCCGTGCTCGGAAATATTTTGGGATCACGGGCCTGAAGTTGAAGGTGGTCCCCCAGGGTCTCTGAATGAGGATGGTGACCGGTTTATAGAAATTTGGAATTTAGTGTTCATGCAGTTTAATCGGGATGAATTAGGGGTCATGAAAGCACTTCCAAAGCCCTCCGTAGATACAGGAATGGGATTGGAGCGAATGGCAGCCGTGCTTCAGAAGGTACATTCCAACTACGAGATTGATATCTTTAAAACATTAATTCAGGGAGTTGTTCGAGAGACTGATTGTAATAAGCTTGGTAATGCCTCATTAAGAGTTATCGCCGATCACATTAGGTCGTGTGCCTTTTTAATAGTCGATGGTGTGATTCCTAGTAATGAAGGTCGTGGTTATGTCCTCAGACGTATTATTCGAAGAGCAATTAGACACGGATACAAATTAGGACAGTCAAACCCCTTTTTTTACAACCTTGTTGCAGATTTGGTTGATGTCATGGGCGAGGCCTATCCAGAACTGACCGCAGCACAAGATCAGGTCTCTGGGGTGCTATTGGAAGAGGAACGCCGTTTCGCTGAAACGCTTGAAAAAGGAATGGCTGTTTTAGAGTCAGCTCTGCTCAGAGAAGATAAGGTGCTGGATGGCGAAACCGTCTTTCGTTTATACGATACATTCGGTTTTCCTGTTGATTTAACCGCGGACATAGCTCGCGAGCGCAGTATTCAAATTGATCTTTCTGGTTTTGAAGCGGCGATGGAAGAACAGCGAAAAAGGGCGAGGGCCGCTTCTAAATTTCAAACTATTCAGGGTATTGAGTATGAAGGGCGCAACACTCAATTCCATGGTTATGAGTCATTGGTTACCAATTCGAAAGTTATTGCTTTATACAAGGAGGGTAGCTTAGTAAATCGTTTAGTCAAAGGAGATGAAGGTATCGTTGTATTAGATAAAACGACTTTTTACGCGGAATCCGGGGGGCAGATTGGTGACCGTGGCTTCATCGCTATGGAGGCGTTACCTTATTCAAAATTTTTTGTGATGGATACGCAGAAAATTCAAGCTGAGGTTTTTGGGCATCATGGTGAAGTTTCTAGCGGTGAATTGAAGGTGGGAGATTCAGTCGCTACCGAGGTCGATGCCGCTCATAGATCGTCAACGATGTTTAACCACTCGGCAACCCATTTATTACATGCTGCTTTACGTAAGGTTCTCGGGAATCACGTACAGCAAAAAGGTTCGTTAGTGGACGAAAATCGTACTCGTTTTGATTTCTCACATCCAAAGCCTGTTACACCTCTCCAATTAGAAGAGATAGAAAGTTTAGTTAACATGAGTATTCGAAGTAATTCGAATGTCCAGGCTCGAGTTATGAGCTATGACCAAGCGATCGAGACGGGAGCAGTTGCGTTGTTTGGTGAAAAGTATGGTGATGAGGTTCGAGTTATTGAGATGGGAGAGTGCTCAACCGAATTATGTGGAGGTACTCACGTTAAAAGAACTGGAGATATTGGACTATTCAAAATAATTTTAGAAAGTGGTATTGCGTCGGGCGTCCGACGGATAGATGCTACCACTGGACAGGGCGCGCTCGATCATATTCACCTTAGAGAGAAACAATTCTCTGATATCTCGTCGCTATTGAAGGTCGCCCCAGAAGAGGCTGCTGAGCGCTTGAATCAAACTCTTGTGAATGTTAAGAGATTGGAAAAAGAGGTTGCTCGAATGAAGTCAAAAATGGCTTCTGGTCAAGGTGCAGATATCGCGGCTAAGGCTAAATCAGTGAAAGGGGTGACTACGTTAGCTACCATCTTGACTGACTCTGATGCTTCATTATTGCGGCAGACAGTCGATCAGTTAAAAGAAAAATTGGAGTCTGCGGTCATATTATTAGCATCTGTGAGCGGTGATAAAGTTATTTTGATTGCCGGTGTGACTAACGATCTCACTCATCAATTTAAGGCGGGCGAGTTGGTGAATCACGTTGCGAGTCAAGTCGGAGGGAAGGGCGGCGGTCGTCCGGATCTGGCTCAAGCGGGCGGTACAAATCCAGATGCATTGGATGCAGCGATTGACTCGGTTTCAAACTGGGTGGCTGAGCGTGCAAATTAAAAGCTGACACAGTCGTTGGCTCAGCCTTTTGGAAATGATAAGTGCGGAGCAATTTTGGCGATTGCACTTTGGAATTCGCCCATAATTCTTGTTAGTCCGGACCTTGTGTCTGCTTCAAATCGAAGAACGATGGTTGGTGTTGTGTTCGACGCCCTTGCTAGTCCAAATCCGTCTTGATATTCAACACGAATTCCATCCATTGTAATTCGTTCTTCAGCGGTTGCGTAACAGTCCGAAGTCTTTAGTTGTTCAGTTATTGAGAAGTTTTCGCCCTCTGCGCATTCGATTTGTAATTCCGGCGTTGAAATAGATTTAGGTAGTCTTTTGAACGTTTGCTCCAATGAGGACTGTTTGCTTAAGTATTCTAAGAGGCGGGCGCCTGCGTAGATACCATCGTCGAATCCAAACCACCGCTCTTTGAAAAAGAAGTGACCGCTCATCTCCCCTCCTAGAAGTATTTTAGAGAGTTTCATTTCAGCTTTAATGAGAGAGTGGCCAGTTTTCCACATTTTTGGGCGACCACCAAGTTCTGTTATCCATTTGCCTAGATCTCTAGAACACTTAACGTCATAAATAATTTCCGCGTTTTGATGTCTCGCGAGTAAATCATCGGCAAACATCATCATTAAACGATCTGGATAAATGATTTCTCCATTCTTGGTCACTACACCTAGCCGGTCAGCATCTCCGTCGAATGCTAAACCTATTTCAGATTCCCCCTCAGCGACATCTTCAATAAGATCCTTTAAATTTGATGGTTTAGAGGGGTCGGGATGATGGTTTGGGAAGTTTCCGTCCACGTCACAGAAAAGCTCACTGACATCACATCCTATGGATTTAAAAATTTCACTTGCGTATAGGCCTGCGACTCCATTGCCGCAATCAATTGATACTTTCATGCGGCGAGCTAGCTGGATATCATTCTTAATGCGATTCTTGTATCGCTCGTCAATGTCTGTGTCCATGACATTGCCATGGCCGACATTGAATTTCCTGGTTTCTATGAGCTCAAGAAGGTCTTGAATTTGAGAGCCGTAAATTGCATGTCCATCCAAGACAATTTTTAGTCCATTATATTCCGGAGGATTATGGCTACCCGTAACCATTACACCGTTTCCTGTTTGTAGCTCATGGGTAGAAAAATATAGTGCGGGTGAGGTCACTTGTCCGATATCGATCACATCAATACCAGTAGATACTATCCCTTCAATGAGGGCTGCGACGATGGAGGGTCCACTTAACCTCCCATCTCGCCCGACGCATATTGCTTTACCATTTTCAACGTGAGTACCGATAGCTTTTCCAATTAATCTAACGCCTTCAATAGTTAAGGAGGTTCCGACGATACCGCGTATGTCATAAGCTTTAAAAATAGATGCATCTATTGTCACAAGAATTCCTTAAAGTATTGAATAATTTGATTTGGTAACCAACCGATATGTCCCGGGAATGAGCCACTGGTGTACCCAACATGACCGCCACGCGTTGTTAAATTCAACATAATATTGCCATTATTTTGGGTGAGTGTCTTGAGTGCAACTCCTGGAATAAATGGATCGTTCTCAGCATGAATAATCATTGTGGGCTTCTTAATGCATGATAGGAAAGGTTTGCTGCTGGCACGTGACCAGTAGTCATTTACATCGGCGTATCCATGTAGAGGAGCCGTAAAGTGATTATCAAATTGCTTTAGTGTTTCACAATTTTTTATCGACTCAATCGCCATGTTTAGTTTATGGTCTTGGATTTTGCGTATTGCTTTTACCTTAAGTGTTCGCAAGAAATGATTACCATAAATTTTATTGATTCCCACGCTGAGTCGATTCCCGGCAACTGTTAAGTCGTAGGGAGCGGATATAGAGGCCGCGGCACTGATTGACTCATTGTGTAGATATTTTGACTGGCCTAACCAATTTAACAAGACGTTTCCTCCTAGCGAGTATCCCACTATGAATATTTTTTCGTAATTTAATTTTCTTAAGAGAGCTATCAGCCATTCGAGTTCGTTACTATCCCCTGAATGATAGGCTCTGGGTAAGCGGTTTGGCACGCCGCTACATCCTCGAAAGTGAACGACACACCCGGACCAACCCACCGTTTTTACATGTTGCATCAATGCTTTTGAATAGTGGCTTTTAGAGCTTCCTTCGAGGCCATGTAACACAACTACTAATGGTAAATTTCTATCGTTGTTGATCCAATCGATGTGTAAAAAATCCCCATCTGGAGCTTCGATTTCCTGTCTTTCGTAATGAACTATTTTTTGGGATAAAAACAAAAAAGGAAAAATAGTTTGTGAGTGCGCTCCTCGAAGCCACTTCGGAGCGCAGTAATGTCCGGGATTTCTAGTTTTATCCGGCATTGTCCCCTACTGTAATTCTGTGAGTTTCAAAATATCCATGAAGACTTCATTCGTTGTAATGTCTTCCAGACAATTAGTATGCCCAAGTGGGCATGTTCGCTTAAAGCATGGAGAGCACGGTAAAGATCTTGTAATGATTTTGGCTTTGTTTGAAAGCGGTGGAGTATACTCTGGAGAGCTTGATCCAAATAAAGCAATTAAGGGTTTATTTAGTGCTGCTGCCACGTGCATTAGGCCGGAATCGTTAGTAACGACACACGTCGCTCCTGCTATTAGATGCATTGCCTCATTTAAGTTTGTCTGACCGGTCAGGTCTTGCGTTTTATGTTGACTATCTCGGTGGATCGTCGCTCCTATTTTGATGTCATTTTTCCCACCTAAAGTAATAGTGTCAAATTGAATTTTGAAGAGTTGATGGGCTAATTTTGCAAAGTGCTGCTGAGGCCAGCGTTTCGCCGGCCCGTATTCGGCTCCAGGACATAAGCAAATATACGGCTTTAGAGGGTTAATGTTAAATTTTTTGAGGCTCTGTACTAAGTCCTTTTGATGAACTGTCAGCGCTGGATAATCATCTAAGACTACAGTTTCTTGTGGACCAGTTTTTACGAGCTGTAGATATTGACTCGCAAGTAAGGGGTGCTTATTCCTATCAATAGTATGCCTGCAGTTAATTAACCCGTATCTTGATTCCCCTTTGTATCCCACGCGATTAGGAATTTTTGCAAAGAAAGGTACTAATGCGCTTTTAAAGCTATTCGGAAGTATGTAGGCCACATCATAGCCGCGCGATTCAATGTCCTTTGCAACACGTAAACGGTCTCTGATTTTTAATTGACCGTGACCGAACGGATTTTTGATTACATCATTAACTTCTTGCATCTGTTCGAAAATAACTTTAAGCGCATGCGAACTGAAAACGTCTATTGAGGCCCCTGAGTGCACTTGCGCCAGTCTACGAATAAGGGAGTGAGACATCACAGCATCACCTAGCCACGATGGTGCGATGATAAGAATGCGGTTAACGTTTCTGATTTTATTCAAAGTTTTTTTGTTAACGAGCAAGATGCATTGGCTCTCTAGGTATGTCTAGATTTAATATTCACTGAAGCACTAATACTATAAACATTGTTAGCTTAGTTCATAGTGCGCGCCACAGTAGGGGCATTTCGCCTGTTTACCGTCGAAGTTTAAAAATACACGCGGGTGAAGGCTCCATGTCGGTGCCGATTTTGGAGGGCAGTAAAGGGGAAGGTCAGATCTAGTTATCTTTAAGACTTCACCTTTGCATTTGGAGCTCTCTATATCAGTGCGATCATGTGTAGAGTCAAGGTCAGACATAGGTCAACCATCTGTCATACGTGGATGATTTGCCGTTAACAATATCAAAAAATTGCTTCTGTATTAATTCGGTAACAGGCCCACGGGCCCCATCTCCAATGGCGCGTCTATCTAATTCTCGTATTGGCGTAACTTCTGCTGCGGTACCCGTGAAAAATGCCTCATCTGCAGTATATACATCGTCTCGGGTTAAGCGCTTTGATTCGACCTTGATGCCGGATGCATTCGCCAGGGTAAGCACTGTGTCTCTTGTAATGCCCATAAGCGCTGACGTTAATTCGGGTTCGTAAATTGTGTTATTTTTCACAATAAAAAGATTTTCTCCAGCGCCTTCAGCAACAAAGCCGTCTACGTCGAGGAGTAAAGCTTCGTCATACCCTTCGTCTACAGCTTCTTGGTTTGCTAGAATTGAATTGGCGTATGTGCCAGAGTATTTGGCTCTACACATGGTGACGTTGACATGGTGTCGCGAAAAACTAGATGTTTTAACGCGTATACCTTTTTCGATGCCTTCGCTCCCAAGGTATGCTCCCCACGGCCATGCTGCGATCGAAACATGCACAGTAGCTCCTCTTGGAGAGACCCCCATTTTTTCAGACCCGTAGAACCCAATTGGTCTTATATAGCATGAATCGAGGTTATTTTCTCTGACAACGTCTTTGCAGGCTTTTTCTATTACATCTTTAGCATACGGCATCGGCATCATGTAAATGTGCGCCGATGCGAACAGGCGATCCACGTGCTCTTTAAGACGAAAAATTGCTGGACCTTTTGGGGTGTTGTAAGCCCGTAATCCTTCAAAAACTGCCAATCCGTAATGTAATGAATGCGTCAACACGTGAGTCGTAGCTTCACGCCATGGCACCATCCTACCATCGTGCCAAATCGTCCCGTCTCTATCTGCCATGGACATGTTCTATAATCCCCCGTTAGCCGTTAAGCTTGTCTAAACTGTGAAATTCGCAAGTTTAGCGCATATTTGGCCCCATGTTGTGAGTAGTGCTTCAAAGTATTACTTTTAATGACGAACCAGATGGATTTAAGGTCATAATTTGTTTACTCTTATGTATTGCATGCATATTTTTGTGGCACAATTTTGTGCAGCGAATCGACTGGGATAGCACGTTGAATTCATCGGATAAACCAAAAGTTAAAAGAAAGTCTTCTTTTAACGCTTTTAAAATTATTTGGACGGTTTTAGTCCTTTTTTTATTTGCATTTTTAGTCGGTATTGCTTCAATTAAATTCTATCTAGTTCCTAACGTTGACGATCACAGAGAATGGATCTCACATCGACTTTCCGCGTCTATGCAACAAACTGTGCGGCTTGGGAGAATTGAAGCGCATTGGAACGGATTGCATCCGGATTTAATTTTTCGCGACATAGATGTTTTAGATAATCAGGGGAACTCTTTTTTTGTTCTGGATAGACTTGATGTTCAGATATCAACGATGGCCTTATTGTTGGGCGAAATCGATTTCTCAAATATTAAACTTTTTAGCCCCAGTCTCGACGTCATAAGAGATGAAAATAATTCAATATGGATCAGCGGAAAAAAAATATTTCCATCGAATAAGGAAGAGGACTCGCCGTTGTTGACATGGTTGGTTCGACAAAAACAGGTTGAAGTTTCAGGAGGAGTGCTGAATTTCAGGGATGAGCTGTCAAATAATGAGTTGATGTCCTTCACTGATGTATTACTAGTAGCGAAGTTTACGGATGACGATACCAGCATCGCGATCACGAGTGAAGCGCGAAATAGTTGGTATGAGGCGATCACAGTGAGTGTGAATAATTCAAATATTTTGGAACTTGCCGATGATGTTGCCTTTGAGGGTGACGTTTCATGGGAATTTTCGGCGCTGCAGATGGCTCCATTTGAGAGTTGGATGTCACCTTCAGTCTCCATCAAGGAATCCGTTATGAGTTCTCGGGGCATGGCAAATTTTTATGGTCCAGAATCGAAATCTTTAGTTATGGATTTACGATTGAATGACTTTTCATTAAAGCGATTAGAAGATGATGATCCGTTAGGTGTATTGCAAAGCTCTTTCCAGGTTTCTTGGGATTCTTTTGAAGATAAACAGGCGGTTACATTTTCTAACGTCTTTGCTCTATTTGATAGCGGATTATCGGCGCATTTAGATGTTGTTCGATTAGATAGAGACCTGATCTCGGGAAAAAATCAAGTTGTAACGCGTGATTTGTCGCTAGATTTGGTTAAATTGGTTGGTCAACATTTTTTCGAAGATCCAACATATTTAGCATTGTTGCAGCGCATTTTGCCAGGTGGTGTGTTGAATCTCATCGATGTCTCGTGGAATACAGATAACGAATCTTTTTTGATGAAAGATATATCCGTGCAAGCACGTTTTGAAAATGCTGGACTATATTCGTCAGGGAAGAGTCCAGGGGTGCAGGGACTGACCGGAGCCTTGAAATATCAGGATACGGCGTTTTTAGTCGATATTGATTCAACGGATATCACTCTCGAGGCATCTACGTTTTTTTCACAGCCACTGTACTTTTCTCAGTTCAAATCGATGTTTATAGGCAAAAAAATTTCCCGTAGTTGGGTAATTGATATGACTGATATCACATTCGCAAACGCAGATCTCACGGGTACGGCTGCTGCACGAGTTACAGTACCCAAGGATTTGAATAATTCGATGATCGATCTTCAGGTGAAGGTTAAAACGGTTGATTTGAGTCGATTGCCTTTTTATCTGCCGAATAAGTTGAAAAAAACAAAGATGTGGTTTGAAAGTCGTGTTCATTCAGGCGTGGCTGAAAATATAATTTTTAATGCTAAGGGCGAGATATCTTCGGATTTTTTTAAGCGTGAAGGAGCTGATTTCGAGATCAGCGCTGACGTGAAAAGGGGGGCAATGGAGATCGGTGGAGGTTGGCCGCAGGCAGATGGTATAGGTGGTCGCTTTAGGTACATCGATCATCGAATAGTCTTTTCTCCTACTGAGGTTAAGATTTTTGGTGTTGATGTATCGGATAGCGAACTCAAAATCGAAAAAACTGGTACGCCTGAGGCTACACTTATTTTGAACGGAAAGGCTAGAGCAGCTGTTTCCGATCTAGTCCGATATGTGGTTGAGAGTCCGCTCGATAAAGCCACAAAAGGTGCTTTAAAAAATATGATTGGCGAGGGCTATGGCCAGCTTGAGCTTAATTTAGAGATCCCTCTCTTAAACCGTAAAAATACGCAGGTGGATGGTGTAGTCAGTCTTATCGGTTCGACTTTGAAGATAAACGAGAGGGCTCCTGAGCTAAAAGATTTCAAAATTTTGGTGGAATTTAGCAAAAGCGCGGTTATTGTTCGTAGCGGTAAGGCTCGAATGTTTGAAGGTCAGGTTACCTTCGCCTCTAAGAGTACAAACAGAGGTTTAGGAAAGATTGAGTTTAAGGCAGATAGTTCGACTAAGGCTTTTATGGAGTATTTAAATCTCCCTGTTGAGTTGTCTGGGCAGATCGGATCATCAGGCATTCTTGAGTTTAGGCCAAACGAATTCCATATAGATATAGACTTTGATCTAGAGCGGTTAGTCTCGAGCTTGCCTAGCCCTTTGGATAGGTTAGGTGGAAGAAAACAACCTTTGAAGGTCATATACATTTCAAAAAGATCAGGATATCGCGAAATAACATTCTTTGACTTGACCAGTAAAGTTGGAAATTTAGTGTTTTTTAAACGTAACTTAATAAGGGGAAGTATCAATAGCGGAAATTTTGTTGCGGATAATGCCTTATTTATCGGAGGCAAAATTCCTCATGCAGATGTAGATGGTTGGCGCCATTTTTTTGACAAAAGAAAAAAAGAAGGCATGATTAAATCGTTTCCGGTTACCGTGTTGGTTGATACGCAGATAGATCGTGTTGATATCTACGGTAATGCATACGAAAACGTTAAAGTTAAAGGTCAGTTTTTAAGAAATGAGGGCTTGTTTTCTGTTGACAGCGAGAAAGTGGCGGGAAAGATCGCGTTCAGTGGATACGGTAGCGATGACGCGAAACTCTCTGTTCATATGACACGATTAGCAATGCGAAGATTTTCTCCAAATCAGCAATCTATTTCGAAAAAAACCGAACTGTATCAACCGCTAATTGCAATTGATGCGGTGATTGATGAGCTTAAACTTGACGATGTGGACCGAGGAGCCGTTACCTTCAGAGCAACACCAATCAATGGGCGTTGGGATATCAGGGAACTTTCCACCATCACGGATGTGGGAACCCTGACAATGCGAGGACAGTGGCGACCAGGAATAAAACCAAACGTTGAATATGATGTTGAGTTTAACGTTGAGGACGTAGGTCAATATCTCTTCAGCTTTGATGGCAGTGAGCATATTGATGGGGGTTCTGGGCGACTTACTGGCGCTGTAAGTTGGCAGGGTAGTCCATTTTCGTTAGATTTAGAAACGCTAAATGGCACGTTGAATCTTGAGGTACGAGATGGAAGATTTTTAAAAATCAATCCTGGCGCAGGACATATTATTAGTCTTCTGAGCTTGCAGGCGTTACCAAGGCGTATAACTCTTGATTTTCGAGATGTATTTTCATCGGGATTTAGTTTTGACCAGATAACCTCCGACGTGATTATTACGAATGGAGTTGTTCGAACTGATAAGCTGCTCATGGATGGTACGTCGGCTTCAGTCGCCATTACTGGTAGCGCAAATTTAGTTCGAAAAGATCAGGACTTGGAGGTATTTGTCACGCCAAAAATTTCAGGAGCTGCCTCAGTAGCAGGGGCTGTAGCGGCGAATCCAGCGATAGGTCTAGCGGCTTATTTAGCGCAAAAGTTACTCGGCAATCCATTTGATAAGATTGCAACACGGCATTATCGTGTTAGTGGCAATTGGAGTGAACCCGATGTAACTCGTGTACAACGCGATTTAGAATAAGAATATTACGCCGGAAGTATAAAAAGATTTAGCCTTTAAATAAATAAACGAACCATTGGTAATAGGAACATGAATTTTAGTGATAAAAGTATGGAGCATGCTAGCGAAGTTATTTTGAATCCAGGAGGAATCACGTTGGATGAGCTTCCTAATTTGTTTTCTCGTATTGCAAACAAAAAACTTGATTATGCGGACTTGTATTTCCAATACAGTCGATCGGAATCATGGTCAATAGAAGATGGAATCGTTAAGGTCGGCAGCTTTAATATTGACCAAGGTGTGGGCGCTCGTGCCATTGTTGATGAAAAAACCGCATTTGCTTATTCGGATGAGATTTCTATTGCGGCCATTCATTCGGCTCTAGACGCAACCAAAGCGATTGCTGGGGAAGGTGTTACTCGTGCCATGCCAACAAGAGTTACCGCGTCGCCACCACTATACTCCAGTGAGGACCCATTACTCGGTTTATCAAATTCGGAAAAAATAAGTCTTTTAGAGAGAATAGAGGGCTATGCTCGACAAATTGATTCGAGGGTCACGCAGGTCGTTGCTAATTTAGCCGCTGTTCACGATACCATTTTAGTAACTCGGCTTGATGGACATGTTGTTAGTGACGTTCGGCCCCTGATCCGTTTGTCTATTCAAGTGATAATTGAGCATAAAGGACGCCGTGAACAGGGTTCATTTGGCGGCGGTGGGCGCTCCTCTTATGATTATTTTAATGACGAGAGATTAAAGGACTACGCACAAAAAGCGGTCGATCAGGCGTTAATTAACATGGATGCTGGCCCTGCTCCTGCAGGTGAAATGACTGTCGTTTTAGGTGCGGGATGGCCGGGAATTTTACTGCATGAAGCAATTGGTCATGGATTGGAGGGGGACTTTAACCGCAAAGGTAGTTCCGCATTCTCAGGGCGTATTGGTGAGCGTGTTGCTGCAAAAGGTGTGACAGTAGTAGATGACGGAACCATTCCAGATCGTCGAGGCTCCTTGTCCGTTGATGACGAGGGCACGCCAACAGCTAAAACCGTACTTATCGATGACGGTATTTTATGTGGCTATATGCAAGACACGCTCAATGCGCGCTTGATGGGAGTGGCGCCCACGGGTAATGGGAGGCGCGAATCATATGCACATGTTCCTATGCCAAGAATGACTAATACTTACATGCTAAACGGAACGATGGAGCGTGATGAAATTTTGTCGTCAGTATCCAACGGCATATATGCAACAAATTTCGGAGGTGGTCAGGTTGATATTGTAAGCGGTAAATTTGTATTTTCTGCCTCTGAGGCTTATCTCATAGAGAATGGAAAAATTACAAAACCTGTTAAAGGGGCAACATTAATCGGAAATGGTCCGGATGTTTTGACTCGGGTGTCCATGATTGGCAACGATATGTCACTAGACTCAGGTGTCGGCACATGTGGTAAGGATGGCCAAAGTGTGCCCGTTGGGGTTGGACAGCCTACTCTGCGTATTGATGGCCTCACAGTAGGCGGCACAGACCTATCTTGAGGGGCTGTTGAAATCGAATATTTCGTCATGGTTGATCGATGATGTTGCGAGTCTTTGTATTTTTTTGCGCATTTACTTTCTTTGTCAGCGTCCTCGGTGAGAGAAAAGAGGTTTTGGCTCAAGACGATTTGCCTCAAGCGCATCGGATCGTAACCTTATCTCCTCACTTAGCGGAGATCGTTTATGCGGCGGGTGCTGGTAATTACATGGTGGGGGTTATGGCAGGTACTAACTACCCAGCCGCCGCGGCAAAGCACCCGATTGTCGGTGGATTCAACGGAGTAGATTTCGAAGCGCTTATTAATCTTGAGCCAACGATGGTTTTAGCCTGGGAGCAAGGTAATAAGTTAGCGGATATATTCAAGTTAAAACGACTCGGCATTCCCGTTCATATTCTTTCCGCAGCTAGTTTTAATGATCTTGAGAAACAAATTATTGATGTGAGTCAACTTTTCGGAACTGAAAAAATCGGTGATGAGCTTGTCGTTTCGATTAACAATAGAATTTTGAATATTGGTCAACAGGGAAAGAAAAACCGTCACCGGAAAGTTTTTATTAAAATTTGGGATAAACCGATTTTCACAATTGGCCATGACCATTATATTAACGAAGCACTTAAGGTTTGCGGTGTGTCCAACGTGGGAGAAAACTATCCGTTTGCTGCTGGCTCGGTATCGATTGAAACTATGCTTTTATCAGGAGCTGACGCGATTTTGGATTTAACCGTGAATGATTTGATTGAAGACGCAGAGCCGAGTTATTTGCGTCATTTTCATCGCTTCTTATCATTGAGAATCATTGAAGCCGACTCAGAGCTTTTAATGCGCCTTAGCCCAAGGTTTGTAGATGGCCTTGAGCTCTTATGCTCAAAGATTACGGGACTGCACAAGGATGTTTAAAGATATTTATTCACGAGTTTTGGACTCTTTGACTAGCCCAATATACGTCTTCTATGGTCAATGATTGATTAATTGCTCGGCAAGCAACGAATAGATAATCCGATAGTCGGTTAAGATATTTTCTTGAGAGTTCCGAAATTTGCTCTGTTTGTTCTAAACGGATAACGCACCGCTCCGCGCGACGGCAAACGGCTCTAGCCTGGTGACATAAGGCCGCAGCACGTGAGCCTCCTGGTAATATAAACTCTTTGAGCGGGCTTAAATGTTGATTGATGGCGTCGAGTTTTATTTCGATCGTTGATACGCTCTCCTCTGAAAGCGCAGTGTACCCAGGTACGCTCAATTCGCTCCCAAGATCAAATAATTCATGTTGTATTTTTGTGAAATATACAGATATTTCGTCTGGTAATTTCTCGCATAAAATAAGACCGATAATACAGTTCAGTTCGTCAACTGTACCAATGGCCTCGATACGATCGCTACATTTTAAAATACGCGTCCCGTCTCCCAGTCCAGTTGAACCGGAATCGCCGGTTTTAGTATAAATTTTTGTTAGTCTATTGCCCATAACTATTCCGTGTAAGGTTTGAGTTCATTTGAATTTTACTGCTTGCTTAATTAAGCTTAATGAGACTTTATTTTGTAATTCTATTTAATTATTTCAAGGTTAATTCATCCTCTTCTATTTGAAGATACCTATACATTACGTTATTTGAATGTCGTTCGTTGTACAGGCCCCAATGTGAAAACTGAGATAAGTCCGCATTTTTAGTCGCACTCAGTAGGTCCAGGTTACCTTCGTAGAGGCGTTCAGTCGTAATATCCAGCGCTTCAAGGTAGGCTAGAGAGTCACCTATTGCTGCCTTTGTAAGGTTTGGACCCACGCCAGGAACGATAACGGAGATAGGAAGTTCGCGGAGAAGTTTGAGTGATTTTATCCAGAGAGTTAGATTGCTTTCCTTGATGTTTGGAACGATGCCACTAAAAACCACATCACCCGCAAATAGAACCTCGGATGGCTTGTGGTAGATCATGATGACTCCGTTCGACTTCGTGTCTCCGTGATCAATGATTATTATGTCGCGTAAGGGACTATGTGGAGACAGCCTTAATAAGGCGATATCGTCTGGCTCATCAACCTGGGTGTATTTCATTTCCTCGATACCTAAAGTGTCGTTTAGGTACTGTATGCAATAAATGCAGCGTTGAGCCATCTGGGAGGCAGCCCTGGGATGGGCATAGGTTCTTACGCCGAGATTGTCAAGACTATAAGCTCCAAGGGCGAATTTTTGTGTGCCTTGTGTGATGATAGCAATTAACTTTTCTTTATCAGATATTTTGCTAATCTGTTTAAGAATTTGCTCTGCATGATTGTGAGATATGCCAGTATTTACGATGATGCCGCCGTTCTTTGTCTCGATATACCCGATATTAGATACTCTGCCTTTATTTTCAGCATTAATTTGGTATCCATTGCCGAAAAAGACCCATACCTCTTGATCTAGCTTGGTAGTTTGAGCAGATATTGTGCAGAAGGGAAAGATTAGTGTTACAACTACAAATAAACTTGCGAGGACATTAAATTTTATTTTCATTTCGTTCAAGTACTTTTTGCGTTTTTGTATACGAACATTTCGTCTCCTTTTTTCGAGCAAAGTCCTTTATTCCATGTATTCAACTTATATTAAATTATCATCGATTATGAGGATTTTACTTGTATATTTGATATTTAGCCGACTTGTATTCGCTCACGATGTTCATGAGACTTCTAGCTATCAGCTTCAAGAGGTCGCAGCCGGCAACTTTGTTCACGTGGGAAGTTTTCCGCCATATAGCTCAGCAAATCGGGGTGATATTGCGAATATTGGTTTTATCGTCGGAGAAAAATGTGTTGCCGTGATTGATACAGGAAGCTCTTTACATGTAGGGTCAATACTAAAAAGTGCCATTCGTCGAGTTACGGCGTTACCTATTTGTGCTGTCATTGTCACGCATGTACATCCAGACCATTTGCTTGGATTAAATGCATTCACAAAAGATCAGCCAATCACCGTGTACGGCCATCATCGATTACCCAAGCAAATACGTACTCGGTCAAGGTTTTACTTAGAGTCATTAGAACAATATTTAGGCACTGCTTACACTAAGGATCATGCTGTTGACGCATCATTGATAACTCCAGTTAATGGCGTACTTACGCTTGATCTTGGTAACCGATTGATTGAGATTAAATCTTGGGGCCATGCACATACCGACCATGACGTCAGCGTTACTGATCTAAAGACTAGAACTTTTTGGGCTGGAGACCTAGTCTTTTCTGAGCATATTCCCATACTAGACTCGAATATACGACAATATAGTGAGGTGCTAGGGGAGCTACAGAATCTTGATATCAACCATTACGTTGTGGGCCATGGGCCGCTAGATCGACCTTGGCATGTGGTGCTAACTGAGCAACGACGATACCTCGGAGTATTGCTTAAGGAAGTACGGGCCGCAATAAAAAATGATGTGTCACTTATGGATGCTGTAAATACTGTAGGATGGATTGAGAGTGAGCACTGGCATAATTTTGATCTTTATCACCGCAGGAATGTGACAACAAGTTACACCGACTTAGAATGGGAAGAGTAGGGATGACCACTATGAAATTAGGTAAAAAGATATTACTGTTTTTAGGAGTGACTGTGTTGTGTAGTCAGGTCGCTATTGCCAATTCATTTCCAGAGCCAGATCATACAACCATCCCTGAGTGGATTATGATTAAGAAATTAATGTTCGGTGAGCGTGAAATTAAAGATGGAAGCGATGGAGTGTTGGCTCTTTATTTAAATACGAAGCTAGATGACTCCTCAACAGTCCCCATCATGGTTAACGCATTGATGGACCAAACAGAGGAAAAATTTATAAAAACACTCTACCTAGTGATCGATCGAAATCCAATTCCTACAGCGGGTGTATTTAGGTTCAAACCTGAGGTAGGTAGGGTCAAGCTAGAGACGCGGCTGCGTTTCGAGAAATTCAGTTTTATCCGTGCGATCGCAGAAACTAACTCAGGTGATTTGTATATGGACCAGCGCTGGGTTCAAGTTGCTGGTGGCTGTTCAGCTCCTTCCGGTAAAAACGCAGATGATCCCTTACTTGGAAAAATGCGATTTCGTATGGATGACCAAATCAGACTCAATGAGCCAAATTTAGTCCAATTCCAAATCAAGCACCCTAATGAGTCTACCTTGGCATCAGACTTAGAACCGGGTTATACCGCACGTTTTATTGACAAGGTTGCAGTTGAGTACAATGGAAAATCGATCATGAGCGGGGATATTAATTTCTCTCTATCGGATAACCCTATATTTAAGTTCTACTTTTCACCTCGGTCTGAGGGGACTTTATCTGTGCGAGCGGAGGATACGCACGACACGGTTTTTACCGATTCTTTAGAAATTGAAGCTGATCAACTATAACTGTATGTTTGAGGCCATTGACTCTAAGAGGGCTATCCGATAAAGTTTTGCTGCGAATTTTACAGGGGATTGAAACGTGCAAGATATTACTAATTTATTGAAGGCCATAGCAATGGTGTCGCTTTTTGCGGCCTCATCTGCAGTAGCAGCCGGGGATCCAGAAGCTGGCGCGCAACTTAATGCTCAATGCCAAGGATGTCACGGTATTATTGGGTTTAAGGCGGCCTATCCAACGGTTTATTCCGTCCCGAAGATCGGTGGTCAGAACTACGACTACCTCGTCCTAGCACTAAAGGCCTATCGAGACGGGGAGCGAACTAATGAGACGATGCACGCGATTGCCTCCAACTTAAGCGATCAAGACATAGACGATTTAGCAGCTTACTATTCGGGTGATCAGAAGAATTGATCGGTCTCATTTTTTGCGTGAAAATTTAAGTTAGTTACAGTCAAGGGAATTGAAAGATATGTTTAACCGATTAATTTTATTTTGTTTTCTATTAGGAGTTTCTGTTAGTTGGTCTGTTCAAGCAGAAGATAGTGCGCCGAGAGATGCTGCTCAGATTGTTGGAGAAGTCTGCGTGGGCTGCCATGGTGTCGATGGAAACGCTATGGTCATGGGGGCTCCCAAATTGGGCGGGCAAAAGGCAGATTATTTGGCGAAGTCTCTAATGGATTATAAAACTGGAGTTCGTAACAATGCTGTTATGTCGGCGTTTTCAAGCGGGCTCTCAGAAGGAGAAATGGACGCATTAGGAAAATATTTTGAAGGCCAAGATAGTTCATTATCGGTTCCAAAGTAAAAAAATTCGCTTTAAAGTAAGGCTTTAAAAGCTCCAGAAAATTGGAGCTTTTTTTATAAACTCGTCTTATTTCTATATTCGCATAAATCCAATAATATGCATTTCTCACAAGCTGGCTTTTTGGCTTTACATATGTATCGGCCATGTAACAATATCCAGTGATGAGCATTTCTTAAGAATTCCTTAGGAGTACTTTTTAGTAAACGCTGCTCGACTTCATTGACGTTTTTTCCTTGGGCGAGCTTCGTTCTATTTGAAA
>JAOEKQ010000008.1 GCA_028379895.1 Burkholderiales bacterium
TGGCAGTTATTGAGTTCGCCCGACATGCAGTTGGCTGGACGGACGCTCACAGCACCGAGTTCAACAGTGATACAAAATATCCTGTAGTGGCTCTCATTACTGAGTGGATGTCGTCTGAAGGTGAGATGGAAAAACGGGATGTTGATTCAGATCTAGGTGGAACGATGCGACTTGGAGAACAAAAAGCAGTTCTAAAGTCGGGATCTAAAGTAAAAAAGATTTATGGGGCGGCGCTCATTGGTGAGCGACATCGACATCGCTTTGAGGTAAATGGTCGGCTTCTAGATACAATTCAATCGCACGGCCTAATAGTTTCAGCAACATCAGAAAATGAAGGGTTATGCGAGGTTGTGGAATTGGAGGATCACCCTTGGTTCATAGGTTGTCAGTTTCACCCTGAGTTTACGTCTACGCCTAGGAAAGGTCATCCTTTGTTTAATGGCTTTGTGGCGGCAGCCTTGGAAAATGCGGGGAAGTAATTTAAGTATGGGTTTACGTTTACAGGCAATCAACATTAATGGGAGTAATTAGTGCAAATAGGTGAACTGCGCGTGGGGCTCGATGCCCCGATTTTTGTGATTGCTGGACCATGTGTGATTGAGTCTGAGGAGATGACTTTAAACATAGCGAAAGTTCTTAAGGAGATGGGGGAGGAGCTTTCAATACCGATTATTTTTAAAGCGTCCTATGACAAGGCGAACCGTTCGTCAAATGACTCCTATAGGGGGCTCGGAGTGGAGCGTGGGTTAGAGGTGCTTTCTTTGGTTAAGTCGAAAATTGGTATGCCAATTCTAACCGATGTGCATTCAGTAGATGAAGTTGAACAAGTAGCCACTGTTGTTGATATGTTGCAAACACCGGCTTTTTTATGCAGACAAACTGACTTCATAAGGTCTGTGGCAGCGACTGGGTTGCCTGTTAATATCAAAAAGGGGCAATTTTTATCTCCTAATGAGATGAAAGAGGTTGTAAAAAAAGCCAAAAATGCAAGCGGACAAGATAATATTTTGGTGTGTGAGAGAGGTGCCAGTTTCGGGTATAACAACTTAGTTTCGGATATGCGCTCGCTAGCGATTATGCGTGAGACACAATGTCCGGTTGTTTTTGATGCCACCCATTCAGTTCAGTTGCCTGGAGCCAAAGGAAATGCGAGTGGTGGACAACGGGAGTTTGTGCCGGTTTTGGCTCGGGCCGCCGTAGCTGCTGGCATAAGCGGTATTTTCATGGAGACTCACCCAGACCCTAATAACGCGCTCTCTGATGGACCTAATGCGTGGCCTTTGGATCGCATGAAACAGCTTTTGAAGCAGCTGAAAGAGATTGATGATCTCGTAAAATCGAGACCCTTCGAAGAGCTAGATAGCACTCTAGCTAATATCTGAAAAAAAGATGAGTAATTTACTATGAGTTCAATTATTAATGTTGTTGCTAGGGAAGTAATCGATTCGCGTGGTAACCCTACCGTAGAAGCTGATATTCATTTGGATAGTGGCGTTGTTGGGCGCGCGGCAGTGCCCTCTGGCGCATCAACTGGCGTCAGAGAGGCGGTTGAATTGAGGGATGGCGACAATGGCCGATATTTCGGGAGGGGGGTCTTGAAGGCGGTAGAAAATATCAACTCCGAAGTTTGTGAATCCATTATTGGTCTTGAATCCACAGACCAGGCTCTCATCGATCAAACTTTGATTAGCTTAGACGGTACAGAATCAAAATCACGTTTGGGCGCTAATGCCGTTCTTGCAGTTTCGTTGGCAACTGCAAAGGCTTCATCAATCGATTTAGGGCTACCCCTTTATCGTTATTTGGGAGGGGCGGGCGAGACGGAGCTTCCAGTTCCCATGATGAATGTTATCAATGGTGGCGCGCACGCAAATAATAGTCTGGATATTCAGGAATTTATGATTATTCCGTTGGGTTTTGATAGTTTCAGTGAGGCACTACGGTGTGGAGTTGAAGTCTTTCAAACGTTAAGAAAAAACATAGATAGCGCCAAGATGCCAACAACAGTTGGAGATGAGGGAGGTTTTGCGCCTAATTTTAGCGGTAATGATCAAGCGCTCGATTTCATACTTGAAGCGATAAGCGCTTCGGGATATGAGGTGGGAAGTCAGGTAGCGTTAGGCCTAGATTGTGCGAGTTCAGAGTTCTATAAGGACGGGAAGTATGCTTTAAAGTCTGAGGACCTCCAGCTTTCAGCTGCTGAGTTATGCGATTATTTGGCAACTCTAGTCGAAAAATATCCGATTATTTCCGTTGAGGATGGAATGGCTGAGGATGATTGGGAGGGATGGAGTGCTTTGACTGAACGGTTGGGATCCGCCGTGCAATTGGTAGGTGACGATTTGTTTGTGACTAATACAAAAATCCTTCAACGAGGAATCGATCAATCCATTGCTAATTCTATTTTGGTAAAGATCAACCAAATAGGAACGCTTAGTGAGACGATGGCGGCGATCGAGATGGCGAAACGAGCAGGTTATACATCAGTGGTTTCTCACCGATCAGGGGAAACTGAGGATACCTTTATTGCGGACTTAGCTGTCGGTTCGAATGCGGGACAAATTAAAACAGGCTCTTTATCAAGGTCAGATCGTTTAGCAAAATATAATCAGTTACTTCGAATTGAGGAAGAGCTTGGGAGTAGAGCGCGTTACGCGGGTCGACGAGCGTTTTATAATTTGAGCTAAATGAAAATCTTAACTATCTCTCTAGGGTTATTGCTATTGTTAATTCAATATCCACTTTGGTTTGGCAAGGGGGGATGGTCAGATGTGATGCGCTACAGGGATGTGTTGAATGCGCAAGTTGAAGAAAACGAAGAAGTGCGTGCAATAAACGCGCAAATAAAGGCTGAGGTGGTCGACCTTAAGACCGGTTTAGACGAAATAGAGGAAAGCGCTCGCTCTGACCTAGGAATGATTAAACAAGGAGAGGTGTTTTTTAAAACATTAGATAACCCTTCAAGTAACGTTTCGAATTAAGGCTGTTTAGTCTTAGGAATATCTTGTGGCTCATTAATGTTTTTGAATACGTCCATTTGGTCTCTATCAAACTCAACGTAAGAAGTTTTCAGTTTTGCTTGCCAAGCAGAGACTCTCAGCGTGCCTTTTTCAATAATTCTTTTAAGATCATCGATTTCACTTAACTTGAATGCGCAATTTAGGTGCTGAGCCCCTCGATTGGTTTTGGCAACGACGATATCCGATTTTGTCGATTCGAGAGCGAAGATCATTTCTTGCACATATGTCTCGGGAATATTAATGACATCGCACGGCGTGATCACTACGTTTGTTGTGCTGATGTGGCCCGCGACAGAGACAATTCCAATTAGAGGCCCTTGATTGCTGGCCTGGTCCTCAATGACTGGAAATCCCAACTTACTTAAGCGTAATAAATCTTGATTGGCACTGATGATGATTTCATCGACTTGGGGTTGGATAGCTTCAATCGCATTCTCAATTAAAGTGCTATTGTTAAAAGGTATCAACGCTTTGTTCTTTCCCCCCATCCGTTTTCCTCGCCCGCCGGCCAAAATGACGCCAGTGACCCCTTTTCGTAACATTTTACGTTTGCTTTCTAAATTAATATAATTCCTACGAGAACTACAAATAAGCATAACCTATTATAATTTACAGAATACTAGGCTATTGTCGAAGCGGGGGATAAGTGCTTTTTAAACCTTGTGAGAGGATTTTAGACAAATGAGCTTAAATCGAGTCTAATAAAACAAATAATTAAAACTTTAATCATAAAAGTTAACAAAAATGAGGGGGTAAATATGTTTGGATTTTTAGACCGACAGCGTACTGTCGCGGGTCCAGGGTTTAACAGATGGATGATTCCACCGGCAGCACTCTGTATTCATCTTTGTATCGGCCAAGTATATGCGTTAAGTGTTTTTAACCTTCCGATGACTAAGCTGGTTGGTGTCACAGAATCAGTACCGAGTGATTGGCTGCTGACTGAAATTGGTTGGATGTACACCTTGGCTATTGTGTTTCTAGGTTTATCTGCCGCATTTTTTGGTCGTTGGGTGGAAGAGGGCGGACCACGTCGAGCTATGTTCACAGCAGGCATGTGTTGGTCTTCTGGTTTTCTCGTTTCTGCCGCAGGTGTTTACCTTCACAATATATGGCTGATTTATCTCGGCTATGGGGTTCTAGGAGGCATCGGTCTTGGGCTTGGTTATATTTCCCCCGTCTCAACACTTATAAAGTGGTTCCCAGACAGACCTGGTATGGCTACGGGTATGGCGATCATGGGTTTCGGCGGCGGAGCATTTTTAGCGTCGCCACTATCTGTCTGGTTAATGGAAGTATTCAGAAGTGACACCAACGTGGGTGTGGCTGGAGCTTTCGTTGGATTAGGCTGCATTTATTTTGTTTTTGCGATGGTCGGTGCTGCAATCGTTCGCGTTCCTGCTGAAGGTTGGAAGCCAGAGGGCTGGCAGCCACCGGCAATTCCAAAGAAGTTGACTACAACTGCAAACGTCCATGTAGACGTAGCCTGGAAGACTCCACAGTTTTGGTGCATCTGGGTCGTGCTTTGTATGAATGTAACCGCTGGTATTGGTGTTCTTGGCCAGGCGTCGGTTATGAGCCAGGAAATGTTTGGATTAACTGTTGCCGCTGGTGCAGGTTTTGTTGGGGTGCTGAGCCTGTCAAATATGCTGGGTCGAATTTTTTGGGCATCATTGTCCGATGTGATTGGTCGAAAAAATACTTATTTCTGTTTTTTCCTAATCGGTATAGCGCTCTATTCAATAGTGCCGTCAACCGGCTCAATAGGTAGCGTGCTTTTGTTCGTAATATGCTCGGCTGTCATTTTGACAATGTATGGTGGTGGATTTGCCACAGTGCCAGCCTACTTGAAAGACATGTTCGGAACTAAGTACGTTGGAGCGATTCACGGAAGATTGCTAACCGCATGGGCCGTCGCCGGAGTGCTAGGTCCAGTGCTTGTCAATTACATACGACAGTATCAAATTGACAGCGGTATACCTCCAGCGCAGGCTTACAACACAACAATGTACATAATGGCCGGACTCCTGGTTGTTGGTTTGATTGCTAACTCGTTGATTAAGCCGGTAGACCCAAAATATCATTTAGCTGAAGAATCTTAGGAGATAAGTTATGTCATCAGATAATCAAGGTAACACCACCGGGCTTCATTTGTTTTTAGCTTGGATTTTTGTGGGCGTGCCTCTCGCTTGGGGCTTGTATCAGACGGTTCTCAAGGCCGCGCCAATATTTAACTGAAAAATAGGATTACCCCAGTCGGAGTAACTCTTTCGAAAGCTCTACTGATCAGGCTATTCGGACCGTCAGTAGGGCTTTTTAGTTTTAAGCGAGAGCTTCTTTTAATGTGACTATTTCGCCTGGTTCAGGAGCTGAATAACCAGGTAATCTGTCGACATAGGTTGCAAAGTCAGGACTTTTGAGGAGTTTGATTAACTCGAGTATTTTCTTTTTGCGGACGTCCTTACTTTGACATGCAAACATGTATTTTTCTTGGGCTAATGGTATGAAGTCTAAACCGAACTGAGTTGCGGCAGGTTGAACCCCGAATCCTGTATCGGCCATACCTGAGGCAACATATGCTGCCACAGCCGCATGTGTAAACTCTTCTGATTGATAGCCTTCAATATCCAACGATTCAATATTATTGTTTGCTAACAGTTGATCAAATAACATCCGAGTACCCGAGCCGGTTTGTCGATTCACAAATTTAGCCTGTTTAGCGCTTAAGTCAGTTAGGGTTTTAATACCTAGAGGGTTGTTGGGCGTAACAAATAGTCCTTGAGTTCTAGTTACCAGATGAATAAATCGGTGTGTACCAGAACCCCATTGTGGAGAGAGGTTTTCTATAACCGTTTTGCCATTACCCTCTATTGGTAGATGGAATCCTGCTAGGTCACAATCTCCTCGATTTAAAGACGATAGCGACTCAGCTGCACCAATATACCTTAAATCAACTTGGAGGTCGGGTAACTTTTTTAGTAGCTCAGGAAGGTGAGCGACAGCATAACCATGGCTCGCATGAATCGTGAGTGAGGATCGAGCCGAGACTAGCGCTCGGCTGATTTCTAAATTAATTTCTGAAGCAAGCGAGTCAAGTTGCAACCCAACTCTCGCTGATACCCTTTGCTCGGCCCAAAGTAGTTTTTCTCCGAGTTCGGTTAGGGAGGCCCCCTTGCCGCGAGTGAATATAACTAAATCAGAACCAAAGAAGTTTTTCCAATGGTTCACTAGATTCCATGCATGGCGATATGAAATTTTCCTTTGTTTGGCGGCTTCTGCTAGTGTGCCTGTTCGATGTATCACATTCAGCAGAGCAAAGAGTTCCGAGCCTAGAGTTTCATTTTCCTCGTTGGATAGAGACCAAGATGGAGATAGCTTAATTTTTCGCATAATATATATGAACTTTCGGACATATTGTAACGTCCATCAACTTAGATTAACGTGTATTCTTGTTAATGATAGTGTATCTTAAAATATGTACTTAGATACATATATGAGATGATCAATAGGAATTGCGGCATGGGTCCAGTTTGGGTCCAAAATCGCTCAGGGAGGTTTCTATTTTGGAAAGTACCGATTACGAGGACGTTGTAAGCGCCGCCTTAGAAAAGCATTCTAATACGGAAGGTGGTTTGTTGCCCATTTTGCACGAAGTGCAAGATGCACTTGGATACATTCCATCAGATGCTGTGGACATCATAGGGAAGAGTATTAATCGCTCGCGCGCAGAAGTGCATGGTGTTATTTCTTTTTATCACCACTTCCGCAACCACAAGCCCGGCGAGCACATAATTCAAGTCTGTCGATCAGAAGCGTGCCAGGCTATGGGTGCGAACTTGGTGATCGAAAATCTTAAAAACAAGCTTGAAATAGACTTTCACGAAACAACATCTGACGGAAAAATCACATTGGAACCGATTTATTGTTTGGGACATTGTGCTTGCGCTCCAGCGGTAATGGTTGATGGGGTACCCAAAGCGAAGATATCTTCTGACGCAATGGACGGAATCGTAGATGAATTAAGGGTGCTTAAAAATGACAACTAAGATTTATATTCCGCGAGATTCGTCTGCCATTGGGCTAGGGTCGGATCTAGTGGCTGATCAGGTCTCACGGGTTGCTCGATCAATCAACCAAGATGTTGAAATAGTAAGAAACGGTTCCAGAGGCTTGATTTGGATGGAGCCGCTTTTAGAAGTTGAAACTGAGTCCGGGCGTACTGGCTTTGCGAACGTGGATACTGCTGACGTTGAAGATTTAGTTAAGTCGAATTTTAGTGAAACCGTGATGCACGCTAAGAGCGTCGGATTGGTCAATGAAATTCCTTATCTAAAGAATCAAGAACGATTATGCTTTGCGCGAAATGGAGTCACGGATCCCATATCAATAGAAGACTATATCGAGAACGGTGGATTTAAAGGACTCAGCTCAGCGCTTGAGCTAGACGCTAGATCTATTGTCGATATAGTTACTGAATCTGGTTTGCGTGGACGTGGTGGCGCAGCTTTTCCTACTGGAATAAAATGGAATACGGTGCTGAATTGCCAGTCGGACCAGAAATATATTGTTTGCAATGCAGATGAGGGGGACTCGGGCACTTTTTCCGACCGTATGACAATGGAGGGTGATCCATTCGCATTGATAGAAGGGATGACTATTGCGGCATTCGCTGTTCATGCAACAAAGGGTTACCTTTATTTACGTTCCGAGTACCCGCATGCCGAGGTGATTTTTAACAAGGCACTTGAAGTCGCGCGAGATAAAGGGTATCTGGGAGAAAATATTCGTGGTGGTGAACGCAGTTTTGACATAGAGTTGAGACGAGCAGCTGGCGCTTATATTTGTGGAGAGGAGACCTCCCTACTGGAAAGTCTCGAAGGAAAGAGAGGCTTAGTTAGAGCGAAGCCACCTTTACCAGCTATTTCTGGACTTTTCGGCCAACCTACCGTTGTAAACAACGTAATTACCTTTTCGTCAGTGCCATTTATATTGGCCAACGGCGCTTCTGCTTATAAGAATTACGGGATGGGTCGCTCCACTGGTACGCTTCCCATACAATTAGCAGGAAATATAAAGCGGGGCGGGCTTGTTGAGAAAGCATTTGGGGTCACTTTAAACGAGCTGTTATACGATTTTGGTGGTGGTTCAGCCTCTGGTAGGCCGATTAGGACGGTTCAGATTGGCGGTCCCCTAGGAGCCTACATACCGGAAAAGGATTTTGATTTAAAACTTGATTACGAAACATTTGCGGCCGCAGGGGCCATGATCGGGCATGGCGGTATCGTGGTTTATGATGAAACGGTAAATATGGCATCGATGGCACGTTTTGCTATGGAATTTTGTGCCTTAGAATCGTGTGGTAAATGTACTCCTTGCCGCATTGGGTCAACAAGAGGTATGGAGACAATTGATAAAATCATATCCGGAGAGAACCGTTTTGAAAATGCAGAATTAATTGAAACATTGTGTGACACGATGTTACATGGCTCACTTTGCGCGCTTGGTGGCATGATTCCTTATCCCGTAATGAGCGCGATTAAGCATTTCCCTGAGGATTTTTGCCTCGAACCACACGCCACGATGGTGGCAGCTTAGTTTTTTTGGAGAGAAATTATGAGCACGACTGTTTGGAGAGACTTAGGAACACCTGAGAGCCCGTCTGAAAATTTTGTAGATTTGTTGGTGGACGGTGTGCCAGTTTCGGTTCCTGAGGGCACCTCAGTCCTTAGGGCGGCTTCTGAAGCTGGGTTATCAATACCCAAGCTATGTGCTACAGAAAGTTTAGAGGCCTTTGGCTCATGTAGATTGTGTCTTGTGGAAATTGAAGGAAGGAGAGGGTACCCCGCTTCTTGTACAACACCTGCTGAATCCGGCATGGTTGTTCGAACACAAACAGACAAGCTTGCCAAAATTCGACGTGAGGTTATGGAATTATACATTTCAGACCATCCTCTAGATTGTTTAACTTGCTCCGCAAATGGCGACTGCGAATTACAGGATATGGCCGGTGTCGTTGGTCTTAGGGACGTCAGATATGGTGTGAGCGGTGAAAACCACCTTGACGCTAAAAAAGACGAATCAAACCCATATTTCACCTTTGACGCGTCAAAATGTATTGTTTGTTCTCGATGTGTTCGGGCTTGCGAGGAAACGCAAGGTACATTTGCGTTAACTATTGACGGTCGTGGATTTGGATCTACTGTGTCTGCCGGACAAAAAGAGTCTTTTTTGGGGTCGGAGTGCGTCAGTTGTGGTGCTTGCGTCTCTGCATGTCCAACTGCGACACTCATGGAGAAGTCCGTAATTGAAAAAGGAATTCCAGAGCGAAGCGTCAAGACAACTTGCGCATATTGCGGAGTCGGCTGTTCATTTAAGGCAGAAGTAAAAGGTAACGACGTCGTTAGGATGGTGCCTGACTCGGATGGTAAAGCTAATCGCGGGCATTCTTGCGTGAAGGGTCGATTCGCGTTTGGATATGCGACGCATAAAGATCGAATTACAAAGCCTATGATCCGTAACAAAATTACGGATCCGTGGAAAGAAGTCAGTTGGGATGAAGCGGTTTCTTACGCCGCGTCGCAATTCAAAATGATTCAAAAAAAATATGGTAAGACTGCTGTTGGAGGTATCACCTCTTCTCGATGCACAAACGAAGAAACTTATCTGGTTCAAAAGTTAATTAGAGCGGCTTTCGGTAACAACAACGTTGATACGTGTGCGCGTGTTTGCCACTCTCCGACTGGGTACGGGTTAAAAGCCACACTCGGAGAGTCAGCAGGTACGCAGGATTTTGATTCTGTGATGCATACTGATGTAGCTATTGTTATTGGTGCGAATCCAACTGACGGACATCCTGTATTCGCATCCCGACTGAAGAAAAGACTGAGGCAGGGTGCAAAATTGATTGTAGTCGACCCTCGTAAGATTGACCTGGTAGACGGACCTCACGTCAAGGCAAGCCATCATCTTAAGTTGATGCCAGGTACCAATGTGGCCATAGTCAATTCTATAGCTCATGTTATCTACACCGAGGAATTACATGATGTTGAATTCATTAAGGAACGATGTGATGCTACTCAGTTCGGTAAGTGGGTATCTTTCATTGGCCAGGATAGGAATTCTCCAGAGGAGCTTGAGACCATTACGGGTGTTCCTGCGAATGAGGTTAGAGAGGCAGCAAGACTTTATGCGTCGTGTAAAAATGGTGCGATATATTACGGGTTAGGCGTGACGGAGCATAGCCAAGGCTCCACCATGGTACTAGGCATCGCTAACCTTGCGATGTTAACTGGGAACATAGGACGCCCAGGCGTCGGTGTTAACCCTCTCAGGGGGCAAAATAATGTTCAGGGCGCATGTGATATGGGGTCATTTCCACATGAGTTGCCAGGGTATAGACATTTGTCAGACAGTGTGACGCGTGAGCTTTTCGAGCGAGAATGGAACGTCTCGATTGATCCAGAGCCAGGATTTAGAATTCCGAATATGTTGGATGCAGCGCACTCTAACGAATTCATGGGCATCTACGTTCAAGGTGAGGATATAGCTCAGTCTGACCCTAACACGCAACATGTTACGTCAGCTCTCGAGGCAATGGAATGTGTTGTCGTTCAGGATATATTCTTGAACGAGACCGCAAAATACGCGCACGTAATTCTTCCCGGCGCCTCGTTTTTAGAAAAGGACGGAACGTTTACTAATGCGGAACGGCGAATTTCCCGTATTCGAAAGGTAATGGAGCCTCTGGCGGGGAAAGCCGATTGGGAAGCGACAGTCATGCTGTCGAACGCACTCGGTTATCCTATGGACTATACCCATCCGTCGCAAATTATGGATGAAATCGCTCGACTCACACCAACATTTACAGGGGTTAGCTACGAAAAATTAGATGAGGGGAGCATCCAGTGGCCATGTAATGACGAGGCTCCAGACGGAACGCCAATCATGCATATTTCTGAGTTTGTTATTGGAAAGGGACGATTCGTTATTACGGAGTATGTCCCGACAAGTGAGCGAACCACACGTAAGTTCCCCCTTATTTTGACGACCGGGCGTATCCTAAGCCAATACAACGTTGGAGCACAAACACGTCGAACAGAGAACGTTGCTTGGCATGATGAAGATCGGTTAGAGATTCATCCAAGCGATGCTGAATTGCGTGGTGTTAAGTCTGATGACTGGGTGGGTATACGTAGTCGAGCAGGAGAGACAGTGCTTAGGGCCTACGTTACCGATCGTGTTCAGCCTGGGGTTGTGTATACAACATTTCACTTTCCTGAGTCAGGAGCGAATGTGATTACAACCGACAACTCAGACTGGGCAACTAATTGTCCAGAGTTCAAGGTTACGGCCGTACAAGTTGAGCCTGTTACTCAACCAGCAGAATGGCAAAAGCAGTTCCAGGAATTCAATGAGCAACAATTAGATTTACTCGCACAAGCGACGGAATCTGAGCGCGTGTAGTGGTTTAAGGTGGCAAATGCTGCGACAACCGAGCGAAACGCTTATAAGTGGACATCAAAAGGCGGTATTGAGTCGGAGCTAAACTTGGTCGCCGAAGAGGTTCCACTGGCACTTATTTACAATGGAGAACCATTTGCAGTAATGATGGTAAGTCCGGTTGACTTGGAAAATTTCGTAGTTGGTTTCTCATTCACAGAAAATATCGTAAGTTTTGGGCAAGAGATTGGAGGTATTGAGTTTGTCCATAGTGATAAAGGGATAGCGGCTTATATCAGCGTAGACAAAAAAATCAGCGAAGCACTTTCAAAAAGGAAAAAAAACTTAATTGGACGTACGGGTTGCGGGATTTGTGGTGAGGAAACTTTGGACGCTACACTTGGTAAAACTAAACAAGTCACAAATACAACTCAATTTGATAACGTCGTAATTCAAAAAGCGATTAACTCTTTAAGTGCTACCCAAGTAATGAATCAAGGGGTGGGAACATTTCATGGGGCTGCTTGGGCGGATCGCACAGGTAATATTGTTTGCATTAGAGAGGATGTCGGTAGGCATAACGCACTTGATAAACTCATCGGCAAGCTGTGTGCTTATGAAGATCAACACCGAGAAGGATTTGCGCTAATAACGAGCCGAGCGAGTTATGAGATGGTGTCAAAAGTAGCAGTTGCGAACATCGGATTGCTTGTCGCAGTCTCCGGCCCCACTTCTTTGGCGATAAATACAGCTGTCGACAGTGACGTAACACTTATTGGATTTGCAAGGGATGGTCGACAAACAATATATACGCATGAACGGCGGATAATAATGTAAGGGGCAGTGTGATGGATGGTGTTCAGTTAGTGCGAATGATTAATGACATTTCAAACTTTTTTAGTTCAGAGGAAGATCAAGAGATTGCGGTTGCTGGCGTGGTGGGACATATTACAAAGTTCTGGAATCCACGTATGCGTAGACAGCTTGTTGAATACGTAAATGAATCCGGAGTTGGAGGTCTCAGTGATTTGGGACAATTAGCTGTTAACAAATTAGAGCAGGCGCATTAGGCCTGTTAGTTATTCATCCTCTGGAATGAATTTAAGTGCCGTTCCGTTATTGCAGTAACGCAGCCCAGTAGGCTGAGGCCCATCGGGGAATACGTGACCATGATGACCGCCACAATTAGTGCAGTGGTACTCCGTACGACTCATGAAAAACTTTCGATCAGTTTTTTCCTCGAATGCCCCATCAATGCACTTAAAAAAACTAGGCCAGCCAGTACCGCTTTCAAACTTCATTTCTGACGTAAATAGTGGTGTCGAGCAAGCAACGCAAGCAAAAATACCTTTTCGATATTCTTTGTTAAGAGGATGACTGAAACTTGGTTCTGTGCCTTCTTGTCTCAGAATTTGATACTCTGTAACGGTTAATTCAGCTTCCCATTGTTCGTTTGTTTTATCAATCTTTTTCATGAGTCTATTAATCCTCTTATTAACTGGACATCTACAAATTCTCCTACCTCAACTTTACCCATATCCATAGGTAAAACTATGAAGCAATGCGCTTGACTCATCGAGGATAAGATCCCTGAACCTTGATCTCCAGTTGGTTTTACTGTCCATTCGTTATCTTTTGTTTTATTCAGAATTCCGCGTTGGAATTCAGTACGACCAGGCGCTTTCTTCAAGGGTTCCGTTAAGCGTGCTTTGAACGTTGGTACCGGAATGCGTATCATCTGTCCTTGTAATGTCTTGAGTGCTGACTGAACAAATTGATAAAACGTGACCATCACAGCAACTGGATTTCCTGGCAACCCGAAAAAATGAGATTTTCCGACTTTGCCAAAAGCCAATGGGCGTCCTGGTTTCATAGCTATTTTCCAAAACAATACTTCCCCAAGTTTATTCAAGATAGGCTTTACAAAGTCCGCTTCTCCGACAGATACACCCCCACTAGTAATTACTACGTCAGCGATGCTCGTCGAATCTGTGAAAGCTGATTCGACGGCCTCTGGAGTATCCCTGATAACTCCCATATCAATCAGTTCACACCCGAGTTCACTAAGCATTCCGAAAATTGTATATCGGTTACTATCGTAAATTTGACCCTCACCTAAAACGTTCCCCACGCCAACCAGTTCATCGCCCGTTGAGAAAAAAGCGACACGTAATCTCCTGTACACCTTCACTTCTGAAATTCCCAGTGACGCGATTAATCCCAAGTCTGCGGGGCGGACTTTATGCCCGGTTTGTAATGCTGCTGACCCAAGTTTTAAATCTTCACCTACTTTTCGAGTATTCGCTCCTGATGGAAAAAAATCTACTGATACAACGCTATCTTTTTTTTTCACAACACGTTCCTGCATAATCACCGTGTCTGCGCCGTTCGGTATTACTGCTCCTGTCATGATTCGGACAGATTCTCCGTTGAGCATTTGTCCTTCAAAAGGTTGACCTGCAAAAGCAGTTCCAATAACGGTGAGGTCCGTTTTTTTGTCTTTTATTAAATCTGATCCCTTGACTGCGTATCCATCCATGGCTGAGTTATCATGCTGTGGCACATTAACCGGCGAAATGACATCTTCGGATAGAATCCTGCCGAGCGCCTCTCGAACGGAAACGCACTCAGAGCTAGTTACTGGATCCAAAAATTCTTGGATATAAGTGCGTGCTTTGTCCACAGGCATGGAATGTGGATCGTAATCAGTTTCCTGGGTAATAATTTCAAGTGTCTTATTTTTAGTCATTTTTTTATGTTGATGTAAGAATGTATTTATCCACCTATATATGACATTTCGATTTTTCGAAGCGAGGCAGTTTCCGCGGTTCTGATTTCTGAATAATTATCTGTTCTTGCTTGCCACAAATTGGCAATCACATTTGATATGGTCGAGTCGGAGGCGCCCGTCCTAAGTAACATTCGTAAGTCAGTGCCTTGTGTCGCAAAGAGGCATGTGTATATGGAACCTTCGGCTGACAATCTCGCTCTGGTACACGATTGGCAAAATGCTTGGGTAACAGATGAGATAAAACCGATTTCTCCTGATCCATCGCTATACTTCCAGCGCTCCGCAACTTCTCCAAAGTAATTTGGTTCGACGGGCTCGATCGGGAAGACCTCGTTTATCTGTTCCACTAGCTTCTTCGACGGCACCACGTGGCTCATTTGCCAGCCGTTAGTAGACCCAACGTCCATGAATTCAATAAAACGAACTATATGGCCTGTACCCTTGAAGTATCTAGCCATCTCTATTACATGCTCATCGTTTACACCTTGCTTTACAACCATATTAATTTTTATTGGTTGGAAGCCCACGCGATCAGCTTCTTCGATGCCCTCGAGTACTTTCGAAACTGGAACTTTCATATCATTCATCATCTGGAATGTATTTTCATCGAGTGAATCAAGACTAACGGTAATTCTTTTTAGTCCCGCATCTAGCAACATCGAAGCTTTTTGTTTTAACAAGGTCGCATTTGTTGTTAATGTGAGGTCGAGCTGATGTGAAACGGAAATCATGTCAAGAAGCTTTTCAAGCTGTTTTCGTAACAGCGGCTCTCCCCCGGTGATACGAACTTTTTCTACGCCGTGGTCTTTGAAAATACCAACGAGCCTATTGATTTCATCAAATGATAGTAACTGTGTTCGTTCTAGGAACTTAAAGTCCCTGTCGTATACGCTCTTGGGCATGCAGTAGGTGCAGCGAAAATTACAACGGTCCGTAACAGAAATTCTAAGGTCGCGGAGATGTCTTTTTCTAGTATCTGTAACGGCAGTTTCTGCCGGTGATGAATCGTTTGCGGTCATAATTTCTTGAGTTTATTAATTTATGTAATACTATTAAGCATTATATACGATAGAACACAACGGTCTCAATTTTGTGACTATCTTGTTTTAGTGAAAGAGAGAACGGTTTTTTACAATCTTTGGTTAAAATAAAAGCAATAAGACGGATAATCAACATGAAAATAAAAGTATTATTTTTTGCAAAATTACGAGAAGCTTTTCAGACCAATCAGGTGGAAGTTACGTTCATCGGATCTGATAATAAAGTCTCAGATGTTTTGATTGCATTACGCAAAAAAGGGGAGGCTTGGGCGGATGAGCTGGATGAGAACAAATCATTTAGGATTGCAGTTAACCAAGAAATGGTCACGGAGGACGTAACGCTTAGTGAAGCAGATGAGATCGCTTTATTTCCTCCAGTTACAGGTGGTTAATGTCATGACCGTACGCGTACAAACTGAAGATTTTGATGTAGGTCTAGAAATGTTAGCACTTCGGCAAAGGAACCCTAAAGTAGGGGCTGTAGCTAGTTTCGTCGGGGTTGTGCGAGATCTAAATGACGGTGACGACGTGTCCTCACTTACGCTTGAGCATTATCCCGGAATGACTGAGCGGTCACTGGAGGATATTGTTTCTGAGGCTAAGGATCGATGGGATATCTATGACGCATTAATTATTCATCGCGTGGGTAAGTTGCTTCCGTTGGATCAGATTGTTCTCGTTTTGGTTACTAGCGCACATCGTGGCGAATCATTCAAGGCTTGCGAGTTTTTAATGGATTATTTAAAAACTCGAGCTCCTTTTTGGAAAAAAGAACAAACTTCCATGGGTTCGAGGTGGGTTGAAGCTCGGGAATCCGACGCATCGGCTGCCATGCGTTGGGATAAGATGCGAGATGATTAAACTTTAGGATATGTCCGATAGCCTACAGCCTCAGTTGAAAGTAAGTTTTCGTAAATCGATCGCAATGGGTCCCGGCAAAGCGGCACTGTTAGATACGATCTCCAAAACTGGATCTATTTCGGCAGCAGCCCGAGAACTAGGTATGTCGTACCGAAGGGCCTGGGTTTTGGTCGACACTATGAATAATTGTTTTGTATCGCCTTTAGTCGAGACGCTTACGGGCGGTAACCAAGGGGGTGGCGCGCAGGTAACTGAGTTTGGTCATGAGGTGTTATGCCATTACCGCTCGATGGAGCAAAAGGCGACGGCGAGTGTTAGTAAGGAAATGACTAAATTCTCTCGCTATATGCGTTAAGCGTGTCTCATTTGACAAAGGTCGCTATATCTTGTTAAATATAACGGTGCATATGGTAACAATATCGCTTCATGCGTGTACCCCCTTTACCAGCAAGCTAACTTTGGCGCCTTTACGGCGCCAAAGTTTTTTAAAGCATACATTTATGGGTTTAGGTTAATCTTATTTATTAAGTTGTGACTTCACTTCCAATAACAGTCGAGGCAGTGGCTATACCACTATTTTTAAGTTTAAAGGTAGCTGGTATCGCTACGCTTATCGCGGCATTAACGGGTATTTCAATCGCATGGCTTGCTGCCAAGCGAGAGTTTTTTGGTAAAGAGGTACTTGACGCAATATTGACTCTTCCGGTAGTACTTCCTCCAACTGTTCTTGGCTATTATTTACTCGTTCTTCTTGGTCGTCGCGGACCAATCGGCAGTTGGTTAGAAACGTATTTTGGAATCAATTTAATCTTCACTTGGCAAGGTGCGGTCATTGCGGCGTCCATTGTTGCATTTCCGCTAGTCTATAAATCAGCCAGGACCGCTTTTGAGGGGGTTTCAAAGCAGTATGAGGATGCCTCACGAGTGTTAGGAAAAAATGAGGTACAAGTTTTTTTTCTCGTTACTTTCCCTCTTGCAATCAGAGGTATCTTAGCCGGCTCTATGCTCGCTTTCGCTAGAGCACTCGGAGAATTTGGCGCCACATTAATGGTTGCTGGAAGTTTACCTGGTAAGACTCAAACGCTCTCAATAGCTGTGTATGAGGCCGTTCAAGCTGGGCATGATCAGATCGCTAATTTTTTAGTGATCATTACCTCCATTGTTTGCATAGTAGTTTTACTTACTTCAAACTATTTTCTTAAACCTAAATATCGAGAGGCTTAGAGGATATGGGGGTCGAGGTAGACGTTCAACAAACTTTTCGCTCGGGTGGGCATGACTTTAACCTATGCATGCAGTTCAGTTGTTATGAGGACATCACCGTTTTATTCGGGCAATCGGGAGCTGGGAAAAGTCTATTATTAAAAATAATCGCAGGCCTACAAGAGGTTCATGCTGGGAAGATTGTTATTAACGAAAGAGTACTCTTCGACTCATCGAAGAATATAGACGTTCCTTCGCGCTATCGGAATGTTGGCTATTTGTTTCAGGATTATGCATTATTTCCACACATGAACGTAGGTGAAAATATTGGATTTTCAAAGCGCTCAATTCTATCGAAAGTGCTCAAAGGGAAAGACGAGGAAAGGGTTCACGAACTACTTGATATTTTTCAAATCAAAGATTTCTCCAAAAAGTATCCTTCTGAAATATCCGGAGGGCAGCGCCAGCGAGTGGGCCTTGCGAGAGCCTTATTACAGAGGCCAGACATATTGTTACTGGATGAGCCTTTTTCTGCTTTAGATCCACTATTGCGTATTCAGATGAGAGAAGAGCTTAAAAAAATTCAGTCTATTTTTAAAATTCCAATTTTACTCATTACTCATGATCCTCAAGATGTCGCAGAATTAGGAGAGCGGTTGGTCCTCATTAAACAAGGTCTAGTTTCAGGTTCAGTCGATCTGGCGAATGCGCCTTACAGAGATTCGTATGGAAAACCTGTCAGACCAGAAATACGCAAGATATTATTGAGCGCTGCCGGAGTGTCTAGTGCTTAGTTTTAAAAAAATTGCAGTTATACTTTTTCTCGTTTTGACTTTATGTAGGGGTGGCTTTGCAGCAGGAACAGAGCTATTGATCTCCGCTGCATCTAGCACTACGGATGTTTTGAAAGAGCTCATTGTGGCGTTTGAACTGGATAATCCTGATGTGCACGTTGCGACGAATTTTGCTGGGTCTGGGACCTTACTAAGACAAATCGAGCGAGGAGCGCCAGTAGACCTTTTTTTTTCGGCGGATCAACTGACTATGAATCAGGCTGTAGGTCAAGGTTTAGTTAATCAGGATGAAGTACATAACATCGCAGAAAATCGACTTATCATCATTGGGCGTAATGACTTGCCCTATTCATTGGTAAATTTCGAGTCCATTTCACTACCAAATGTAAAGTTGATAGCTGTGGGTAATCCCGATAGCGTACCTGCGGGGCGCTACGCTAGGGCGGCACTTCAGAAACAGGGTCTATGGGACGATGTTGCCTCTAACTTAATTTTTACTCAGAATGTACGCCAGTGCATCGATTACATCGCTCGAGGAGAGGTAGACCTTGCTTTTGTCTATGCGACAGATATGCGATTCCCGAGGGAGGATGTAGACCTTTTGTTAACGCTAGATATGTCGGAGCCTATAATTTATCCAATAGGCATCTTAAAAAGATCCAAATTCCAAGGAGAGAGCGCTCGTTTCATAGCTTTTCTAAAATCTGAGAAGGCTGAAGAGATCATCGAAAGTTTTGGATTCAGTAATTTTTAGGATCTGTCTCGTTAGTTTAATATGTAAGTCTTATACGAAGGTAAAAACCTAGGAGAGCTAATTTGTTAATCAAACTTGTTGCGATTGGAGTCGGAGCAGCGGGTGGGGCTTGGATCAGATGGAGTTTAGGCCTGTTATTTAACGCCAGTTTGAAAAATATCCCTTTAGGAACTTTTTTGGCTAATATGGTTGGCGGCTTTTTAATTGGTATCGCTGTAGAGTTCTTCTCGCACAATGTTCAACTTTCCCCAGAGTGGAAATTATTGATCATTACAGGATTTTTAGGGGGCTTGACTACTTTTTCAACTTTCTCCGTCGAGTCATTACAACTATTACAAAGCGGCCGGTTAGGATGGGCTGCTTTTTTGGTCAGTATCCATGTGTTTGGTTCAATTCTAATGACTTTTCTCGGGATAAATTTGTGTAAAACTTTGCTGAATTGATTTTAAATACCCGGCGTTGTAATTTGCTTAGTGATATCGAAGCAATGCTTCGTGTCATTTTTTCTGGCGTTGTCGGAGCGATTTTTCGACAGCATCACGAATCCGGCATAATTATTTTGAACCACGTCATCACATAAAAGCCGATATCGAGCCATCCCGCCGGCGTATGGCATAAAGACACGCGGCTTGCCCTCGACATTGGCACCTAAGTACCAAGAGTGGGGTACCGTAACTAATAGCGTTGCATTTGCGGCATCATTCACATGAGTTACCCATTCGTTCGCCGCCTCTTGGCTGGCTTCACACGTGTCTATTTCATTTTGTCGCATATGTGAGATACAGTCCGTAATCCATTCCACATGCTGTTCAATCGGAACTGGCATATTACAGAGTACGGACGGGCTTCCCGGCCCTGTTATGCTGAACAAGTTTGGAAACCCAGGTGTTTGTAACCCTAGATATGTTTTGGGCCCTTCTTTCCATGCCTCTGATAGTTTTAATCCATTCCGTCCTTGAATGTCCATTTCTAAAAATTTTCCGGTAATGGCATCAAATCCGGTCGCAAAGATAATCATATCCAACGGAATATGCCGAGTGGATGTCTGTATTCCATTCTCTGTTATCTTGACGATAGACTCTCGCTTTAGGTCGACTAATGACACGTTATCTCGGTTGAAAGTTTCGAAATAATTAGTATCTATGGGTGGGCGCTTACCAGCATAAGGATAGTTGATATTTGCGAGTGATTGAGCGGTCGTTTTATCCTGAACGATTGTTTTAATTTTTTCTTTTAGAAAATCTGCTGCCGTATCATTCGCTTCTTTGTTAGTCGTTAAATCTTGATAAGTTGCTCTAAACTGTAAGCCTCCTTTTTTCCAAGCTTCCTCGTAGACTTTTTTTCTTTCACTTTCATTATGTTCCAATACATTCGTTTCTGATATCTTAAACGCATGACCGTTTGGGGTTGAGCGAACAGCCTTTTTAATTTCTTCATAACTTTCGTGAACGTGTTTTTTAAACGCCTCGCTTAGAGGAGCGTTTCGCGCAGGGACGCTATAGTTTGGAGTTCGCTGAAAAATATGTAGATGGCCGGCAGTTTTTGCGATCTCAGGTGCAGCTTGAATACCAGTGGAGCCAGTCCCAATTTGTCCCACTCTTTTATTCTTAAAAGAAACGTCTTCATGGGGCCAGTTACCCGTGTGGTACCACTTGCCTTTAAAATTCTCTAGACCGGGAATGCTGGGAATATTGGCGGACGAGATGCATCCGATGCCTGTGATTAAGTAGGTGGTGAGATAGATATCTCCTCCCTTGGTAGTGAGTTCCCATTTATTGTGTGATTCTATGAATCGCGCCTTAGTAACGAGAGTGTTGAACAGTATGCTCCTTCTTAGATCGAGTTTTTCCGACACAAAATTGAGATAGTTTCGAATTTCTTTAGGGCCAGGATAGCGCTCCGACCATTCCCACTCTTTATAAATTTCTTCAGAGAACATGTAACAGTATGAATGGCTCTCGGAGTCACAGCGTGCTCCAGGGTAACGATTCCAAAACCAGGTTCCGCCTAAATCGGCTCCCGACTCAACGGTCAACGTGTTTAACTTTAATTGATCCCGGAGCGTATGAAGTTGGTATAAGCCGGAAAATCCTGCGCCTATGATGATGGCATCGAACGATTTATATTGAATTGACATAGATATTCCTTCTGGCTTTAACTTTATACTTTATATGTGTGTCGACGAAGTGATATTTTCATTTCGGGCTCGATTGAATACTATTCGGGAGCTTTCAATAGTCTCCGACGCGGTCATTCCTATTGGCCCACAGTTGTCATGTAATAGTTTGTCCGCGGATAATCCGTGCAAATGGACTCCCGCGAGCATTGCCGCATGGGCATCAGCTCCTTGGCTAAGGAATGCGCCGATGATGCCTGTAAGTACATCCCCCATTCCTGCGCTAGCCATGCCTGGGTTACCAGTGGTGTTGATGAACCACTTTCCATCTGGGGAGGCGCACACGCTTCCGACTCCTTTGATCACAACTTGTGCATTAAATTTACTGGCTAAATCCAGTGCGGTTTGTATTCTATTCGCCTGAATCTCTCCTATTGAAATGCCTAGTAGCCGTGATGCCTCTCCGGGATGTGGAGTCATTATAGTAGGGTCGGTCCGTTTCTCTATTTGTCGCGCCAGCGAAGGTTGTTTTGCAACGATATTTAACGCGTCCGCGTCTAGGATGATAGGTGCAGGTTTTGCTATGACTTGTCCCAGCACTTCAAATGCTCTGTCATTTGTCCCAAGACCTGGACCGATAGCGAAACAGGTAACTTTTTCCAAAGCCGCTAGCTCCATCGCATCTCCGAGCATTAGCTCGGGTTGCGCCCAGTCTGCCGCGGGGACATGTGAGTCTGAGCCTACTAATCCCATAAAAACGCGCCCAGCCCCTAATCTAAGGCCTGCTCGACCGGTTAACAACGCTGCACCGATCATCCCCTTACTTCCCCCAATAACCACAAGTTGCCCATGCGTTCCCTTGTGGGAGTTTTTATCTCTAGGCACAAGTACTTCTCTTAGCACGTCACTTCCAATTAAATAGCCGTGGTTCTCGATTGGGGCGTGATTTCCCAAACTAAGATCGCTAAAGTGGATATTTCCGGAGTAGTCTGGACCTTGCCCGGTATGCAGGCCCACTTTATGACCTAAGAATGTAACTGTATGGTTAGCTTTTATGCATGAGCCCATTATTGCACCCGTGTTTGCGTTTAGTCCAGAGGGTACATCTATGGATATGACGGTAGATTCTTGTTCATTTATGCTTTGAATATATTCTGAGATCTCTGCAGGGAGTGTACGATTCAATCCGATGCCGAATAGACCATCAATGACAATATCAAATGATTCTTCGTATTTCGTTGCGCCTTTTGTCAAGCCCCCAATTGCCTTCCACTTTTTGATCGCGTCCTCTTTTTCGGGCGAGCTTTGATGCGGTTTAATGGGCTCTATTATCGATACACGAAAGTTTGCAGATTTTAGATGTCTCGCAGCAACGTATGCGTCGCCACCATTATTTCCGGGTCCCGCAATGACCAAAATAGATTGGGTATGCTCCGGTGCCACCTTTACCGTGATATCCGCAATAATTTTTCCTGCTAATTCCATCAGCAGGGGTTTTGGTTTTAAAGCAAAGAACTGATCCTCTATTTGCCTTATTTGTTCTGTGTGATAGACCGGTACCTTTTGCATAACTGAAGTATAAGTGATTTGATATATGGCCGGATATTACATAGTCCTTCGTCGGCTATAATCTTACTTTAAAGAAGTTCAACTAAAATTAAAGAGTCCATGCCTGAAGTTATCTTTCTGAAAGGGTGTCAAGCGCTTTCAAAATTTCGCCTCGATAAACTATTGCATGAAGTGCGTGCAGTAGATCCGCAGATTGTTGATATCACAGCAATTTTTTGGCATTTCATTGAGATTAATGAGCCGCTTACTGCTGATCAGTCCATCCATCTGGATCATATTCTTTCATACGGACCAAAGTCATTTAGGTCAGCGAATAAGGATCCCGACTTTTTAGTAGTACCTCGATTAGGTTCTATATCACCTTGGTCCACTAAAGCTACAGATATTGCAAAAGCCTGTGGTATCAGCCAGGTGTCTCGAATAGAGCGAGGAGTTTCTTGGCACATAGGAACAGGTAGTGACAAACCATTGTCACGATTTGTCGTTATGAGTATTACCCCGATGTTGCATGACCGAATGACCGAAGCTGTCCTCACCGATATAAGCGAAGCGAAGAGTCTGTTTGGACATGTGGAGCCTAAGCCTCTATCTACAATTTCAGTATTAAAAGATGGTCGGCAAGCTATAGAGTCAGCTGACAGAGATATGGGCTTAGCACTTTCTTCTGATGAGATCGACTACCTTCACCAAAGCTTTCGGAAGATTGGCCGCGATCCCACTGATGTGGAGTTGATGATGTTTGCTCAAGCTAACTCTGAGCATTGTAGACACAAAATATTTAATGCGTCTTGGGTAATTGATGGTCAGGTGCAGGATCATTCACTCTTCGATATGATCCGAGAAACCCATCGGCGCTCTCCGCAAGGCACTGTCGTTGCCTATTCCGATAACTCAGCCATCATGGAGGGTACGCATACAGACCGCTTCCAAGCTTTGATCGATAATCGTTATGAATACGTGAAGGATGAGTTGACACATACGCTCATGAAGGTCGAAACTCATAATCATCCAACAGCAATTTCTCCGTTTCCGGGAGCTGCTACAGGATCGGGTGGCGAAATAAGGGACGAAGGCGCTACGGGGAGGGGGGCAAAACCAAAAGCCGGTCTTATGGGATTTAGTGTGTCACATTTACGAATACCGGGAACCAACGAACCTTGGGAGGAATCTTTCATTGGGAAGCCTGATCATATTGCTTCTTCTTTAAATATCATGTTGGAAGGGCCGATTGGGGCTGCCGCATTTAATAATGAATTTGGTCGACCGAATCTTTGCGGATATTTTAGGAATTACGAGCAAAAAATTCGTGGAGTAACTCGAGGCTACCATAAGCCCATTATGCTGGCTGGTGGTATAGGTAATATTACCGATCAGCAATCAATTAAGGAGTTATTTATTGGAGGTACTTTGATCGTCCAGCTTGGTGGTCCGGGAATGTTGATTGGGATGGGCGGAGGAGCTGCTTCGAGTATGGCAACAGGAGATAATTCTGTTGATCTAGATTTTGATTCAGTGCAAAGAGGTAATCCAGAGATCCAAAGAAGGTGCCAGGAAGTTATTGACCGGTGTTGGGGGCTTGGTTCTCAAAATCCGATATTGTCGATACATGACGTAGGGGCAGGTGGACTTTCAAATGCTCTTCCAGAGTTAGTCAATGATGCAAATTGTGGCGCACGTATTGATATAAGGCGGATTCCCTCTGAGGAACCAGGCATGAGTCCCATGCAAATATGGAGTAATGAGTCCCAAGAGCGTTATATGCTAGCTGTAAGTCCGGATGGCTTCGAACGTTTTCAACAAATCTGTGAACGTGAGCGGTGTCCTTTTGCGGTGCTGGGCGAATCAACAGATGATGGTCATCTTGAAGTATTCGATTCTCATTTTGGTAATAAACCTGCGGATATACCTTTGGCAATCATGTTAGATAAACCGCCTAAGATGATACGTCATGTTCAGAGATTAGAGGTTGAAATAGAGCCGCAAAAGTTGCCGCTGATGACTCCATCCGAAGCTCTTCAGCGCGTTTTATCATTTCCAGCGGTAGCAGATAAAACGTTTCTAATTTCAATTGGTGACCGTTCAGTCGGGGGTCTTTGCTCCCGAGATCAGTTCGTTGGTCCGTGGCAGGTTCCAGTTAGTGATGTTGCTGTTACTGCGATGGGTTTTAATCAGTCGTGTGGCGAAGCCTTCGCTATTGGCGAACGTGCTCCACTAGCTGTATCAAATGGCCCAGCCTCTGGTCGAATTGCCGTTGGCGAAGCAATTACGAATATAGCGGCAGCTAAGATTAATAGCTTGGCAAGTATCAAGCTATCAGCAAATTGGATGGCTCCTGCAGGTTTTGAGGGGGAAGACGCAAATTTATTTGATACCGTAAAAGCGGTAGGTTTAGACCTTTGTCCTGAGCTCGGTTTAAGTATTCCTGTTGGTAAGGACTCGATGTCTATGAGGACAGCATGGATAGATGGTAACGACACTTGTGAAGTTGTTTCTCCAGTATCACTCGTCATATCGGCTTTCGCTCCAGTTTCTGATATTCGGAAAACCCTAACGCCTGTTTTGTCTCCCGATCTATCGACCCAGTTAATTCTGATCGATCTATCAGCTGGTAAAAATCGAATGGGATGTTCTATTTTTTACCAAGCGTACCTTTTGGAGCAAGGCGAGGTGCCAGACCTTGATGAGCCAAGACTTTTGGCTGATTTTTTTAAGAGCATCCAGGACTTAAATGAAAGAGGAAAAATTCTGGCGTACCATGATCGGTCAGATGGCGGACTGTCTGTCACATTAGCGGAGTGCATGTTTGCATCTCGAGTTGGTTTGACTGTTGATCTGGATGTGGGGCTGGACGTAGATGCCCAGCTCACAGCATTGTTTAGTGAGGAGTTAGGGGCAGTCATTCAAATATACGATGCTGACGAGGCTGAGGTGTTTTCAGTATTAGATTCTTACGGATTAACAGATTACGCAAAGTCCCTAGGAAGACCTAATGACCGAGGAAGGTTCGAGATTTTTTCTAGTGGACATCTTGTGATTAATGAATCTAGGACTTCGCTACAACGAAACTGGTCAAAAACAAGTTTCAATATGCAGTCAATAAGAGATAACCCGGAGTGTGCGCAACAAGAATACGATCGGATTCTGGATGCTGACGATCCGGGTCTGCACGCTCATTTAACATTCGATATTGATGCTTCACCAACAACAGCGTTTATAAATAAAGGTGTGCATCCTAAGATCGCGATTCTTCGCGAACAAGGTGTGAACGGTCATATTGAGATGGCAGCTGCTTTTGATCGTGCTGGCTTTTCCGCTATCGACGTGCACATGAGCGATTTAATTTCTGGTCGTGCTTTATTATCAGAATTCATAGGCCTGGCAGCTTGTGGCGGATTTTCCTATGGTGATGTGCTCGGAGCTGGAGAAGGCTGGGCTAAATCTGTTTTATTTAATTCCCGTGTACATGATGAGTTTGCGGCGTTTTTCAACAGGAGTGATAGTTTTGCTTTAGGGGTGTGTAATGGATGTCAGATGATGTCTAATTTACGAACCGTTATTCCAGGAACTTCGCACTGGCCTCGCTTTATCAAAAATAAATCAGAACAATTTGAGGCTCGTTTCGTAATGACTGAAGTTACTCAAAGTCCTTCGATATTGTTAAGAAATATGGTCGGATCTCGAATGCCTGTAGTTACTGCTCATGGGGAGGGGTTAGTTGAATTTGAATCGGAACAGCAGAAAAGTGATGCCCATCCTTTTATTTCACTTCGGTATGTCGATAATTACGGCAAGGTTAGTGAACAGTATCCATGTAACCCTAATGGGTCAGAGAACGGGATTACCGGTTTAACTTCTGTTGATGGTCGCTTTACGATCATGATGCCTCATCCTGAACGGGTATTTAAAACCACTCAAAATTCGTGGCATCCTGATGATTGGAGTGATGATGGCGCGTGGATGCATATGTTCCGTAACGCTAGGTACTGGGTTGCTTAGTCCGATTTTTTTGTTGCTCGGATGTCTCGATTTTTGCTGAGGCTCGAAGTGTCGAAATTAGCTTATTCCGCGTTTGAGTAATCAGATCTTTCCGAATTTGATCTGAAAGTTCATCATAAGATGGCAAAGACGCTCCCCTAACATTTATTAGTTTAATAACGTGATATTCAAAGCTAGACCGAATTGGTTCTTCGTTAAGTTGATTCTTATTCATAGAAATCATCGCCTCTGAAAAATCCTTCACAAAATGCTCTGAAGCTGCCCAATCAATTTGGCCGCTTATATTTTTTGTACTTGTATCAATAGAAAAGTCTGACGCCAGTGATCCAAAAGTGTCACCAGTTTTGATTATCGAGATTAGGCGGCTCGCAGTCGCCTCGTTCTCAACAAGAATATGACGAGCAAGGGATTCCTTCACCTCCTCACGAGCTGATTTAAGTTTACTGTAGGAGATTTGTTTGGCCTCTTCAGCAGGCTTACTCGCCTGAAGAATTTTGCCGAACAACGCGTCCAGCAAAAGCTCTTCTTTAGTCGCCTATAGCTGTTAAATGACATCTGGATCCTTGTCTAACTTACGTCGAGTTGCTTCTTGCGCTAGGACCACCCTTGTTATCATGACGTCAAGAAGATTTGCTTCAAACGCAGGAGTGTCAGATTGACCTTGACTTGCCTGGGTAGAAATCAGCATTTCGAATTTTGTTCTCGATATCTCGACACCATTTACAATAGCAATAATTTCATTGTTTGCATTTGCTAAAGATAGATGCAGTGCGCCAACTAAAAATGCCATGCTCAAAACACATCGATAAACATTCATACTTTCTAGTGGTTAACTTGATGAGTAAGAGAGGACTTATCTGGGGAAATTATTCCTCTGGAGCGAATGCGTGAATTGACAGTGCGTGTATTGCGCCTGGCATAAGGTCTGATAGACATTCGTAAATTATTCTATGACGCTGAATCGTAGATTTTCCTGAGAAAGCATCCGAAACAATTGATAATTCATAATGTCCACCGCCCGTTTCCTTGACGCCAGCGTGTCCTGCATGGGATGCTGAATCATCAAAGATGTCGATCGAAATTGGATGAATTCTAGCGAGTCGGTTTTTCATCTGATCTATCGTGGTCATTAAAATGGAACCCTCGAATTAGTTTGGACTATCGATTTGTATCTATTCCTCTTCTTGAGGAGTGATATGTTTCGCCAGAAAAAATGCTTGTCCTAAGGCGAATATAAGCAATAGCCCCATTCCTCCGAAAAGTTTGAAGTTTACCCACATATCAAGATCGAAATTGAAGGCTACATAAAGATTGAGACAGCCCATAAATAGAAAGAAACCCGCCCAACTTAAATTTAAGTTGTTCCAAAGCGGGTCTGCCATTTCCATTTTAGATCCCATCATTGCTTTGATTAAATTCTTTTTAAAAATCATGTTAGACAAGAGCAGTACGATTGCGAACACCCAGTATAGTGCTGTTGGTTTCCATTTGATGAATGTTTCATCCTGCAAGGCTAGGGTAGCACCTCCAAGGATGATGATAACTCCTAGGTTTATCATCATCATTTTTTCGATTTTCTTGTTTCGCACCCAGGACCAGCCCGCTTGAGCGATTGTGGCTACTATTGCAGCAGCGGTGGCAGCCATAATGCCGTAAGTCTTAAATACAAAGAAGAAAATAATAATTGGGAATATTTCAAAGAAGAATTTCACGATTAAGTACCGATGCGTCTGAATAATTTCATACTGCTCATTCTAATCTAATCAAGAAAGATGTTCATCGTGAGAATGGGTTTCTGAATTGCGAAGGTTAGGTTAGCGTATCATTTTATTTTAACGGATATTGTTTTTAATACTTGATAGGAGCCTATACGAATGTCGCAAAATTCATTGGTTAAGTTAGTAAACTATAAAGATGCAACATCAGAAGTGAAGGAAATATTTGATGACATTATGGAGACACGTCAATCCGAATACGTTAATCATATTTGGAGGGCGTTAGCATCTCATCCCCCGCTGTTGAAGCAGTTTTGGACGCAGATGAAGGAAGTTATGATTAAGCCATCTAGATTAGATCCTTTAACGAAGGAGTTAATTTATCTTGCAGTGAGTATCACCAATAGTTGTACTTACTGTATTAACAGTCATACTGCAGGCGCTAGGAAAAAGGGGCTTGATGATGAAGTACTTGGAGAGTTGAACTCAATTGTTGCTTTGGCAAATGCTGGTAATAAATTAACTGAAGGTTACCAAATTCCCGTCGATGAAATGTTTCAGGCGGAGATGTCTTTTAATTGGGAAGGGAAATAGGCAGAAATATCCAGTAAGTCAGCGGGTCATAATAGTTGAGTATTTTTAGGAGCATTACATGAATGTGAAAACATCTCTAGACGATAGATTTAGTTGTCGTAAATTTAAAGTTGAATCCTTAGAAGACGCATTAATCAAGAACCTTTTGCGGGGCGCTCAAAAGACGGCATCGTGGTGTAACACACAACCCTGGGCTCTAGATATCGTATCTGGGGTTGCTCTCGATGCCCTTAGCGATTCGTTAGTTGAATGTGCGCGACGTGGGGATGCCCCAAATCCAGATATTGATTTTCCTGAAGAATATGTGGGGGTGTTCAAAGACCGCCGAAAAGTTTGTGGTTTGCAGCTATATGAGGCCGTTGGAATTCAGAGAGGTGACGTTGAGAAAACCCAAGAGCAGCTACTTGAAAATTTTCGATTTTTCGGAGCACCCCATGTGGTCTTTATATCGACTCCTATTGATCTTGGGCTTTATGGAGCACTAGATTGTGGGCTTTACATATCTTCGTTTATGTTGCTCGCTCAAGAATCAGGCATTCATACAATTGCGCAGGCAGCTGTTGCAAGTTACCCCGATATAGTTCGCCAACATCTCTCGATTGAGTCGAGTCGTAATCTTCTGTGTGGTATCAGTTTTGGGTATGGGGATGATTCGCATCCGGTTAACTCATATCGGACGGAGCGAGAAGAAATAGAAAATGTTGCCAATTTTTACAGTTAAACTAAAAATTCGGCCTAAAAACTAGGAATTTAGCTGAATTACCAGATCATTAAAATCGTCAGCGACGAAATCATGGTGAGGGGAGGGTGTTTTGTTCGGGGGTTCCTCATGACCCCATTCGTTAGGACGTCGGATAAACGCCGTTTTAAAGCCGCATTTTTTTGCGGCATCCAAATCAAAATTATGAGAAGCCACCATACAACACTGTTCTGGAGCTAGCTGTAGATAGCTCGCGCAAGTTAAATAGACTTCTGGAAGTACTTTATATTTATCAATTCCCTCACAGGAAATGACCGCATCCCAGGATAAGCCGTTCTTACGCGCTGTATCGATAATTGCGCGGTAGGATAGAAGCGTAAATGATACGCATAAAAACCGTTGCTTTAGCTTCGTTAGTGCCGCTGGAAAGTCAGGCCAGCAGTCTAGTGAGTGAAGAGCCTCCCAAGCTATTGATTTTTTATCACTGCTTGTGAATTTATCGAAGTTTAATTCGGTTACTAGATCCTCTAATACCTCAGCATGTACGTCATCGAAATTTTTGGTCGCTGGTGAATGCTCGCCGTGATTGAGCATTTTCTGTAATGTACGTCTTCGGTATTCGTTACTCAACGAGGCCCAGTCATGCTGAATGCCATAATTATCTCCGACTTGTTGGAAGGCTTTTTTGAAGCCTGTATGCCAGTCCAAAATGGTCCCTCCAGTATCAAATGTGAGCGCTCTAATTGTCATAACGACTTATGTTTTACTTCTTTGAGAAAAATATATATGGAGCGAGTATACATATACAACTGATGTTTTTATTTGTTTTAATATTTCTAGTCAGGATAAATAATTGTGCGAAGTTAAAAAACTTTCTAGCGTAACTATTGAGAAGGACATTTGTGCGCCTTTCAATTTTCGTCTATTTTTACGTTTCAATAGATGAAGATCTTTTGAGATGAGGTGACTTATATCGTGTTGGTTAGATAGATTGAGAAACTTTATGTCATCAGGATCTCGGCACCAAAACTCAGGCGTCTCGGTAGTTTTTGTCTCCACAAGAGTGCATAGAGCCAATACCTCTTTGTCTATAGTCGGCTTGTCAGCTGCTAGTCCTAAGAACCGATCATAGGAAAGAACAGTAGATAACTCGTTTAGACATAATTCGTCGATCAATATTTCTATACTCTTAGCACTGTGTAAGACCTGAAGTGGTCTGACGCGAAGATCGTTAAAATAAATCCAGTCGAGCCAAATATTCGTATCTAAGACTATTTTCATCGAGCTTAGAAAAGCTCTTTATCGCCGAGATAGCGCCACTGTCCGATGGGTAACTTCGACAGTTTTACCTGTCCAATTCGCACTCGTTTTAATCCAGCCACCCGCAGGCCGACTAATTCGCACATTCTACGTATTTGTCTTTTTTTTCCTTCCCTCAGTACAAAGCGAAGTTGATCTTCATTAATCCAAGAGACTTTTGCAGGTTTTAGCGCTTTTCCGTCGAGTTCTAATCCATGATGAAGTAATTCCATACCGTGTTCAATCATTGTTCCGTTCACTCGAACGAGATATTCCTTTTCAACCTCAGAGTCTTGACCAATGAGCTTTTTGGCTATCCGACCGTCTTGCGTTAGAACAAGGAGTCCAGTTGAATCGATATCTAGTCGCCCAGCGGGAGCTAGTCCCTTTAAATGTTGCCTGATAAATGTTTTCCTCGATTTGTCATCAGAAAATTGATTATCAGGTTTTACCAGTTTTATCGCAGGTTTATAGTCTTCCTCCGCTTGGCCTGATACGTACCCAATGGGTTTGTTGATCAATATCGTTACTTTATTAACCCCAAGTCCCCGTTGGGTTAGCGTTATTTTTGCGTTATTTGGTGCGCGGGTACCGAGCTCTTCTACTCTGCTACCATTGACTAATACCCACCCTTTCGCGATGTAATCATCAGCCTCTCTTCGGGAGCACATACCCCGTTCCGACATTAATTTTGAGATACGAATCATTGCGGTCGGTTCGGGCATGGTGTGAGTTCGTGACGATTTTTTTTTATTGTTACCTACGTTCGACTTGAGAACCAATCGAGTCATGGCTTTGACTATGCCGCCTCAAGTAATTCTCTTAACACGTAAGGCAGTATGCCTCCGTGTTTGAAGTAATCTACTTCGATAGAGGTATCGATTCTTGAGAGCAGGGAAACTTTTCTTTGTTTTCCGTTTTTGGTGGTAATCACTAACGTCATATCTTGTTGGGGCTTGAGTTTATCCATACCCAAAATTTCAAACGTTTCTTGCCCCGTAATCTCAAGCGTCTCAACGGTGTCATTCCCTTTAAATTGAAGTGGTAGGACACCCATGCCAACCAGGTTCGACCGATGTATACGCTCAAAGCTTTTCGCAATAACCGCACGAACACCTAAGAGCTGGGTTCCTTTGGCCGCCCAATCTCGTGAGGAGCCAGTACCGTATTCTTCACCCCCAAAGACTACTGTGGGTATCTTTGACTTCTGATAAGTCATCGCTGCGTCATATATCGACATCTGGTTTCCAGAGGGCTGAAGCAGAGTATAGCCACCTTCAACGCGGGCTCCTTTTTTATTAAGCGGTAGCATCAAGTTTTTGATTCGTACATTAGCGAAAGTGCCTCGCATCATCACTTCATGATTACCGCGACGAGCGCCATAACTATTGAAGTCTGTTTTTTTAACTTTATTTTTTAATAAATATTGACCAGCGGGAGAGCTCTCTTTTATCGCTCCAGCAGGCGAAATATGATCTGTTGTGACCGAGTCACCAAATATTCCGAGAGCTTTAGCCCCGATAATGTCAGAAACAGCAACCGGGTTCATACCAAAAGTGCTAAAAAAAGGCGGTTCTGCGATGTAAGTAGACTTTGGCCAATCGTACACCTCACCATCTGCGGAAGGTACCTTTTTCCATAATGGAGTAGCGTTTGCTAGATCTTTATAAAGTTTTTTGAAGGTTTTGGCATCGGTCGCATGCTTTAAGGCCTCTGTGATCTCTCGTTTGTTGGGCCATATATCCCCCAGATATATGGGCTTTCCAGTTTTGTTAAATCCTAAGGGCTCATTCATTAAATCTTTATTCATCGTGCCGGCGATTGCATATGCAACAACGAGAGGCGGGCTTGCAAGGAAGTTTGCTCGAATATTTGGGTGTATTCTAGCTTCGAAATTACGATTTCCAGACAACACTGCAGAGCACACCAAGTCATTATTCAATATTGCGTTATCAATTGGCTCTGCAAGCGGTCCCGCATTTCCAATACAAGTGGTACAACCATAGCCAGCGAGATAAAATCCGAGTTTTTCAAGGTAAGGAAGGAGCCCAGCCTTGGTTAGGTATTCGGTCACGACTCTAGAGCCAGGAGCGAGCGACGTTTTGATATGTTTCTTGACGGTAAGACCTTTTTCAACCGCTTTTTTAGCTAGGATTCCTGCAGCTACCAATACGCCAGGGTTTGACGTATTCGTGCATGACGTTATCGCGGCAATCAACACATCTCCGGAGCCAATATCAATATTACTTTCTGTTTGATAACGGTTATCTAGATCATTATTTTTCTTCTCGAATCCTCCCTCGGAAACTGGTGCCGAGAATAGTTCTTTAAATTTAGTGGATACACTCCCCAACCGAATTCGATCTTGAGGACGTTTTGGTCCAGCTAATGAAGGTTCTACTTTCGAAAGGTCGAGTTCGATTACTTTACTGTATTTGATGTCTCCTTTTTTGGGCATCCCAAACATATCTTGAGCTTTGAAATACTTTTCAAACGCCGTTACTTCTTCCTCAGTACGTCCGGTGTAGCGCATAAACTCTACAGTTTTCTTGTCCACAGGAAAGAAGCCCATTGTGGCTCCGTATTCAGGTGCCATATTGGCAATAGTCGCTCTGTCAGTGACCGGTAATCCAGCCGCTCCCCCACCGAAAAACTCAACAAACTTGCCTACAACCTTTGCCTCACGAAGCAGTTCCGTGATGGTTAAAACCAAATCTGTCGCGGTAACGCCCTGCCGTATTTTTCCCGTAAGGTTAACGCCGACAACATCCGGCGTTAAGAAATATACCGGTTGGCCTAACATGCCAGCTTCAGCTTCTATCCCGCCAACGCCCCAGCCGACTACGCCAATGCCATTGATCATGGTTGTATGAGAGTCGGTACCCACTAAAGAGTCAGGGTAATAAATTTTATTTTTCTTGTGAACGCCTCTAGCGAGGTACTCTAAGTTGACCTGATGGACAATACCAATTCCAGGAGGTACTACTTTAAATGTATCGAACGCTTGCATACCCCACTTCATAAATTTATAACGTTCCACGTTACGTTCGAATTCAAGTTTCATGTTAGAGCCGAGCGCTGCTTTATTGCCGTAATTATCGACTTGAACTGAGTGGTCAACCACTAAATCTACAGGCACAAGTGGTTCAATCGACTTTGGATTTTTCTTCATTGATTTCGCAACCTTGCGCATTGCGGCCAAGTCAGCAAGGAGGGGTACACCCGTGAAGTCTTGTAGCACAATTCGCGAAACGACAAATGGTATTTCATTCGTACGTTTTCCGTTCGGCTTCCATTGTGCAAGTTGCTTAATATGTTTCTCTGTTATTTTTTCTCCATCACAATTTCGCAACACTGATTCCAACACAATCCGTATCGATACAGGAAGTTTTGAAATGTCTCCCAATCCTGCTTTTTCCAAAGCTGGAAGCGAATAAAACGTACCTTTTCTGCCATTTTTTAACGAGAATTCTTTTCGCGAATTAAATAAGTTGTGTGCCATTGGTTTGGAGCCCCTGAGTCTAGAAAATACTAATGATCTATTTGGTACAAAATTTAAGTACCAAATAGACTTTAATTAAACGAGCAGCTTATATAACGAACATGTCCACAAATTCATGAACAGGTGTGTCCGCTAATTTTTTGCTATTTGAACAAAGATCGAGTATAGCTTTTTGTTGCTTGACAGGAAATTTTCTAGCCAGATTTGTTTTGAATTTTTCAACCAACACGGGCATCCCCTCTTTTCTCCGAAGCTTATGTCCGATAGGGTACTCACAAATAATTTCTTTAAGCTTTTTCCCATCTTTAAATTCAATTGTTAATGCATTTGCGATAGAGCGCTTTTTGGGATCGTGATAGTCCTTCGTAAACTTTTTATCTTCGACGCATACAATTTTGTCACGAAGTTTGTCTATGCGTGGGTCAGATGCAATGCTGTCTTCATAGTCAGAGGCTGTCAGCCTGCCGTGCAAAATAGGAACTGCAACCATGTATTGGATACAGTGATCTCTATCCGCAGGGTTATTTAGCGGACCCTTCTTATCTATGATTCGTATACAGGCTTCATGCGTTCGGATGGTAATTTTTTTAATATCTTCTGCGTTTCGCCCTTCTTTTTTGAGCAAGTCATGAATTTTCATCGCACTTTCAACTGCTGTCTGGGAGTGAAACTCTGCAGGAAACGAGATTTTAAATAATACGTTTTCCATGACATAGCTTCCATATGCGCGTTGGAATTTAAACTCTTTACCTCCAAATAGCACATCATAAAATCCCCAAGTTTTCGCGCTAAGCACTGAGGGGTAGCCCATCTCACCAGTTTTTGCGATTAGAGCAAGCCTGACAGCTCTGCTGGTCGCATCTCCTGCTGCCCAGCTCTTACGAGATCCCGTATTGGGCGCGTGACGATAGGTTCTAAGAGATTGCCCATCGACCCAAGCAAGTGAAACCGCATTGATTATTTCGTCTTGACTTAAACCCATCATACTTGCCACTACGGCTGTAGATGCCACTTTTACCAACACGACATGGTCAAGACCAACCTTGTTAAAGCTATTTTCAATTGCAAGACAGCCTTGGATTTCGTGTGCTTTTATCATTGCTGTTAGCACGTCCAGCATTTTTAGAGGCTTCTTGCCTGACGATACTGCGTTCCTGGAGAGCCAATCTGCCGTAGCGAGTATGCCTCCTAAATTGTCTGAGGGATGCCCCCATTCTGCTGCGAGCCAAGTATCATTAAAATCGAGCCAGCGGATCATGGCGCCTATGTTAAAGGCGGCTTGAACTGGATCTAGTTGAAATTGAGTACCTGGCACCTTCGCGCCGTTAGGGACTACAGTTCCAGGGACGATTGGCCCTAATAATTTGTTGCACGCCGGATATTCGAGTGCTTCTAAGCCGCAGCCCAATGTATCCATTAAACAATATCGCGCAGTTTCATACGCTTGTTTGCTTGTTATGGTTTTTTTAGATGCGTATTTTGCGATATCGACTATAACTTTATCTGGTTTTGGTCGAATGTTTGAAATGTGTGCAGACATGAATTAATTGTTCCTGTTTAAATTGTATTGAAATAAAAATATTCTCGGATCTAAAAGATTATGTGTATGGATTTATTTTCGTTTTGCTATGGCAGTCCATTTTAAGTTTTCTTGCCCAGTGTAGTTCGCGCTTGGTCGAATAATTTTTCCATCAATTCTTTGCTCCATAACGTGCGCTGCCCATCCTGATGTCCTTGCGATAACAAATAGGGGAGTAAACATGGAAGTTGGAATACCCATTTGGTTATAGCTAACAGCCGAAAACCAATCTAGGTTAGGAAACATCTTCTTTTGATCCCACATTACGGTTTCAATACGCGCCGCGATGTTAAATAGGTTCATATTTCCAGTTTCTTTGCATAATTTACGTGAAACTTCTTTGATCACTTCATTGCGAGGATCGCTTATTGTGTAAACCGGATGTCCAAATCCAATCACAATTTCCTTGTTAGCGATTCTCTGCTTTATGTCCTCTTCGGCATCTTTTGCGCTGTGGTAGCGCTGTTGAATTTCATAAGCCACTTCATTTGCACCGCCGTGTTTGGGGCCCCTTAGTGCGCCGATTGCGCCAGTGATTGATGAATATATGTCTGAAGATGTTCCCGCAATTACGCGTCCCGTGAACGTTGACGCATTAAATTCATGTTCAGCGTAGAGAATCAAAGATGTGTGCATTGCTCTTACCCATGATTCGGATGGTTCTTTCCCATGAAGTAAGTGTAAGAAATGACCGCCTATCGAATCGTCATCGGTCTCGGTTTCGATTCGACGACCGTTGTGGCTCCAGTGATACCAGTATAAAAGCATTGAGCCGAAGGAAGCCATCAAACGGTCAGCAATGGCGCGCGCTCCTGATATATTGTGATCGTCTTTTTCCGGTAATACTGTTCCTAGTGCAGAGCAACCAGTTCTAAGAACGTCCATCGGATGGGCTGAAGCAGGTATCCATTCAAGTACTGCCTTGACGTTATTAGGTAATCCACGAAGTGCCTTTAATTTCAATTTATAGTTCTTGAGTTCGGCAGTTGTCGGTAGCTTCTCGTGAACCAGTAGGTAAGCGATTTCTTCGAATTCCGCACTTCCCGCAAAGTCTAATATGTCATAACCTCTGTAATGTAGGTCATTGCCGGTTCTGCCCACAGTACACAACGCGGTGTTGCCAGCCGGAACTCCAGACAAGGCTACCGATTTTTTTGGTTTTGGTTTGTGTTCTACTTCATTGCTCATGATTGTTTTTCCTTTGCAAAAAGATCATCTAATTTTTCTTCATATTTGTGGTAGTCAAGGTGGTCATAGAGCGCCGCTCTAGTTTGCATGGTGTCAAGCACGGATTTTTGAGTGCCTTCTTGGCGCACAGCTTCATAAACGTTCAGTGCCGCTTGGTTCATGGCTCTGAATGCGGATAGTGGATAAAGCACAAGTCCTACGTCCACGGAACGCAATTCCTCCACTGTAAAAAGGGGGGTGTGACCAAACTCGGTAATGTTGGCCAGTACTGGAACTTTTACTGCATCAGAAAACTTTTGGTACATATCAAGTTCCGTCATCGCTTCAGGAAATATCATGTCTGCACCAGCTTCAACGCATGCGCACGCTCGATCAATTGCTGCATCCAAACCTTCAACTGCTAGAGCGTCGGTACGAGCCATAATGACGAAATCTGAGTCAGTGCGTGCATCTGCGGCCGCTTTAATTCGATCTGTGAATTCATCTTTGGAAACAATTTCCTTATTTGGTCTATGTCCGCAACGTTTGCTTTGAACTTGGTCTTCGATGTGCATCGCTCCGGCACCAAATTTAATTAAGGATTTTATGGTTCTTGCTATATTAAATGCTCCACCAAATCCAGTATCCACATCTACCAGTAGTGGCAGAGAACAAACGTCAGTGATTCGCCTGACATCAGTGAGCACGTCATCTAGGGATGAGATTCCCAAATCAGGAATACCTAGAGATCCCGCTGCAACGCCTCCGCCCGATAAGTAAATTGCCTTATATCCGGTTTGCTCAGCGAGTCTTGCGTGATATGCGTTAATGGCACCGATGATTTGAAGAGGCCGTTCTGTTTGAACGGCCTCTCTAAATTTTTTTCCTTGCGACGAGATCGTCATAACTATTCCTTAAAAAATTTTATTGAAAAAATGCGTTTTTAGCTGCTGGGCTGATGGATGCCCCATTTATGTTCGCGCGCTGAAGTAAATTCCAAAAATATCGGTAGCTCGCTCTATCATGCATCTCATTATTGTGTGAGATTGGTCCCCAATTTGCCGATTGAGCTGCTAGGAGTATGTCTCCGGCAGTTTCAATCTCATCCTCGCTCGGTTGCATGCCGCTAACGATCGATTCGATTTGTGAGGGATGGATGCTATACATACGCATGTAACCATAGTTATCCCTTGCCGTTTTTGCATCATTAAAAGCTACGGATCGATCCTGGATCTCAAGGCATGGATTATGCGTTGCAATAAGTCCATATCGAAGTGCTGCAGCAGCGACCTCAACTTTAGCGCGGGATGTCAATTGGTGAGCGAATTGGTTTGGTGAGCGCATTGCTGATGCAGGAACGGCCCCTCGATGGTCGCTAACAAAATCTAATAATCCAAATGTAAGTCCTTCTAGCCCATCAATACTTGCAATTTGAAAAACTTCACTGAGTGCGCTTTGTGTTTCGATCAGAATATGTATGGGGGGAGTAGGTACTCCGTTCTTCGTTGCTATCTTCTGTATATATTCAACGGTTCTAGCTGCGTCATCGTATCCCAGCGGTTTCGGAATGGTTAAGTAAGATATATTTTGTCCAGCTTCCGTCATCAGAATATCCACATCATCGTGACAAGCTTGATGCATTGGGTCATGAATGCGAATACCCAGTCGGTTTTTTGAACCTCCCAATTCGGCTATTAATTTTCCAACCATAACAGCGTGTTCATACTCTTCCCCAGTGGGTGCGCCATCCTCGCAGTCGCATGTCACATCGAATTGCACTTCCATCGACAACTGTAAGTTGACTGCTTTGCGAATGAATTTTTCATTGCCAGCGAAATGTTCGCAAGCTGGGATCAGCGGCAACGCTGACCCCGTTTGGAATAGAGCATTATTAGGATGGGTCACTGTCATTAGATTTACCTGAGTAAGTGACTTACCGCACTGCGTTCTTCTTCAAGCTCTCGCAGCGTATTATTCATTTTTGATCGACTAAATTCATCTATCTCTAGATCTTTAATGATTTGATAATCACCATTAACGCAGATGGTTGGAAATCCGTAGACAATACCTTCTGGAATACCATAGGAGCCATCGGAGGGAACGCCCATCGTTGTCCATTCGTCATTTGAACCCAAAACCCAGTCTCTCATGTGGTCTATCGCGGCTGAAGCAGCTGAGGCAGCTGAAGATAGTCCTCTTGCTTCGATAATTGCAGCGCCTCTTTTCCCGACCGTAGATATGAATATATTTTCATACCAATGTTGATCATTGATGACCTCCGGTGCAGATTTTCCATCAATACTCGCAAACCTATAATCTGGATACATCGTGGGTGAATGATTACCCCAAACGATTAACTTCTTAATTGAGTCAACGCTCGTTGAGCTTTTAGATGAAAGTTGGGAGAGGGCGCGATTATGGTCTAGTCTCAACATAGCTGTAAAGTTTCGACTTGGAAGGTCTGGAGCGCTCCTCATTGCTATATAAGCGTTCGTATTTGCGGGATTACCTACAACAAGAACTTTGACATCTCTGCTTGCGACCTCGTTAAGCGCTTGACCTTGAGCTGTAAATATTGCTCCGTTAGCTTCTATTAGATCTTTCCTTTCCATTCCCTTAGAGCGAGGACGAGCGCCAACTAATAAAGCAATATCGGTATCTTTAAATGCTATTTTAGCGTCGTCAGATTGCACTACGTCTGCCAAAAGAGGAAATGCGCAATCTTCCAGCTCCATAACTACACCTTTGAGAGCATTTAGCGCTGGAGTAATTTCTAACAATTGGAGAATAACGGGTTGGTCTTTTCCTAACATTTCGCCAGAAGCGACTCTAAACAAGAGGCTGTAACCAATTTGACCTGCTGCGCCTGTGACGGCAACTCTTATGGGCTTTTTCATTATATTGCGATCCCCCTTATATTGGATGTTGAAAATATTATTAATGACCCTGTTCTTCGCTCGTTAGCGCCTGAAAATCAGCCCAATTATTTGTGGTTTCGCCGTTCGGTAGATCGATGATTACGAGGTCAATTTCAAGATGTAAGTTGTACGTATTTTACCCACAATAGGAAGCTCAAGTCAACCAGTCTTATATAAGACATAAGACTTGAGACGATTCTTGTAGATAAATCTTTCGTTTGCGAATAGAATACTCTAATCATGGAGCTTTTTACCGAAACTAACACCGGCTATGTCCCTCTCTACCGCCAAATAAAGCGGTTAATAACAGACGCGTTGGTGACGGGAGAGTGGGCTCCAGGCCAATCTATACCGAGTGAAATTGAGCTGGCTCAACGTTATAAAGTTAGTCAGGGCACCGTCAGAAAGGCTATTTCTGAACTCGCCTCGCAAAAACTAGTAGTGCGCCATCAGGGTAAAGGAACCTTTGTTGCGTCCCACCTCAATGAACCCACTAAGTTTCCATTTCTTAGGCTAGTGCCTGACATGGGACCACTCGTTGATGTTGATGCCGATCTAATTGATTTTTGGAGAATTAAGTTGGACGAAGAGTCCGCGGCGAACTTGTCGGTAGCCGCGGGGTCTACCGGTTGGTTAATTAGGAGGATGTTAGCGCCCGAGGGAATGGAGACGGTTTACGAGGAAATACGATTGCCTGGGCAACCATTCGAGTTTGTAGATGAAAAAATAATCCTCAATCATAACTGTATGTTGTACAGCATGTACGAGGCTGAGTTTGGTATAAGGATTCTTCGTGTTGAAGAAAAAGTTAAAGCAGTGTTATTAGAGGGAGAGATAGTGGATCGTCTGGGAATGCTTGACGGTTCTCCTTTGTTGAGAATTGATCGAGTTGCTTACACCTACGGAGACCAGCCCGTTGAGCTGCGTAGAAGCTACTGCAATACCTCAAACCATCATTATCAAAACAAAATAATTTGATTAACCCGTAATTCACCCCGCTCGTAAGAAGGATGTAGTTGCCATGAGTACAAGACCGAGGCCGAAAAATTTAGACCTAACCAAGATTCGTTTGCCTCTTCCAGGCTTTATTTCGATACTCCATCGAATCAGTGGCTTTGGCATGTTTTTGATGATAGGCGTCATGCTATGGATGCTTGCACTCAGTTTAAAGTCACCGCAAGGATATGAACTGGCGGCTGAAATACTAACCAGTTGGTTGGGCAAACTGGTGGTTTTCGGATTAATTTGGGCCTTTTCACACCATTTCATCGCTGGTATACGTTTTCTGCTACTTGACCTGCACATAGGCGCGGAACTAGCCGCAGCGCGAAAGTCAAGCGCGCTAGTTTTAATCTTGAGCCTGTCACTCACGGCCGTGATGGGAGCGTTCATATGGTAGGTCGAAATACTACGGGCGCGCATTACGGACTGAAGGATTGGTTAGTGCAACGAGTGACAGCAGTCGTAATGGCGGCGTACATTATTATTTTCGCGGCTGTGTACTTCGTTACCTTTCCTCAAGACTATTTTTCCTGGAGCTATACCTTTCAGTCGCAATGGATGCGGATTGCTACTTTATTGTTTTTCTTAAGTCTTTTTTGGCATGCATGGGTCGGGGTTAGAGATATCTACATGGATTACATCAAACCTACCGGGTTGCGTCTTGGCCTTCAAGTGGTAACTATATTAGTGCTCATTGTGTATGCAATGTGGATGATTCAAATATTGTGGAGTGTGTAAATGTCGTATCCGATTAGAAAATTTGACGCAGTAATCGTTGGTGCTGGTGGAGCTGGCTTAAGAGCGGCACTCCAGTTGTCAGAGGCTGGTTGTAAGGTCGCTGTGTTATCTAAAGTTTTTCCTACCCGCTCCCATACGGTAGCGGCTCAAGGTGGTGTAGGTGCTGCGCTCGCAAATATGGGAGAGGATAGTTGGCACTGGCATATGTACGACACCGTAAAAGGATCGGACTGGCTCGGCGATCAGGATGCGATTGAGTTTATGTGTCGAGAGGCTCCCAAGAGTGTGATTGAACTTGAGCACTTTGGTATGCCGTTTGACCGAAACGACAACGGCTCTGTATACCAGCGCCCCTTTGGCGGTCACATGCAAAATTTCGGTGCGGGCCCGCCCAGCCAAAGATCTTGTTGTGCTGCGGACAGGACCGGTCACGCGATGTTACATACTTTGTATCAGAGGAATGTTCGATCAAATACGCACTTCTTTGTCGAGTGGATGGCACTCGATCTTATACGCGACGAGTCAGGGCAGGCCATTGGCGTTACCGCAATGGAGATGGAGACTGGTGAAGTCGTTATTTTTCATTCCAAGGCGGTATTGTTTGCGACAGGGGGTGCCGGCCGTGTGTATGCGTCTAGTACCAATGCGTTTATCAACACTGGTGATGGGTTGGGTATTGTTTCAAGAGCAGGGATACCTTTGGAAGATATGGAGTTTTGGCAATTTCATCCCACTGGTGTTTCTGGAGCGGGGGTATTGATTACCGAAGGGGTTCGGGGCGAAGGTGGTTATCTCTTGAATAAGGATGGTGAGCGTTTTATGGAGCGCTATGCGCCCAATGCCAAAGATTTAGCTTCTCGTGATGTCGTAGCTCGCGCGATGGCTACGGAGATTAAGGATGGGCGAGGTTGTGGTGATGAGTCGGATCATGTGCTCTTAAAACTTGACCATTTGGGGGAGGATTTAATAGAGAGCAAATTACCTGGGATCAGGGAGATTGCGAAGAAATTTGCGAACGTTGATCCTGTGAAAGACCCGATCCCTGTTGTTCCTACTTGTCATTATATGATGGGTGGTATACCTACGAATTATCGAGGTGAGGTCGTCGCTCCAAATGGAGATGATAAGGAGGCGATTGTGCCTGGGCTTTTTGCTGCGGGTGAATGTGCGTGTGCCTCGGTGCATGGGGCGAATCGGCTTGGCACTAATTCGTTGACCGACTTATTAGTGTTCGGTAAGTCTTCTGGCAATTCTACCGTGGAATTCTTAAAACAAAACGTAACTCACAAGGATTTGCCGCGTGACGCGGGAGAGTTGACTCGCGAAAGGCTTGAGCGTTTAAATAATCAAACGAACGGCGAATCCGTAGCTGAAGTTGGGGCTGCACTTAGACAGACAATGCAGAAAAACTGTGGTGTATTTCGTTTTCCTGACTTGCTTGTCAACGGAGTTGCCGAAATCCAAGAAGTTGAGCAGCGTGTCATGCGAACTGAAATCGGCGATAAGAGTAAGGTTTTTAACACAGCTCGCATTGAAGCTTTAGAGTTGGACAACTTGATTGAGGTTGCAATGGCTTCGCTTGTATCCGCTGAGGCACGAAAAGAAAGTAGGGGCGCACATGATCGCGCAGATTACGCAGAAAGGGATGATCAAAACTGGCTGAAGCATTCGCTTTGGTTTAAAGAGGAAAATCGACTTGATTATAAACCGGTGCATATGGATCCACTCACCGCGGAGACTATAGAGCCTAAAGTCCGAACTTATTAAGCGTATTTAGTTATTTAGTTGAAAGGTACACGTGATGCTATTTAGAATTTATCGATACGACCCAGATAAGGATGCCAAGCCTTACACCAAGGAGTACGAAATTGAGTTGCGCTCTACCGATAGGATGCTGCTTGACGCTTTGACCCGAATTAAGGAGATGGATGACTCTTTGAGTCTTCGTCGATCTTGTCGTGAAGGCGTCTGCGGGTCTGACGCGATGAACATAAACGGTAAGAACGGTTTAGCGTGCATTACGCCCCTGGCTGGTCTCAAGTCGCCTGTTGATTTACGGCCTCTACCTGGCTTGCCAGTGATTCGCGACTTAATAGTCGATATGTCGCAGTTTTTTAAACAATATCATTCAGTAAAACCGTACCTGGTTAATGAAGAGCCAGCGCCCGACACAGAGAGATTGCAGTCGCCAAAGGACCGAGATCAATTAGATGGGCTATATGAGTGTATTTTATGTGCCTGTTGTTCAACATCATGTCCTTCTTTTTGGTGGAATCCAGATAAGTTTGTGGGACCTGCTGGTTTGTTACAGGCATATCGATTTTTAGCTGACAGTAGAGATCAATCAACGAGTCAGCGATTGGATAACCTTGAGGATCCGTATCGTCTGTTTCGTTGTCACTCAATCATGAATTGTGTCGATGTGTGCCCAAAAGGACTTAATCCAACGAAAGCGATAGGAAAGATAAAAGATATGCTTGTGAAGAGGATGGTTTAGGTTGTTGTTCAATGAATGAAATGGATCGACTTAGGTGGAGTTGTCGCAGGGGATTGCTTGAACTTGATCTTGTACTGCAAAAGTTTATTAAAGAGGATTATCCGTTATTGGACGGTAAGCAAAAGGAGACGTTTAGTCGCTTGCTGGGACTGCCAGATAACGACTTATTGGATCTTGCCATGGGGCGAGCGGATACGACAGATGAGGCGTTTGGAGAGCTTGTTCAGTTAATGCGTAAATAATTCATAGCGCAAAGATAGGCGTACGTTAGTCTAGGAGGCTCTAGCCTTAACAGAAGAAATAAAAAAAGGGGTTTTCATGTCGGAAAATAAAGCAAATCTTATCCTTCCTAACGGGGAACCAAGCATAGAGTTTCCAATACATCGCGGGACAATAGGTCCTGACGCGGTCGACATTAGAGCGTTACTTGGTCAAACGGGGAAGGTGACTTATGATCCAGGTTTTTTGTCGACGGCGAGTTGTCGTTCGGCGATAACATATATTGATGGTGATGAAGGCGTGTTGCTTTATCGAGGCTATCCCATCGAACAATTGGCTAAACATTGTGATTTCCTTGAGGTGTGCCACCTGCTAATGAACGGTGAGCTACCAAATCCTGTTGAAAAGTCTGACTTCGACTTGAGGGTAATGCGCCACACTATGGTTCACGACCAAATTAATAACTTTTTCAGAGGATTTCGACGGGATGCGCACCCAATGGCAATATTGGTTGGTACGGTTGGCGCGTTGTCTGCGTTTTATCATGACTCACTAGATCTAAACGATCCTTCTCATCGAGAGATTTCTGCATTTCGTTTGATCGCTAAAATTCCAACGCTTGCTGCAATGGCCTACAAGTATTCGATAGGTCAACCTTTTGTATATCCCGATAATGAGCTTGGCTATTCAGCAAATTTTATGAGGATGTTGTTTTCTGTTCCAGCGGAAGAGTACAAAGTTAATCCGACGTTGGCGCGCGCTCTAGACCGGATTTTTATATTGCATGCCGATCATGAACAAAACGCATCAACGTCGACGGTGCGTCTTGCCGGATCGTCAGGAGCAAATCCATTCGCTTGTGTTGCTGCCGGCATCGCTTGTCTTTGGGGTCCTGCGCACGGAGGAGCCAATGAAGCATGTTTGGATATGTTGGAGGAGATTGGGGATGTATCCAGAGTTAATGAATATATTAAGAAAGCCAAGGATAAAAATTCTGGCTTCAGGTTGATGGGTTTTGGGCATAGGGTTTATAAAAACTATGATCCTAGGGCAAAATTGATGCGCGAAACTTGTCATGAGGTTTTAAACGAACTCGGGCTTGAAAATGATCGTTTATTCAAACTCGCAATGGAGCTTGAACGCATTGCGCTCGAAGATGATTACTTCGTTGAGAAAAAACTTTATCCGAATGTCGATTTTTATTCTGGCATTGTTCAGCGAGCCATGGGTATTCCAACAAATATGTTTACATGCATTTTCGCACTAGCGCGTACAGTTGGATGGATTGCCCAATGGAATGAAATGATTTCTGATTCCGAGCAAAAGATCGGCCGGCCACGACAGCTATATGTAGGTGAGGCAATTCGCGATGTGAAGCAAATAGATCGTCGATAAATTAACTATGTGTTAACGATTAACAAAATTTTAACTGAATAAATCATGATGAAAGAATTCGTCGGCAGTTCCTACCTATTTGGTACAAATGCGGCATTCGTTGAAGAGTTATATGACGCATATTTAGACGACCCTGATTCTATATCAGCTGATTGGAAGCGGTATTTCGATGATCTTCAGGATGCCGCCTTGAGTAAGGACGTATCTCATCACCAGGTAGTTAAATCCTTTGTCGGACATAAAAATGGGGGCACGAATTATTCTGCCAAGGGGCAAGAGGGCGATCTGAGTAATGAGCGGAAACAAGTTTCTGTTCTTCAGCTGATAAATGCGTATCGATTCCTTGGGGTGAGGCGTGCGTCTGTAGATCCGCTGGAGCGGGTGAGGAAGGCTGACATACCCGAATTGACTTTGAAGCACTATGAACTTAGTCAGGGAGACCTTAATCAAATTTTCAATACTGGTTCATTTGTTGGTCCTGAACAAATGCAGTTGTCTGCGCTGATTGAAGCCCTAGAGGATACGTACTGTGGATCTGTTGGTGCTGAGTACATGTACATCAGCGATGTGCAACAAAAGCGATGGATTCAAAGTAGGCTTGAGGGGCCGAGGTCCAACCCTAAGTATTCGGTAGATATAAAGTTGCACCTCTTAGAACGCCTTACTGCGGCAGAAACATTAGAAAAATATTTACATACCAAATATGTTGGTCAAAAAAGATTTTCTTTGGAGGGCGCTGAAGGCGTTATCGTATCGCTTGATCATCTCCTTCAAAAGGCTGGGCAATCCGGTATACAAGAGGCCGTTATCGGCATGGCACATAGGGGGCGTTTGAATGTCCTAGTAAACACCTTAGGTAAAATGCCTAAGGATCTTTTTTCGGAATTCGAAGGCAAATCAGTAGAGCAGCTGCCCGCAGGAGACGTGAAATATCACCAAGGTTTTTCATCCGATCTTATGACTCCAGGTGGTCCGATGCATGTTTCACTCGCTTTTAATCCCTCGCACCTCGAAATTGTCAATCCCGTTGTTGAAGGTTCAGTCAGAGCAAGACAACATCGTCGTAAAGACGTGGACGGCAGAGAGGTGCTACCTATTCTGCTTCACGGAGACTCGGCTTTCGCTGGCCAAGGCGTGGTGATGGAGACATTGAATTTGTCACAAACTCGTGGATATCGCACTGGCGGTACGATACATATCATTGTAAATAATCAAATTGGCTTTACTACGTCAGACGCTCGAGATGTCCGTTCTACACTTTATTGTAGCGATATCGCGAAGATGATCGATGCTCCTGTATTCCATGTGAATGGTGATGATCCGGAGGCGGTAGCTTTCATCACTGAAATTGCGCTTGACTACAGAATGCAGTTTGGGAAAGACGTAGTAATTGACCTCGTCTGCTTCAGAAAGCTAGGGCATAACGAACAAGATGAACCAATGGTCACCCAACCTTGGATGTATAGCTTAGTGAAACAACATCCGGGTGCTAGAAAAAAATATGCTGAACGTTTGTTAGTTGAAGGTTTTGTAGATAATGGTCAGCCTGAGCAAATGATAAATTTGTTTAGAGACGCTTTGGATAGCGGTCATCACACCAACAAAACCATCCTGTCGAATTTTAAACCTCCCTACACTGTGGATTGGTCAGAGTATCAAAATATCCCCTGGACCTATGGGGCTAAGACAAGTTTAACTCTAAGATCTATTAAGGCTCTTTCTTCAAAGTTAACAACAGTGCCAGACGACTTTGTGCTGCATCCTAGAGTTGAAAAAGTAATCAATGATCGCCGTTTGATGGCCGAAGGAAAGCTCTCGTTGGATTGGGGAATGGCAGAAAATTTAGCTTATGCGTCAATACTCAAAGCTGGATACGGTATCCGACTGTCGGGTCAGGACAGTGGGCGAGGTACATTTTTTCACAGGCATGCTGTGCTACATGATCAAAGAAGACAGGGCGCAAACGAGGGAGTATATGTTCCGCTGGATCATATCGATAAAAATCAGCCTACCTTTACAGTGATTGATTCGCTTTTATCGGAGGAAGCTGTCCTTGGCTTTGAGTATGGTTATGCTACGACAGAGCCTCACGAACTTGTTGTCTGGGAGGCACAATTTGGAGACTTCGCCAACGGTGCTCAAGTTGTGATTGATCAATTCATAGCTTCGGGCGAGGTAAAGTGGGGCCGAATGTGTGGTCTCGTTATGATGCTGCCCCACGGCTACGAAGGGCAAGGGCCTGAGCACTCATCTGCGCGAATTGAACGTTACTTGCAGCTATGTGCAGATTACAACATGCAGATTTGTATACCGTCGACGCCTAGTCAGATGTTTCACATGCTCAGAAGACAAGTGTTGCGGCCATATCGAAAACCTTTAATTGTTATTAGTCCAAAGAGTTTGTTGAGGCATAAAGAATCGATATCATCGCTCGATGATCTTATTAACGGTGAATTTAAAGTCCTAATTCCAGAGTCGGGTGACATCAAGCGTTCAAAAGTAAAGAGAGTTGTTTTCTGTAGCGGGAAGATATATTTCGAGCTCGCAGCACTTCGAAAGGAACGCCAAATTGATCATGTTGCTATTGTCAGATTAGAGCAACTTTATCCATTCCCGCATGAAGCTTTCAAAGAGCAGATTGAGTTATACAAGGGAGCGAAAGAAGTTGTTTGGTGTCAGGAGGAACCAGGTAATCAAGGTGCGTGGCACAGGATTCAGCATTACATTGAACGCCATTTGGTTAAAGGGCAGAAGTTGACGTACGCGTTGAGAGCTTCTTCCGCTTCGCCTGCTGGTGGGTATTCTGCTCTTCACGCTAAACGACAGAGCGCTGTTATGAATGCTGCGTTGGGTTTAAATGATTAATTATTACAAGTATTTGCGACTAACCGTCATTGGGAGAAGTCATGTTAATTGAAGTTCGAGTTCCCGCGCTTTCTGAGTCTGTAGCAGAGGCGACTTTATTGTCTTGGCACAAACAACAGGGTGATTATGTAAAACGAGATGAGAATCTGATTGACATTGAAACGGATAAGGTTGTGTTGGAGTTGCCTGCGCCGCAAGCTGGAGTTTTGACTGAGATTATTAAGGAGGAGGGCGGATTAGTCGGCGCTAACGAAATCATTGCGCGAATCGATACGAGCGCAGTTGATACTAACGAAAGCTCCCCCTCGAGCGATGTTGATAAAAAAAGTACGCCTGAAACACAACCGAGCAAAACGGATAGTGGTGTTGTCCTTATGCCAGCAGCGAGAAAATTAGCAGTTGAGAAAAACTTCTCAACTAAGGGTGTGTCAGGGACTGGACGAGGAGGTCGAATAACTAAGGGTGACGTTGTTGCCGCTTCTGCTGCAAATGAAGGGCTTAATTCTGGATCAATTACCGCTCCGAAGACTCCCGTTGATACGAAAGGTCGGCCGGAGCAACGTGTTCCAATGTCGCGTTTAAGGCAAAGAGTTGCTGAACGTTTGCTGGAATCTCAGGCAACAGCGGCGATACTAACAACTTTTAACGAAGTTAATATGCAGCCAGTCATCGATGTTCGAACTAAATATAAGGGGCAGTTCGAAAAAGAACATGGGGTAAAGCTCGGATTCATGTCGTTTTTTGTCAAGGCGGTGGTTGCTGCGCTCAAGAAATACCCAATAGTTAACGCCTCGGTGGATGGCGAGGATATCGTTTACCACGGTTATTTTGATGTTGGAATGGCTGTTGGAAGTCCGAGAGGTTTGGTTGTGCCGATTATAAGAAATGTCGACAACATGTCTTTTTCAGACATAGAGAACGCCATTGGTGATTTTGGTAAAAGAGCGCAGGAAGGTCGACTCAGCATTGATGAGTTGACAGGGGGTACATTCTCGATATCAAACGGAGGCGTTTTTGGTTCGATGTTATCAACTCCAATAATCAATCCGCCTCAATCTGCAATTTTGGGAATACATGCGACAAAGGAGAGGGCGGTTGTTGAAGATGGTCAAGTCGTAGTGCGGCCGATGAACTACTTGGCGCTTTCTTATGATCATAGGATTATTGATGGTCGAGAGGCCGTGTTGTTTTTAGTTGCAATTAAAGAGGCACTTGAGGATCCATCTCGCTTATTGCTGGAGATTTAGGTTTTTAAACGTGTTTTATTACAAATAATGAGCTATCGGGTGTTATGAATACTATTTATGATGTCGCAGTAATTGGTGCTGGACCAGGTGGATATGTTGCTGCTATTAGAGCCTCTCAACTGGGGCTAAATACTATCTGTATTGATGATTTTGAAGATGCTTCTGGTAAGGCTAGTTTGGGAGGTACTTGTTTGAATGTGGGGTGTATACCCTCTAAAGCTCTTTTGGAATCATCTGAGAACTATGAAAAAGCAATTCATAAATTTCATGAACACGGTATCTCAGCAACCGATGTCAAGATAGACGTTGCTAAGATGTTGGCCCGAAAAGACGGAATCGTGAAGCAGTTCACTAATGGTATTTCGTTGTTATTTAAGAAAAATAAGATCGAGCAAATGCATGGTCGGGCAGAGTTCGTCTCCTCTGCAAACGTTATACGTTTAAAAGTGACTGGAACTAATGAAGGATTTGTCGAGGCTAAGCACGTCATAATTGCGACAGGGTCGAGGCCTCGGTCAATGGATTCAGTACCTGTTGATAACGAGTATATTTGTGACAACAAAGGTGCATTGACGCTTCCTGAAACTCCAAAGCACCTGTTGGTTATCGGTGCCGGTGTCATCGGTTTAGAAATGGGTAGTGTTTGGAGGAGACTAGGAGCAAAGGTTACCGTCTTAGAAGCACTGCCAACGTTTTTAGCGGCAGTCGATGAAGCGGTTGCTAAGGAAGCAAAGAGAATCTTTACTAAAAGTGTTGGTTTAGATATCCATCTCGGATGTGTTGTTCAAGAGGTGAGCCGAAAAGATAACAATATTACGGTAACCTACGAAGAAGGCGGTCATATAAAAACACTAGACTGTGACCGCATCGTGGTTGCTGTCGGGAGAGTGCCCAATTCAGCTAATGTTGGGTTAAAAAACGTTGGCATAGCAGTTGATAACCGTGGATTTATCACAGTCGACCATCATAACCGAACGAACATTCCGAATATTTACGCAATCGGAGATGTTGTTCGAGGTCCTATGTTGGCACATAAGTCCTCGGAAGAGGGTGTCGCGGTAGCTGAAACAATTGCGGGTCAGTATGGAGACGTTAACCTCGATACGATTCCATGGGTTATTTATACCAGTCCCGAGATTGCTTGGGTCGGACAAACGGAACAAGATTTAAAGGCTGATGGCGTCCCCTATAAGGTTGGTAAGTTTCCATTTGTAGCTAGTGGTCGCGCGCAGGCAATCGGGGACAGTGCGGGGTTTGTGAAGATGATTGCTCATGCAGAAAGTGATCGTATTTTGGGAGTACACATCATAGGTCCTTATGCGTCTGAGTTAATCTCTGAAGCAGTGGTCGCGTTAGAGTTTGGTGCTACTTCTGAGGATATAGCGAGGATTGTACATGCACACCCTTCTCTCTCTGAGGCAATGCATGAGGCCGCCCTAGGAATTGAAAACAGGTACCTGAGTCTTTAGGCTGGTTCAAACGAAGAGTGTTGTTGTTTCTATTTTTTAGCTCAATTTACTTAAAGTCTAAATAACTTCTGCTATGCATCTAGGAGTGCCATGAAAGAGTCAGTAGAATCTCGGGCTGCTGAGTTAGGGTATGTGCTTGATGCGGCTCAACTTAGGACCGTTGACCAACTAGCCCAATTGGCTGGCGAACTTGAGTCTACTCCCGATCGACCTAGTATTTTAAAGCGAATTTTTTTAAAGACTAATCCCCCAAAAGGATTCTATCTTTGGGGTGGAGTTGGTCGTGGTAAAACATTCTTAATGGATCTTTTCTACGAGCATATTAAATTTAGTAAGAAGAAACGCGTACATTTTCATCGCTTTATGCAAGAAGTACATCACCGCCTAAAAGACTTGCAAGGTCATCAAAATCCACTCCAGACGATTGGGAAAGACATTGCATCAGAAACAAAATTATTGTGTTTGGATGAGTTTCACATTTCTGACATTGGTGATGCAATGATTATGAGGAACTTGCTTGAAGCGCTTTTCCGTGAGGAAGTTGTGATTGTAACTACGGCTAATTGGGTGCCAGATAAGCTTTATGAACATGGTCTTCAACGAGCACAATTTTTACCCACTATTGATTTAATTAATTCGAAGATGAGTGTAGTGAATCTCGATGCTGGTGAAGATTATCGCCTTACTTCATTGGAGAAAGCTGGCGTCTATTTTTGTGGTGATCAAAACGAAGTAGAGCCAATGGTAATGAATTTGTTCGATTCTCTTGCTAAAGAACAGAATTGTGCCTCCTCGATAGATTTATTAAACAGGTCAGTACCTTCTAAAAAAATCTCAAAGGAAGCAATATGGTTCGATTTTGACGCCATTTGCGATGGACCGAGAGGTAAGGATGACTATATTGAATTGGCTAAACGTTTTCAAACGGTGTTTATAAGCCGCGTTCCAAAATTTGGAAGGGATAACGATAACGCACGAAGACGATTTACATGGTTAGTTGACGAGTTCTACGATAGAAGAGTAAATGTAGTGATTGATTCTCAAAAGGAGCTGACAGATTTGCTCTCGGATGCGCTAGGTACCACGGAGAAAGATCGCACTGAATCAAGGCTAATTGAGATGCAAACTTCGCGTTATCTAGGTGAGCCTCATTTGTTCTAAAAAAACACCAATCGATGGCATTTTTGGGTTTATGGGAGTCAATTGGCGTTTTTGGTAAAAGAGTAAGAACTATTGTAGACTTTCCGCAGCGCACAAAAGCTATGCAAAATAAAACAGGAGATCGATATGACGCAATTTAAAGCATTCTTGATTGAGGAGATAGAGGGTGGAGTTAAAAGCAGTTTCAAGACTATGGACGCTGCAGATCTTGATCCGGGTGAGGTTCTCATAAAGACCGCCTATTCTTCAGTGAACTTTAAAGATGCGCTAGCCGCCACGGGTGCAGGAAAGATCATTCGCAGATTTCCATGTGTTGGGGGAATCGATTTATCGGGTGTGGTGGCGGAATCATCTTCAGATGAATTTGAAGTAGGTCAAGAAGTTATCGCTACAAGTTATGATATTGGGGTTGCTCATCACGGGGGGTACGCTGAGTACTGCCGCGTGCCTGCTAAGTGGGTCGTCCCGATGCCTAGTGGATTAGATCTCTTCAGTTCAATGGCGTTGGGCACGGCTGGATTTACGGCGGGCCTAGCTGTTGAGCGCATGGAACACAACGGACTCAACCCGAACGCCGGACCAGTGGTGGTTAACGGTGCGACAGGTGGGGTGGGAGGAATAGCTATAGATATTCTCTCTGCATCCGGATATGACGTCACTGCCATGACTGGAAAACCGGAACAAGCGGATTATTTAAAAAGTCTCGGAGCCAAGGAGGTTCTAGACACCGCATCCCTTGATTTGACGAAGATAAGACCATTGGGTCGGGAAACTTGGGCTGGTGCTGTTGATAATCTAGGTGGTGATATCTTATCTTGGTTAGCCAGTACCGTTAAAGTCGGAGGAGCAATAGCCTCTATTGGATTGGCAGCGAGTTTTAAGTTTAATACAACTGTTATGCCATATATCCTTCGAGGAGTGACATTGGCCGGGATTGATTCCGTGAATGCTGATATGGAAGTCAGACGCAAAGTATGGACTAGATTAGCTAGTGATATGAAGCCAAAAAATCTTGATAAGATTGTCACTACAATCGCTTTTGATGACTTACCAGATACATTTCAATCCGTCATGCAAGCAAAAATGAGAGGACGTTCAGTCGTTAAGATTGCAGATTAATCATTGGCTAGTATCAGGGGGTGAGTCGTGTCTATAAAGATCAATGAATTTCATAAATATTCTGTAGATAGCCCTGATGAATTTTGGGCTGATCAGGCAAAGCTGATCTACTGGGACAACGATTTTGATCAAGTGCTCGACTTTTCCCGGCCGCCCTTTGCTAAGTGGTTTCTGAATGGGAAAACGAATCTTTGTTTTAATGCAATTGATCGTCATTTGAAAGATCGGTCAACGCAAAATGCGATTGTCTATGTCTCCACTGAGTCTGACACAGAGCGTACAATTAGCTATCAAGAGTTGTACGAGGAGGTGAATAGATTCGCAGCTCTTTTAAAAAAGCAAAAAGTGGGTAAAGGCGACAGAGTGTTAATTTACATGCCGATGATTCCTGAGGCGGTTTATGCAATGCTCGCGTGCGTCCGTATCGGCGCTATTCATTCGGTAGTTTTCGGAGGGTTTGCTTCCGCCAGTCTGGCACAAAGAGTAGATGACTGTGAGCCGAAGGTCATGATAACCGCGGACGCCGGCATGAGGGGGGGGAAGATTATTCCTTATAAAGGTCTAGTAGACGAAGCATTAGAACTAGCCGAAAAACCACCTGCGCATGTAATCTTGGTCAAGCGAGGTTTAGTTGAACAATTAGACTGGAACGACGAGCGAGATATTGATTATTGCGAGGCAGTTAAGGCATTTGATGGTGAGAGGGTCGACGTTGAGTGGCTAGAGTCCAATGAGCCAAGCTATATCCTATATACGTCAGGCACGACGGGTAAGCCAAAGGGTGTACAAAGGGACACAGGTGGACATGCAGTGGCTTTGGCTGCATCTATGAAGCATATTTACAATGCTCGAGCAGGTGAGACAATCTTCACAACTTCTGATATCGGTTGGGTAGTTGGTCACTCATATATCGTTTACGCTCCACTTATTATGGGCATGACAACTATTTTGTATGAAGGTCTGCCAACGACACCTGATCCGGGTATCTGGTGGAGTCTGGTAGAAAAACACAACGTGAATGTGCTGTTCTCATCTCCGACGGCTATTCGGGTGTTAAAGAAACAAGATCAGAATTATATCGATAGGTATAACCTGGCTTCTTTGAAACACGTCTTTTTAGCTGGTGAGCCCTTGGATGAGTCGACGCACAGTTGGATATCAAGTGCGTTAAAAAAACCTGTACAAGATCATTTTTGGCAAACCGAAACAGGTTGGCCTGTGTTGACGGCAATGCCTGGTGTGGAAAAAACACCTGTGAAATACGGAAGTCCATCTTTTCCTGCTTATGGATACAATCTTAAAATTTTGAGGGAATCAGATGCGTCTGAAGCGGATGTAAATGAAAAGGGTCTTGTCTCGATTATTCCGCCACTTCCTCCCGGCTGTATGAGCACCGTTTGGGGCGACGACGAGAGATTCGTAAGTACATATTTTTCAACGTTTAAATCGACACTTGTTTATTCAACATTCGATTGGGGTATTAGGGATCAGGACGGATATCATTTTATTTTAGGCCGAACGGATGACGTGATAAATGTAGCAGGACATCGAATAGGGACGAGAGAAATTGAAGAAGCCATTCAAAATGATGGAAACGTAGCAGAGGTAGCAGTTGTAGGTGTTGAGGATTCCCTGAAGGGACAAATGCCGATTGCATTTGTTGTGCGTAAAAGCCATGATCAAAAAAATGCTGCTGACAAGATTGAACTACATAAAAAACAAATTATGAAACAGGTTGATCAATCGCTTGGCGCGATTGCAAGGCCGCGGGCGGTTTATTTCGTTTCGATGTTACCTAAAACTCGCTCTGGTAAATTATTAAGACGTAGCATACAGGCCATTGCCGAGAGTCGGGACCCTGGGGATCTGACAACCCTAGAGGATTTGGCCGCTATCGAAGAAATTATTAAAATTTTTAAGTCTTAGAGTTCTTCATAAAAGAGAGTATTTGTGTTGCACAAGTTGATACATTTTCTGTTGTGGCTTAACGGGTTGTCTGTTGCGGCATATCTTATTTTTTTCCTGGGAATCATGTACCTTGACGTGGCTGTTTTCCCGCAATGGGAGGTTTTATCTCAGCCTCCTGAAGTCGTTTTAAACGTGATTCAGTCTTCTTCAGATCAAAGTGGACTCAAGGATATGGCGATTTTGCTCCATGAGCATCTAGCTGATCAAACTACAGTTTTGAATGAAATGATTGATTCAGTGGTTTTCTGGGTGCGACTTCATTTTCTATTATCTCTATGTCTATTCATTGCTAATTTGTTGTTGATCTCTAGGTTGAGGAAAAGTAATCGATGATTTCCCAACTGGAAAAGTAAACGACAGTCGCCCCCTTACATTTTTTTTAAGAGTCTTTTATTTTCACAACTTTTTATTTGGTCGATACAGACAGCTTAAAATAAGGGCCGACACTGCGACCCAAGTGAACACTTGAAAGGCATTGAGATATCCTCCCATCAAAGATTGAATAGTGATTTCTTCACTAATTTTCGCGAGTGATTCTATTGAAGTTGTATTCCAGTGCAGAGCGTAATTCGGATCGCTAAGGAGCGGGTTCATAGGGTTGATGATCTGGCTAAGGCCGGAATAATTCTCAGCCGCGGACCTCAGCAATATAAGTATGCTTAGAGATAAGAAAAGACTACTACCAAAGTTTCGCATCATATTAAACAAGGCTGATCCTTGAACGGTCAGTCTGGTCGATAGTGTGGCAAAAGCAAGTACCGTCATTGGTGTGTAGGCTAAGCCGAACCCAAACCCTTGAACAAAATTAGTCCAAAAGACGTCTACTTCCGTCATGTTGATGTTGAGGTTAGACATTGCCCAGCCAGCCCAAATCTGGAGAGCCATACCGGTCATCAATGCTAGTTTCGCATTAAATTTTGTAAATTGGACAACAATGAAAAAGCTGGCAAGATTTCCGAAGCCTCGGGCTGATAACAGTATGCCGGCAGTTGCGTCTGGGTATCCACGCAAATCTTGAAGGAGCATAGGGAATAGTGTTATCGGAGTGAAACTGAGTGCTCCCATCAAAAGCATGGTTAATAACCCAAGGGCGAAATTCCAATTACTGAAGATGCTGCGTTCGAATAAAGGTGTTTTTGAATAAAGCGTGCTTCCAATAAAAAATAGAGCGGCGACGAGACATATGAATAGTTCAGCAGAAATTTCAAACGATTCAAACCAGTCTAGTCTATGGCCTCTATCGAGAAATAATTGGGCGGAGCCAATGGCGATAGCTAGGCTGATAAAACCCATCCAACCGAGTTTTCCGGAAGATCCTTTTTGTTGATCACCAAGAGCGAAAATCGCAATAATGATTGCTAATGTTGAAATCGGGGCTAGAAAAAGAAAAGTCCATCTCCAACCTAATGCTTCTCCTACAAACCCTCCGAGGATCGGTCCCAGTACCGGCCCCATAGTGCCGCCAATACCCCACAGCATTAGTGCAAGTGCATGTTGTCTTTTAGGGAATGTCGCAAGGAGCATCCCTTGGCCCAAAGGCATTAGTGGAGCACCGAATACGCCTTGAGCTGCTCTTGCTATCAATAGAGTTTCCAAATTAGTAGCCAACCCACACGCGACAGATGTAATGGTAAAACCAATTAACGTACCAACCATGAGTCGACGCCAACCTAACCAGCCCGCAAGCCATCCAGTAATGGGCATCGTTACGGCTGATCCGACAAGGAAGAGGGTCATTGTCCAAGACGCTTGATCTTGATTGACAGATAACGCGCCCTGAATGTGAGGGAGCACGATGGTAGCAGAAGTAATAGCAATTCCGTACATAAGCGTAACTATTTGTACATTGATCAGTAAAAGCCAGCGTCGTGCCGGCAAGATACTTGAATTATCTGCAATAGTTTGGGCGTTCATGTAGTTGAATTTGTTGTATTAAATGAATGAACGGAGGATTGTATTTAATAGAACTTCGGGACTATAGCAATAAAAATTAGATTACATACGGGATTGACTTAATACGCCATCAGTAAATTTTGTTTATTCTCAGAAAGTACACAAAAAGCAAGGTTGATTGAGCTAATTAAAAGTGGGTAAGGTATTGTTCATGTGTATTTTTGTTTCTTATGTATAGTTTGTGCGGGCTCGTGAAAGAGCGTATACTTCGTTTCCCTTGCCCCACTAAAACCGCATTTTTAGGGGGTTTCCACGGTACTACAAAAAGTGCCGGCCAACCATAAGGAGAAAAGTTAATGCGGCATTACGAAATAGTATTTATTGTTCATCCTGATCAAAGCGAGCAAGTTCCTGCAATGATCGAGCGGTACCGAAACCAAGTGACCGCCGGTCAAGGGGTCGTTCACCGACTAGAAGATTGGGGACGTAGACAGCTTGCTTATCCAATTCAAAAAATTCACAAAGCACACTACGTGCTTATGAATGTGGAATGCGATCAGGAAATTCTCAAAGAGCTTGAATTAGGCTTCAAATTTAATGACGCTGTTCTTCGTCATCTGACTGTATCGATGAAAGCAGCTGTAACTGAGTCATCGTTCATGATGAAGGATGATAAAGCAAAACAGATTGTAGGACGTCCAGCTCCTACGCCAACTCCTGAGAATAAACCATCGTCAGCTCCAGCTCCAGCTCCAGCTCCAGCTGAGGGAGAAAAAGTCTCGGAAGAAGCGAAGGTAGCGCCAGGGAACGAAGCCAAAGAGGCTAAAGAGGAAGCGTAGGAAAGGTTTTGTGTCGACGAATAGCATCAAATTATTCGCGACCATTTCTGTTAGAGAGGTTTTGCGTTATTCGCCATCTGGTATTCCTATTTTGAAGTTTTCGGTAGAGCATAGTAGCGAGCAGACGGAAGAGAAAAGTCAAAGGCGGGTTATGTTAAACCTTGATTGTGTTGCATTTGGAGAAAAGGCAGTTGAATTAGATCGATTCATTGTTGGACAGCAGTTATCCCTTTTTGGATTTTTAATGAATAAGGGGGCTCGATCAAAGTGGCCCATTTTTAACGTGCAAGGGTTTGATAAGAATTAAATATAGAGATTTTGGAGGATACAATGGCATTTAGAAAAAAGAATGATAAACGTAAGCCAAGTCGGCCTTTATTCAAGCGGCGAAAGTTTTGTCGTTTTACGGCTGAAAAAATAGAGTGGGTTGATTATAAAAATACGGACATTTTGAAAGATTTTGTGTCTGAAAATGGAAAAATTATCCCAGCGAGAATAACCGGGACTCGTTCTCGTTTTCAACGACAATTGTCTGTAGCCATCAAGAGAGCAAGATTCCTTGCACTTTTGCCTTATTCAGATGCCCATTAATTTTTGACGGACTAAACCAATGGAAATTATTCTTTTAGAACAAGTCGTAAATCTCGGTCGTTTAGGCGATCTCGTGAATGTAAAGGAAGGGTACGCACGTAATTATTTAATTCCTCAAGGAAAAGCACAGAGAGCTAGTCAGGAGAATCTTGCTGAGTTTGAGCAAAAACGAGCTGAGCTTGAAACTCAGCAAGCCAAAATTTTGTCGGATGCCCAAGGAAAATTTGAAAAAATTGACGGTGCATCGATTGAAATCGCTCAGAAAGCTGGAGTTGATGGTCGCTTGTTCGGTTCAGTGACTCATTATGATGTAGCAGATGCGCTAAACGCCAAGGGGCATGAAATCAATAAAAACCAAATTCAGATGCCGACCGGGCCTTTGAAGCAGATTGGTGAGTCCATAATATCTGTGAGCTTGCATGCTGATGTAGTAGCAACGATCACAGTGACGGTCAAGCCAGAGCAATAAATATTTTTTCAATCAAAAAAACCACGTTTTTTAACGTGGTTTTTTTTGTCTCCGAGAAGATAAATTAATTTGGTATTCCCTATGACAATAGTTCGCTTCAATGTAAGTGGAAATGCTATGCTTTATATCTTAGATCCACTCGATCCGAAAAAACCGTAACGAATCATATGTCCGATCAGGAAATCCTATCCTTAAAAGTTCCTCCGCACTCAGTCGAAGCTGAACAGTCTGTCCTGGGCGGACTGTTGTTGGACAACACTGCGTGGGATCGTGTCGCTGACTTTATGAATGAGTCAGATTTGTATCGACCCGATCATAAGGTTATATATCGGCATATTACCCGCCTCATCGGCTCCAATAAACCTGCTGACGCAATTACGGTGGCTGAAAGTCTGGAGAACACAAAAGAGCTGGACCAAGTTGGCGGGCTTTCTTATCTGGGCGCTTTGGCTCAAAACACGCCCTCAGTAGCAAATATACGGCGGTACGCAGAGATAGTAAGAGAGCGCTCGATACTCAGAAAGTTAGCCGATACCGCAGCTGCAATCTCGGACACCGCTTATAATCCTATGGGCCAAGAGGCGGTCCAATTGTTGGATGAGGCAGAGTCAAAAATATTCTCAATTTCTGAGGAGGGAGCAAGAACAAAACAGGGTTTCCAAGATATACAGCCGATATTAACTCAGGTCGTAGAGCGTATTGATATGTTGTATAACAGGGACAATCCCTCCGATGTGACGGGAGTGCCAACAGGGTTTGTTGATCTTGACAGGATGACTTCTGGATTCCAAGCGGGTGATCTGGTTGTTGTGGCGGGTCGTCCATCCATGGGAAAAACCGCCTTAGCACTCAACATAGCTGAGCATGTGTCGCTTGCCGAAGGGTTACCCATTGGGTTATTTTCGATGGAAATGGGTGCCGGACAGTTAGCTATGCGTTTACTAAGCTCCCTTGGCAAGATTAATGCTCATGACTTACGAACCGGTCAATTGGCTGAAGATGATTGGCGAAAATTAACTAACGCTGTCGGGCGACTAAGTGAGGCGCCAATCCACATTGATGAGACTCCTGGACTGAACTCACTCGAGCTGCGTGCGAGAGCTCGTCGCTTGCATAGGCAATATGGTCAGTTAGGACTGATTGTTATCGATTACCTACAATTGATGTCCGCGAGTAAGCAAGGTGAGAATCGAGCAACTGAAATTTCGGAGATTTCTCGATCTTTAAAAGGTTTAGCAAAAGAGTTGAATGTACCGGTAGTCGCTTTGTCACAGTTGAATCGTTCATTGGAACAAAGACCCAATAAACGTCCTGTTATGTCTGACCTCAGGGAGTCAGGCGCTATCGAGCAAGACGCAGATACGATTCTTTTTATCTATCGTGATGAGGTCTACAATTCAGACACATTAGACAAGAATAAGGCCGAAGTCATTATTGGCAAACAACGAAACGGACCTACAGGCACCGTTATGTTGACTTGGAACGGCAAGCACACCCAATTCTCTAATTTCGCGAATCCGAACCAGTATTAAGCATCTGATTGGAAGAGTGTGCTTTCACGTTATTTTAAATACTATCTAATACCTCTTTTGCATGACCAGAGACGGAGACTTTTCTCCATTCTTGTTTCAGAATGCCGGCTGAGTCAATTAGAAAGGTGCTTCGTTCAATACCCCTAACTTGCTTGCCATACATGTTCTTCATCTTAATCACGTCAAACATGTGGCAAATCGCTTCATCACTATCTGAAATTAGGTCGAACTCAAACCCATGCTTCAATCTGAAATTTTCGTGAGATTTCAGACTATCTCTTGAGATACCGAACACCAAGCATTTTTTCTGTGAAAATGATTTTAAGAGTTCGTTGAATTGAATGCTCTCATTAGTGCATCCCGGCGTACTGTCTTTCGGGTAGAAATAAAGAACAACATGTTTTCCCTGATAGTCGGAAAGTTTAAATATTTTCCCGGAGGTCATTGGCGCTGAAAATTCGGGGACTGCTAGTCCAGTAATAGTCGAGTTCATGATTTTCCTAAAAGATTGGGTGTTTTATAACGTAGCGAAATCTGTGAGTATTTCATCAGCTAATGATGATAACGCATCATACGATGTGGTATTCAAGTGGTAATTAGGAGCAGTAGGGAACGAAGTGAAATTTTTTTGCATAGATTTTTTATAAGACACGTCATAATGTTTCTCTAGTAGATCTCTAATAAACTCATCCCAACGACCTTTCGAAATAAGGTCGAGCCATAACTCCACCCCACTGTTTCCGTGCCTCGCTCTCAGCTTGTCAAGCTGTGTGATCAGAGTGCCAGGATTATGAATTAAATGCGCGTAATTTTTTTTGAGATATTCGGAGCGTGTATCTACACCGGCAGTTATGTTGATGCAAAAGCCTAGCCGAAATTTATTGATCAGTGGTTCAGGAATTCTCAAGTCACCAATTTTCTTACTCTCTGATTCGATAAAAATGGGTTTATTTTGATCAAGTTTCTGTAGTTCATACCAAATTTCGGTCTCGAATTTTTTTTGAGTTGGTTGCTCAGCATCAGGGTCGAAACCTAAAACTGATCCGCGGTGTTGTGCTATCCCTTCTAGATCGAGTGTTTGGCCTCCTTGGCGTTTGATGGCGCTTAATAAATCAGTTTTCGCTGTACCAGTTAAACCGCAGATCACGACGAAGTGAAAAGAACAAACCAATGTATTGGTGTTTGTAATTACGTGTCGTCGAAATGATTTATATCCACCAATTAACTGTTTTGCATTCCAGCCAATTTGGCGAAAGACGAGTGACATGGATCCGCTTCGTTTACCACCTCGCCAGCAGTAGATTATGGGAGACCAATTCTCAGGTTTTTTCGAAAGTCTTGTTTCAATATGGTTAGCAATATTTTTAGCTACCAAAGAGGCTCCAATTCGTTTGGCCGTGAACGATGATTCGTTTTTATATGTCCAGCCAATCAGTTTTCTTTCTTCATTATTTAATACTGGCAAGTTGATTGCGCGAGGGATATGGTCGTGCTCATACTCATCCGGTGATCGTACATCGATGATTTCGTCTCCAGACCGTAAATCAGAGATGTTAATTATGTCGCGCTTCATGAGACAATTTGTTTCCTAGATGCATTTCGTGTGTTTTCGAGATTAAATCTAATTAAGTAAGTGAAGGCTGGTTTGTCTTTACGGTGTCCTTAATAGTTTATTGTCGCATGATTATATTAATGGAGAGTTGTTTTGAAGTTAACTGAGTATGCCCATGGTGGTGGTTGTGGCTGTAAAATTTCGCCAAAACTTTTGAAGGAGATATTAGCGGATCTTAAACCCATCGCAGATAGCAGTCTGCTGGTCGGTTTTGACCAATCTGATGATGCAGCGGTTTATCAGATTAATGCTGACACTGCTATAGTCGCTACCACAGATTTTTTTACGCCTATTGTTGATGATCCGTTTGCGTTTGGCCAGATTGCTGCAACGAATGCTTTCTCTGACGTTTACGCAATGGGCGCGACACCTTTATTTGCCCTTAGCGTAGTTGGGATGCCTATTGATAAATTATCAACGGACACGATCTCTTTCATCTTACAGGGCGGGCGGTCTATATGTGAAGTTTTGGGCGTTCCGATTGCTGGCGGACACTCGATAGATAGTCCTGAACCCATTTATGGGTTAGTCGTTATCGGTAAAATTTCTCCAGATAAAATTAAGAAGAATACGGATGCTCAAGTCGGCGACAGTATCGTTCTTGGGAAACCTTTGGGAATTGGAGTGTTGTCAGCCGCTCTGAAAAAAAATATGTTAAGCGATGCAGGCTATAAAGAAATGATTTCTCTAACGACTCAAATTAATATTACAGGGTCTAGGTTAGGGGAAATGATAGGTGTGCATGCGATGACAGACGTAACCGGCTTTGGGCTTCTGGGACATCTAAAAGAAATAGTATTGGGCTCTAATGTAGGTGCAGAAATTAAGCTTACCTCAATTCCATTTTTAAAAACTGCTCAGCGTTTAGCCCGTGATGGAGTTGTGACTGGAGCTTCAGGTCGAAATTGGTCAAGCTGTTGCGAAAATGTGCAGTATTTTGATGAGATGAGCGCTTTCGAACTTGATTTGTTGACCGATCCCCAAACGAGCGGCGGACTATTAGTAACCTGTGCCGCATCAGCAGAGGAAGCTGTCATTGAGGCGTTTCATGAGGACGGTTTTACAAGTGCGTGTTGCATAGGCTCAATAGATAGTGAACTTAACAAAATTAAGATCACGTCATAAAGCTAACATTTGACCTTCTTAGAGGGGAATCTGTGTTAGACTCCGCCGCGAAAATAGAAACTTGTAGCGCATATAAATTGCGTATTAACCTTCTTTAGAACTGATTTTCATTCTCTGTTGTATCAAACAAACAAATAAATAATCATGAAAAGTATTCGTAACATTGCAATCGTCGCACACGTCGATCACGGAAAAACGACATTGGTTGATCAATTACTGAAACAATCAGGTACGTTCGCCGCGCATAAGCAAGTTTCAGAGCGAGTTATGGACTCGAATGATTTAGAAAAAGAGCGTGGAATAACTATTCTTTCTAAGAACTGCGCCATAAGTTACCAAGATACTCACATAAATATAGTTGATACTCCGGGCCACGCCGATTTTGGTGGAGAAGTTGAGCGCGTGTTGTCGATGGTCGATTGTGTACTGCTGCTTGTTGATGCAGTCGACGGGCCAATGCCACAAACCCGATTTGTCACAAAAAAAGCACTTTCACTAGGCCTTAAGCCGATTGTTGTCGTTAATAAAATCGATCGGCCCGGTGCCAGACCAAGTTGGGTCATTAATCAGACTTTTGATTTGTTCGATAAATTAGGGGCTAGCGAGGACCAGTTAGACTTTCCTGTTGTATATGCTTCTGCTCTCGAAGGCTGGGCCACTTTAGATGCGGAGGTTAAGAACGATACTCTAGTACCTTTATTTGAGACAATATTACAGCATGTTCCTGTTCGTGAGGTTGATGTTGATGGCCCATTACAACTTCAGATTTGCTCGTTAGATTATTCAAGTTTTGTAGGGCGAATCGGAATCGGACGGGTGAATAGAGGCCGGATTCGATCTGGACAACAAGTACTGATGGTAGCCGGACCAAATGGAGAGGCGGTCGCCCGAAAGATCAATCAAGTCCTTATTTTCTCAGGTCTTGAAAAGGAAGTGGTTGATGAAGCTGAAGCGGGGAATATTGTATTAATCAACGGTATTGAAGATGTCACTATCGGGCAGACTGTGTGTGAAACGGGATCGTCGCCCTCAGAAGCGTTACCGCTTCTGACGGTAGATGAACCTACCTTAACCATGAATTTTGTTGTCAATACATCACCGCTTGCAGGAAGAGAAGGGAAATTTGTGACAAGTCGGCAAATTCGAGATCGATTGAATCGCGAATTACAGTCGAATGTCGCCCTAAAAGTTGAATTTACATCAGACTCGGATACGTTCATTGTTTCAGGACGGGGTGAGTTGCATTTGACAATTTTGCTCGAAAATATGCGTCGAGAAGGATACGAACTCGCGGTAGGTAGGCCTCGTGTAGTATTTAAGGATGTGGACGGGGAGCGTCATGAGCCCTATGAAATATTAACGATAGACGTTGAGGAAGAGAATCAAGGGGCGGTCATGGAGGAGCTAGGTGCCAGACGTGGAGAACTTCAGGACATGATTCCAGACGGCAAGGGTCGAGTCAGACTAGAGTACAGAATACCTGCGCGTGGGCTAATTGGTTTTCAAAGTGAGTTCCTCACTCTGACGCGCGGCACCGGAGTAGCGAGTCATATTTTTGATGCTTATGACGTATTAAAGGGTGATATAGATGACCGTAGAAATGGCGTGTTAGTCAGTCAGGATAATGGTCCAGCAGTAGCTTATGCACTTTGGAAGCTCCAAGAGCGTGGTCGGATGTTCGTAGCACCTGGAGAGGAATTATATGAGGGAATGATCATCGGCATTCATTCCCGAGATAACGATCTAAGTGTGAATCCGATAAAGCAAAAACAACTAACCAATGTTCGGTCCTCTGGGACTGACGAAGCGGTAAGATTAACGCCACCTATTGAATTAACTCTTGAGCGTGCGGTAGAGTTTATAGCGGACGACGAACTTGTAGAAATCACTCCTAAATCAATCAGACTTCGTAAAAAAGCGTTAAAAGAGCATGAGCGCAGACGCGACGCGCGCGGCACGAAGGCGGCATAGCCACCTGGCCTCGAAGGCCATTCTTTTATCGGCTATACTTACAGAATATGTGGTCTGATAGCTCTCAACTGATGATCTGGGTTATGACTTTGGTCATAATCATAGGGGCATTAACCGTAATTTTTTTATTTCGGCTACCTAAAAAGATAAAATCTATTTTAGAAAACCTATCGAATGTGCAGTCGAGGGAAAGCAGTGAGATGCTTAATTCACTGGCGGATAGACTGTTGAGGAATCAATCGACACTGAATGAAAACCTTCGGTCTTTTCTATCAAACGAACTGAATCAACTTCGAAGCAGCTCTGGATCTTTTCAGGTTCGGTTAATTGAGGAGCAGTCTGTTGGAAAAGAAAAAACGTTAGCATCGATCAACGAAATGAGAAATGAAGTGCAGGCGAAGCTTGATTTAATTCGCTCTGAGGTTATTGCGCGTGTTTTAGAAAAACTTTCTGAGCAAAGCCGAGCTGAGCGTGAGGTTATTCAAACGACACTGAAAGAGGCAACGAATCAGTTACATAATTCCATGGAGGCGCTCGGTAAGGTTACTGATAATAGATTAGAGCAAATTTCCGGAAAAGTGAATGAACGGCTTGAGGAGGGTTTCAAAAAGACGAACGCTACTTTCATTAGCGTAATGGAGCGTTTGGCAACTATTGATGAAGCGCAAAAGAAGATTGATGGTTTAACGACCAATGTTATTGGTTTGCAAGAACTGCTTGGAGACAAGCGCTCCCGTGGAGCGTTCGGTGAGGTGCAGTTGGAAAATTTGGTCAGGAATATGCTGCCACCGTCGGCATATGACTTCCAATTCACATATTCAAACGGTAATCGTGTTGACTGTATTTTGAGGTTGCCGGATCCTACTGGTAATGTGTCTGTTGATTCCAAGTTTCCGCTTGAAAATTATCACCGTATGTTTTCGAAAGGTAATGGTGACGGTGACAAGGCTTCGGCGCAAAGGGCGTTTCGTGTGGATGTTAAAAAACATGTCGACGCTATATCTGATAAATATATTATTGATGGTGAAACGAGCGACGGTGCGGTTATGTTTATTCCTGCCGAAGCAGTTTTTGCTGAAATTCATGCTTACCACAATGAAGTCGTTGAATATGCGATGCAGAAGAAGGTATGGATAGTATCGCCCACAACGTTAATGGCGGTCTTAAATACAGCACGAGCTGTAATGAAAGATGTTGCTACGCGAGAACAAATTCATATCATAAAGGAGGAACTCCGACGTTTGAGTCTCGACTTTAATAGATTCGATGATCGCATGAGAAAGTTAGCCGACCATATTCGACTTGCGCATAAAGATGTTGAAGAGGTTAGAGTAAGTAGCGACAAAATAACTAAGCGCTTTAACCGTATCGAGAAAGTTGAGTTGGATAATACTTTGGCTGTATCTGACGATCAAGAGGTAAGTGAACCAATTGCTCCTATCAATGTAGCAGATCATTTGGACCCAAAAGTTAGTGAGTAATGGACTTAGTTGAACGCATCTGTCCTTAGCCGTTTTATGAGATAGACCATGCTCCACCCTAGAAAAGGTACAGTGATCGCAGATAAAACAAAAAACCCTAATTTATCCTGTGTGGCGGGTTCTCCCATTAGAGTTAAAACGCCAATTAAACACCACAGACTCATTCCGGCAGCTTGAAATAATGAGTAGGTTATCGTTAGAACATAGGCCCAACGTAATTGCATGAAGATGCCTGTGGCAAGAATTAAATGCAGCCCAGCAACGCATAGGTAGAGGATCAGTTTTCCTCCTGTTAAACCAATCGCAACAAAGAGTAAACATATAGTTGCAAGGATGTTGGCTGTCGTAAGTAATTTTATTCCAAAAGGTCTCATAATGTTTGAATTGCGATGTATGTTTACAGCTTATTAGGCGTTGTTTTTATCAAAAAGTTTTACTCGACACTACGTTGCGCAAGACTATTTAACTTCAAAGAAGTATCGGCATAGCTAATTGTAGACTCTTTAAATTAATTACATTGAAGGTAGAGTAATTTGAGCACCCAAGAAGAGATTGATCGGGCATTTAATTCTAACGGACTGCTATCGGAAGTAGTTGCTGGGTACAAGGCGAGAATTGAGCAAAGTGAAATGGCTCAAGCTATCGGTTCTGCAATAAAAAGAAAGGAGCCCATAATATGCGAGGCAGGCACGGGCACGGGCAAGACTTTTGCTTACTTGATACCAGCATTTTATTACGGGCGAAAAATAATAATAGCAACCGGTACAAAAACATTACAAGATCAACTTTTCGATCAAGATATTCAAGTTGTTCGCAGTGCTTTAAAGATCCCCATAACTGTTGCAAAGTTAAAAGGAAGAGCCAATTATCTATGTCATCATCAAATAGAGAGGACTAAGTCAGAGCGGTCATTCTCTAACTTGCGGGAAGTTGAGCTTTTTAATATGTATGAGCGAATGCTCGATAGTTCTAAGTCTGGTGATATCTCAGAAGTTAACATGCCAGAGGAGAATCCGCGAGTTCAGTCCTCAGTGGTGTCAACTAGGGACAATTGTCTTGGATCCGATTGCCTGCATATTAATAAGTGTTTTGTCTTAAAGGCCAGAAAAAAAGCGCTAGCAGCGGAAGTGGTGGTTGTGAATCATCATCTCTTCTTTGCTGATCTTGCACTTAAGCAGGACGGTTTTGGTGAGTTGCTGCCGGATTGTGATGTCGTAATTTTTGATGAAGCCCACCAAGTTGGGGATGTCGCAACTCAGTTTTTTGGGTCAAGTGTCAGCACCAATCAATTGAATGAGCTACTTCGTGATTTACGCTATGCGACTGTGATTATGGGTGATAGTGTAGAAATTGTAGATGACTTAATAGGGAGCTTTGAAAAGGGTATACGCGACCTGAGGCTGTCTTTCGAAGGCCTGAAGGGCAGATACGACCTCAGGGAGCGGGACCGGTTTAGTAAGGCGGTTGAATCGTCCTCTGTTCTTGCCGGTATTGCCAAAGATCTAGCTGAGTGTGTCGGCTCTGTTAAATTGATCAATGTTGAGCTACAACGTTGTCGCGAACGCTTGTTGGAAGCAGTGAGCTTCCTAGTAATCTGGAGTAAATACGACGAGCATAGTGTGATTCGTTGGTTTGAATCGAGTATCCAGTCAGTGCGTATGCATCTAACACCAATAGATGTCTCTGAAGAATTTAAATCTGTTGTAATGGCTGGAGAAAGAAGCTGGATTTTTACCTCTGCCACGCTATCAGTATCCGGCGACGCATCTTATTTTACTCAACAACTAGGACTCGAGGACGCGTTATTCAAAAGCTGGGATAGTCCCTTTGATTATTCACAAAATAGTGTGTTGTACGTTCCAAAGGATATGCCGCAACCAGCCCAGGCATCCTATGTAGAGCGTGTAATTGACGAGAGCATTGACGCGATTTGTGCCGCAAAAGGACGATGTATGATGTTATTCACAAGCCTAGCAGCCATGCGTGCAGCTGGGGATCGGTTATCAACGAGTCTCAAGGAGAGGAATGTTGAGATACCACTTTTAATTCAAGGTGATGGATCTAAGTTTGAGCTTTTAAATCAATTTAAGAAAATAAAGAATGCGGTATTACTCGGTAGTCACTCATTTTGGGAGGGAGTAGACGTCCGAGGTGAAGGGTTGGTTCTTGTTGTCATTGATAAGTTACCGTTTTCGGTGCCTGATGATCCAGTTACCGCCGGTAGAATTGATTATCTTCGTAGCAAAGGTGGAAATCCCTTCATGGATTTTCAGGTCCCTGAGGCTGTTATATCTTTAAAGCAGGGCGCTGGAAGACTGATCAGAGACGAAACGGATTTAGGTGTGCTGATTATTTGTGACCCCAGATTGCTATCTAAGCCCTATGGAAAAAAAATATGGAAAAGTCTTCCACCTATGAGAAGAACTCAAGAGTTGAGTGATGTCATATCTTTTTTAAAGACAGCTTGAAGTTTTACTCGAGGGCTGAGATTGCTGCGTAAGCGAATAGAGTCCATGTAATGAGCACTAGAATTACACCAAGTTTAAACTTAGGCTTAGCTTTTGTTCGTAGGTAACCTTTGGCTAAAGCCCGATATTCTTTAGTAACAAAATGGGGTGTGGTAGCTTTAATAATGGCGATCAGTATTGGAATGATAATAAGTTCGTCTAGGTATCCGAGGATCGGTATGACGTCGGGAATCAAATCGATGGGCGATAGTGCATACGAGACCATCAGACAGGTTATTACGGTTGCTAATATCCCTAAACTGCGAGCTTTTAACGCAAGCCAGTAGGTCACAATATCAACAAGTATATCCGCGATAAATTTTTTAAATAGTTTCCTGAGCAATATCTACTATACGTTTGCAAAAAGATCGTGATCATCGGATCCGGTAATTCTAGCTTTTACGATATCCCCTGCGTTTAATTGCGGTGCGCCGTTGATTATTACTTTTCCGTCAATTTCTGGTGCATCGTATTTTGTTCTGCCAATTGCTACATTATCTGGTCCCGACTTATCAATGACTATCGTTTGCTCTGTATCTATTTTCGCCTTCAGACGCTGAGAGCTAATCTTGTGTTGGTGTGCCATTAAGCGAGATTTACGTTCATTTTTTACTTCTTCCAGGATCTCTGTTTCCGTTAGTTTATTAGCTGTTGCGCCGTCGACCGGAGAGTACTCAAAACATCCAACCCGATCTAGGTCGGCCTCAGTTAAAAAATCTAAAAGCTCTTGAAAATCAGACTCTGTTTCACCCGGAAACCCTACGATAAAAGTGCTTCTAATTGCGAGGTCCGGACAAATTGAACGCCATTTTTTAATACGATTTAAAACATTTTCGGCACTTGCTGGCCTTTTCATTAACTTGAGTATGCGGTGTGAGGCATGTTGGAAAGGTATGTCCAAGTAAGGAAGGATAAGGCCGTCACCCATAAGCGGAACCAGTTCGTCCACATTCGGATAGGGATAGACATAGTGGAGTCTTACCCATACCCCTAGTTTGGCCAATTCTTTACAGAGTTCCAATAGCCTTGTTTTTATTGGTCTGCCATTCCAAAAACCTGTTTGAAATTTTTTATCTACACCATAGGCGCTCGTATCTTGAGAGATAACAAGGAGCTCTCGGACGCCGGACTTGACTAGAGTGCTGGCTTCTTCGAGTATGTCTCCAATCGGCCTGCTGACCAGTTTTCCTCTCATCGAAGGGATAATGCAGAATGTACATTTATGGTTGCATCCCTCTGAAATCTTAAGATAGGCATAGTGACGTGGAGTCAATCGCACATCGTGCCTTGGAGTGAGATCAAAAATTGGATTTTTAGAGATGGGAAAATTAGTTCTTATCGCAGTCATTACCTCATCGGTTTGTTGAGGGCCTGTGACCGCGATGACCGAAGGAAATCTATCTTTAATTAAGCTTGATTTTGCACCTAAACAACCAGTGACGATAACTTTTCCATTTTGCGTAAGCGCCTCGTTAATCGCGTCAAGAGATTCTTCGATCGCAGCGTCAATGAAACCGCAGGTGTTGACAATGACTACGTCTGCGTTGTCGTAGCTTGGACTGATTTGATAACCGTCTGCTCGGAGCGAAGATAAAATTCTCTCTGAGTCCACGGTCGCTTTTGGGCAACCAAGGGAGACGAAACCTACTGATTTGGTAGTTTGTGCTTGCATATTTAAATTAAGTGAATTGCTCTGCGAGCACTTATGGGTGAATACTGTTGCCGTTTATCTACTCGTGGTCTTTGTCCTTCGAGGTCGAGTCAGCAGGTGGGAAAGGAAATCCGCTAAACATTGTATTCGCTTGTTGCTGCATCTGTTCTTGCATCGTGACAAATGCTTTAGCGTTTTGCTCGAGATAATTTGACATCAGTCCTTGGATTGCCGGACCCTGCATATTAATAAACTGAGTATAAGCGTTAGGATCAAAAATTCCATCACTACCCGAATTTGATGTTCCGTTTTCTGGATTTTGTAGTTTTGTTTGAATTTCCATGAACGTTTGAAGGTTTTTTTCGAGATAACAGCTCATCATTTGTTGAAATTCGTTTCCGTAAAAACGAATGATTTGATACAACATTTTTGACGAAAATATGGGTGAACCGTTGGATTCTTCCTCCGTTATTATTTGTAGAAGAATAGAGCGAGTTAAATCGTCTCCAGATTTAGCGTCAATTACTTTGAACTCAGAGCCTTCCATGACAAGCGTTTTTACGTCACATAACGTAATGTACGTGCTTGTTGCGGTATCGTACAAACGTCTGTTTGGGTACTTCTTAATTAATCTTTCTTGTGAAACCATTTGGTCTAGCCTCGGTTCAGCTGCGTTAATTAGTAGTCCGCGTTCAAAAAAACGAATGCTTGATTGTTTATCATAAGCCAAAGCTTATTATATGCAAAATCGTTTCTATTGGTAATTATGGACTTTGGCATGACCTTATACTGAGTGACGCTATTTTTTCAGTCACACTTAAAACATATGTTGCCCACCGTTGATTGAAATGTTTGCCCCTGTAACGAAAGCAGCCTCATTGGAGGCTAAGTAAATTATTAGGCCTGCAACCTCTTCTGGTGCGCCGAGCCTGCCCTGGGGGATTTGAGGAATAATCTTTTCATCCAGTATCTCTTGTGGAATTGCAGTAACCATCTTAGTTCCAATATACCCTGGAGAGATTGTATTGACGGTTACCCCCTTCTTAGCCACCTCGAGCGCTAGCGCTTTCGTAAAACCATGTAATCCGGCTTTTGCAGCAGAGTAATTGGTTTGCCCAAAAGCTCCTTTTTGGCCGTTAACTGAGGCTACGTTGATTACGCGTCCCCAACCTTTTTCGACCATATCGTCCAGCACCTGCTTCGTCATGTTGAAAGCGCTATCAAGATTAGTATGCATCACCGCATCCCAGTCAGCTTTACTCATTTTTTTAAACGTCATGTCACGAGTTATCCCAGCATTATTAACTAGAACATCAATGGGCCCAATATTTTTTTTGATTGACTTAATACAATCCGAGCAAGATTCATAGTTGGATACATCTGCTGGTTCGGCGCTAAATTTATATCCCTTTGCAGCCATCTCGGCTAGCCACTGGTCTTTTTTTGTATTTGAGGGCGAGTAAGTGGTTACGACCGTATAGCCCTGGTCGGCCATTTTGGTACAAATTGATTCACCCAAACCACCCATCCCACCCGTAACCAAGACCACGCGCCTCATTTGCTTATCCTAATCATTTAGTAGTTTCGAAATTACCGACCCACTGCACATTGTACTGAATTAACTAATTCTTGACGTACTCTCCTGGAGCTCTAGCTATCGGTTTAAATTTTTTGTTCCCGACTGATTTTCTTCGAGACCTGTTACCTACTGAATGTTTTTTTATCCATTTAGTCCAGTGAGGCCACCAGCTATTTGCTAGCGGTGAGGATTCTGCTAGCCAATCTGTTAAATCAGCCCTGATTTTTTCGTCCTCAGTTTTTAAATAGCGAACGCCTTTATTTGGATTGTCTTGAGGTGAAATAATGCCGGCAACATGACCTCCACTCGTAAGAATGAATTCACAGGCGACATTGAGTAGTAGCGCACTTTTATATGCCGTTTGCCAAGGCACAATATGATCTTTACTAGAGGCGACGACAAAGCATGGGCAAGATATGCTCGACAGGTTAACGCTTTTTCCAAGTACTTTAAGATAATCTTCGTGCTGTAAATTATTTTCTATATACATCTCTTTTAAATACCAAACCAATAAAGGGCCTGATATGTTCGTGTTGTCTGCGTTCCAATGCAAAAGATCGAATGGCGTTGGCTCCTCTCCTTTTAGGTATGCCTCCTCTACATGATTCCAGATGAGTTCTTTAGGCCGAAGTGTGGAGAAGATACTTCCCATTACTGAGCCTGGAAAAATACCATTTTTACCAATCATTGAATTTAATTGTTCAACAAACTCCTTGGAAAGAAAGTTAGATATTTCACCCACATCGGAAAAGTCAAGAAGTGTGTTTAATAGTGTTAACGACGCGATTTTTTCTTTTTGCGAATCGACTAATATTGCCGCGCTGACTGCTGCTAGCGTACCCCCAATGCAGTATCCTGCAATGTGGATTTTGCTTTTTGGGTAGATTTTTAAAATCGTGTCTATGCTAGAAAATACTCCTTCTGCGACATAGTCGTCCCAAGTTAGGGAAACATCTTTCTCGGTGGGGTTTTTCCAAGAGATCATAAAAACGGTGATACCTTGAGTGATTAAATGATGTACTAACGAGTTAGATTCTTGTAAATCAAGGATATAGAATTTGTTGATGAAAGGCGGAACGATAAGGATTGGGTCTGTCGTTACTCTTTTGGTTTTTGGCTCATATTGAATAAGTTCAATAAGATCATTTTTATAAATGACATGTCCATTCGTCTGGGCAATAGTTTCTCCAATTGTGAACGCCTTGGGGGGGCTTAAATTTAAACTGCCTAGAGATGCATCTTCTGACATAAAAGCGAGACCTTTTCGGAGGCTCTCACCCTTACTTTTGAATGCTTTGTTTATTGCTTTTTGATTTGACCACAAGAAGTTCCTTGGTTGGAAGAGTAGTTCAATTTGCTTATCTATGAATTTTTTTCTTTCGCCTTCATAAGTTTGCAAGTTTGCCGCCTCAAATGATTGCTGTGTGAAAGTTTTCGCACTCTCTAGAATTGTTTCACATAGCTCAAACCAAAGGTGAATGGGGTTGTTATCGGAATTGGAGTGTGATTCATACGCTTCATTTATCAACTTTCGTTGAACGCGTAGTAGATTCTGGCTCTGCTGAGTGCTCTGGCCATAAAGCTGCCTTGTGGCATCCACGATATCTAGACCGAAGAGCTTGCGCCAATCTTGGGTGAATTGATCGAGGACACTCGAATCCCCTTGACTATTGATTGCGTCGTCAGATTTTTTCTTCGGGCCAGCGGGGTCCATAAATTCGAAACACAAAACTAATATATAAGTTCGATTAGTATAGTTTGACGAGTGCTCTAATGTAAATGGACTACGAGGTCGACGGCAAAGATCGTTCCAACCCCGAGTAAAATCAAACTAATTTGTTCAGCTGTTGCTCTGAGGTCTGTTCTTTTGTGGAGGCTTGGTATTAAGTCGGCGACAGCAATATAAATCATGCTTGCTGCAGCAAGTCCGAGGAAGGGTGCTATCAGGTCGTTAACTAACTCGAAAGCAAAGTAGGCAATAAGACCTCCCACTAACGTAGCAGCGCTAGAAATTAAATTCCAAATAAGTGCTTTCTTTTTTGAAAATCCCGAGTTAAGAAGAATTAAAAAATTACCTACCTCCTGAGGAATCTCATGTGCTGTAATCGCAATGGTTGTTATGATGCCTAGTCGGATGTCAGTAAGGAAGGCCGCTGCGATAAGAACGCCATCCACAGAGTTGTGAAATGTATCCCCCACAAGAATCATGATTCCTGATCGGCCATTATCCGTTGTCACCGCTTCCTGATGGTGACCTTCACAAGAATCAGAGTGACAGTGTCTCCATAACACTAATTTCTCAAGTATAAAAAATCCCAGTATGCCTCCAAGAATAATCGCGGATAAAAGCTTTACATTTGGTGCGGCTTGTATCGCATGAGGGATCACTTCAAGAAACGTTGCGCCGAGCAATGTGCCAATTGCATAGCTAACCAATTTTTGGATTGTTGTTCCAGTTGCTCTAAACGAAAACCATGCAGCAGCCCCGACGCTTAATAACGCCCCAATAATAGCGCTTACGATAATCCAGCTTAAGGGTGACATGACAAGCTTTTTATGAGAAACAAGTTACATCATAACATTTTGTGCTGTTGGTTAGCTCTATTTTTGCCGATCATCGAGCCATATCATTGCGGCCATACGACCAGTGGGTTGTGATCGACGATGCGAAAAAAATTCATACGATTGCTCAAATGTGCAGTGATTACCACCGGTTATTTTCTTAACGTTAAGATCTTTGAGTTGGTGTGTCGCGATTCCGTAGAGATCTGCGAAGTACTGGCCGGAGTGACTGCGCAGAAAATATTGCTGGTAGCCGCAATCTAGTTCCAGAAATCGTTGGAGAAGATCTTCTTTGACTTGATAATTTTTTTGGCTAATTGCAGGTCCCAACTGGACAATGAGACTAGTCGATGAAGCTGAAAATCGCCTCACCGTATTTTCTAAAATCCCCTCGGCTAGTCCTCTCCATCCGGCATGCGCTACAGCTACTTCGTCCCCCGATGTGTTAGTGATTAAAACAGGTAGACAATCTGCCGTCATGATGCTGCAAACGGTGCGCTGTTGCTGCGTATAAAGTGCGTCTGCTTCGGTAGTCGATTGGGAATGCTCCGCCTGCACTAATTTACTGCCGTGTACCTGCTTAACCCAAAAGGGCGCTGATGGTAAAATTTTTTGTATTAGTTCGCGATTTTTTGAGACATGTTTATGATCGTCACCAACGGTGTAACTTAGATTGAGCGAGTCATGATCGCCTTTGCTTGTGCCGCCTTGTCGAGTAGTAAATATTGCTCTTACGCTATTGGGGACGCTCCATTGGGGGATTAAATATTTAGGTGCACTCATGATCGATCATTTGCAGCCCTGAAAGAAGTTCTCGTATGTCGTCGGGTATTTCTGATTGCCAATTCATTAATTCGCCTGTGCTGGGATGGGTAAGGGTTAAACGCGCAGCGTGCAGCGCTTGGCGTTTAAAAAATAATCTATCCAATAATGATGCATATTTTTTAGTATTCCCGGTATAGGATGGATCCCCCAGTAATGGGAGGCCAATAGATGTTAGATGAACTCTTATTTGGTGAGTACGCCCAGTTTCTAAGAGACACTTCAAAGCAGACCAGTTGTTTCCTCCATCAAGTTTAGTGAAGTGTGTCACGGCATCTTTGCCCGTGGAGACAATAGCCATTTTTATTCGGTTTCTTGGGTGTCGGCCAATTGGTTGGTCGATGGTGCCCCTGGTTAGTGCTTTACCATTGACTAGCGCGTAGTACTCTCGACGAACACTTTTTGCTTGTAGTTGCCGGACTAAATCAATTTGTGTCTCCAAAGATTTAGCAATCACCATGAGGCCTGTTGTGTCTTTGTCTAAACGATGAACAATACCCGCTCGTGGAATATTTTTACTTCTCGGGAAACGGGAG
>JAOEKQ010000009.1 GCA_028379895.1 Burkholderiales bacterium
CCTCCACCTTCAGTGGTGGCGACCACAACTCCACCATTACTGGCTCTGGCTCCCGATGATTCCAGTCCAAACTGACCACTAGGAACAAAAATAAAACGACATGTATGAGGACGGACAGAAAACCGGACTTTATTCGAGAGTTTTTCATCCCACGCGACACTTAATCCTTAGGGGTTACCATAAGTCCAACACGCTGGATATTCATTTTTTGCAGCACATCCATCATGTCCATTACTTGCTCATAACGCACACTTTTATCAGCAGATATTAATACGGGCTGCTCCGGATTTGCCTCTTGTTTTTTTGAGATAACAGCCAAAAGCTCACTCCACCCTACAACTCTTGACGCCTTTGATTTTTCCCGATCCGCATAAGCATAATCACCACCAGCCTTGATAATCACTTCGAGCGGCCTGATTGGGACTTGAGATGATTTTCCAACGCTGGGCAACTCAACTACACCTGGGTTCAACATGGGTGCAGTCACCATGAATATGACGAGTAATACCAGCATCACGTCGATATAAGGCACCACATTCATTTGATTCATTAATTTACGCTGTCTTTTAGCCATCAAATCACCAAATAATTATAAAGACCCAGCGAGTTAACTGACCGTTACAGACCGCTGTAGCAAATTTGATATCTCTTCCATACCACTCTCATAGCGAGCCGTTAAACGTTCTATATCTCGCACATATTGGTTATAGGCGAGAACGGCCGGTATCGCTGCAAAAAGGCCCATTGCTGTGGCGATCAAAGCCTCCGCGATTCCTGGCGCCACTTGAGCGAGCGTTGCCTGCCCTACGTTTGCCAACCCACGAAACGCATTCATAATCCCCCACACTGTTCCGAAAAGACCAACATATGGACTCACAGATCCAACCGTCGCTAAAAACGATAGGTGCATCTCTAATCGATCTAATTCTCGCTGATATTGTGCATTCATAGCTCTTCTTGTACCGTCCATAACAGTCGGTAAAGACATTCCTGTTTGATTTAATTTTGTAAATTCTCGAAGTGCTGACTCAAAGATTCGGTCTAGTGCTCCACGCGATTTACTCGCACGCGAATGCTGATATAGACTTCCAGGATCATTAACCGAAGAGAAATAATTTTCGAAGGTCTTAGCGCTACGCAATGCATCCTTAAAAATTTCACGCTTTAAAAAAATATACCACCATGAAATCAGCGACATCACGAGAAGTGCAACCATCACTAATTGAACCAGAATACTGGCGTTAACGATCAGCGACCAAAAAGACATGTTCTCCGATATGCTCACAGGCATGAAAGACCTTTCGTTTGGTATAAAGATTTAAACATAATGCTGTAACGTTTCCCTAAGTGATTTTGGAAACCTAACGGGTACAAAATTACCCACATTAATCGACGCTAAATTTACACTCGCATCCGCGAGAATCAATCCATTGCTTCGAACAGATTGCGCTATTGTTACCTGAGCTTGTTTTACGTCTAAAGCGTCTACAGAAACCTCAACCTCGTCGTCCAAACGCGCAGGATAATGATAATGGAGGGCCACCTTTCGAACAACCAAAATAATCCCAAAATCCTGAACCAACCTTGAGGATTCAAACCCAAGATGACGAAGCCAATCAGCTCGGGCTCGTTCAAAAAAGTCAAGATAACGTGAATGATAAACTACACCACCTGCATCGGTATCCTGATAGTAAATACGTGTCGTTACTGCAAAAATAATTACAGCTCCTTGAATAAATCTGACTCTTTGGAGCCCTTCGCCTCAAGCCCGAAATGACTGAATGCTCGAGGGGTAGCCAATCGCCCCCGAGGAGTCCTTTGAAGGTAACCCTCTTGAATTAGAAATGGTTCGATGACATCCTCGATGGTATCGCGAGACTCTCCAATCGCTGCAGCAAGATTGTCCACGCCAACTGGACCTCCAGCAAAACGATAAATAATCGCCTCAAGCAGTTTGCGGTCCATAATGTCTAAGCCACGGCCGTCGACATCCAATATCATCAACGCCTCATCGGCAACGGCTTGATCAATTTTCCCCTGGAATTTAACGTCCGCGAAATCTCTCACTCGTCTTAATAGACGGTTGGCTATCCTCGGTGTCCCACGCGACCTTGATGCGATTTCTCGCGCTCCATCTCCATCAATTTCTGTTTTTAATAATTCTGCAGACCTTTTTATTATTTTAGTGAGCTCATCAGGTGTATAAAATTCTAACCTAGAAACAATACCGAAACGGTCGCGTAAAGGGTTAGTTAACATACCTGCCCTTGTTGTAGCGCCGATCAAAGTAAAAGGTGGTAAATCAAGCTTCACCGAACGCGCCGCCGGCCCTTCTCCAATCATGATATCCAACTGATAATCTTCTAATGCTGGATAAAGAATCTCTTCGACAGCTGGAGACAACCGATGTATCTCATCAATAAATAGAACGTCGTTAGACTCTAAGTTTGTCAGTAAAGCGGCAAGATCCCCAGCCTTCTCAATCACAGGGCCGGACGTTTGTCGCACATTCACACCCATTTCTCGGGCAATAATATGCGCTAAAGTTGTTTTCCCTAGGCCAGGAGGACCAAATAATAAAACATGATCTAGAGGCTCCTGGCGACCAACTGCCGCCTGTATAAATACACTTAATTGTTCACGTATTTTCTCTTGGCCGACGTACTCATCAAAACGGCTGGGACGCAAAGCTCTCTCAACTCTGTCCTCCGGCATGACCGCAGGCGAGTCAGGTGATACCAATCGATCTGTCTCAATCATTTGAGCGGCAACCTTTTAACTAAATTTAGCATCATCAATCTTTTAAAAAGTCAGAAACATAAGGGTCAATTGCTTGTGCGTGCTGCAAAGTCAACATCTCTGACCTACGAGATAAATGATCCAACTCCTCGTTGATCCACCCCGTCGTGCTTATAGCGAGCGTAGCAAAATACTCTTTCCAAAGACGAAATAAAACGGATGCTTGTTACCCCCGACATCAGTCTTGAAATACGCAATCAAGTACCCGACCTCATGATCGTTAAATTTATCCCCAACAATCAACATCTATTCGGAATTTGATAAATATTAACAACATCTGGTTCAACTTTTTCAACTAACGCTCCTTCAGCGTGTCTCCATCAAAGATTACCATTCTTCCACATCGCACCCAACTCAAGATCTACAGCGACTAGTTGTAAAAACTTCGTGTCAAAAAAGCCCCCTATTTAAAGAGGCAGACGCCGATCTTTCGTTTTCGTGAATATCTCTTTGATGCCCATGAATAGATTATATCTGATGACACCAGACATCAGTCATATTAACTATTTTAGTTTCAAAGCTACCGCCTTGGTAGGTCAATTCGAAGATATAAGCTGTAGAGTTTGCCGAATAATTTCCGGCAACGTTAATCCATTCTCTACTTTTGACACCGATACACGTGCATCACGCTCACTGTATCCTAAAGATACCAAAGCACTGATGGCATCTTCCGTAAGACTTGACTTTGGCGAACTTGCAACCGATCCATCTGGATGAGAGATTTTATCTCTTAACTCTAATATCAACCGCTCAGCTGTCTTTCTACCAATCCCAGGCACTTTAGTTAGGCGAACCGCATCTTCAGATGCAACGAGCCCCCGCAACTCATCCAATGATAGAGCCGAGAGGATAGCTAATGCAATTTTTGCGCCGATACCATTTACTTTGAGCAGTTGCCTAAAAGCAGTTTTTTCTCCTGACCTTCCAAAACCATAAAGTAAATGCGCATCTTCCCGCACCAGAAGATGAGTATAAAGCGTGACTTGTTCTCCGACATCAGGCAAGTCATAAATGGTACTCATTGGTGCCTCAATCTCATAAGCGATACCACTCACCTCAACTACGAGCGTGGGCGGCATTTTTTCAATTAAAAATCCAGTAATTCTACTGATCATTTTGGCATTAGCTCATTTGATATTAATTAGGTGTTGCCTGACGCATTCTACTTGCTACTCGCTCCGAGTGCGCATAACAAATGGCGCATGCTAACGCATCAGCGGCGTCAGTCGATGGCGCACTTGGAAGACTCAATAAACGTTTCACCATCTCCTGGACTTGAGATTTATCTGCATGACCATTCCCAACTACAGATTGCTTGACTTGTAACGCGGTAAATTCCGCGACAGGCAGATTCTTTAGAACTGCAGCAGATATACTTGCTCCACGCGCTTGACCCAACAATAGCGTCGACTGCGGATTCACATTTACAAAAACTTGTTCAACAACCGCGATAGATGGCGTGTAGCCCTCAATAATTTCCATAACACCAGTTACGATTTCTTTTAGTCGGTCCGGAAGGCCTTGTCCAACCGTTTTTATACAACCACTCGTGACATAAGTCATATTCTGCGGTGTTACATCAATAACGCCGAAACCTGTAACCCTTAACCCCGGATCAATACCTAGAACTCTCAAAAGTCTCGCCGCATAGTATCAAATAAGTGATCAAATATCGTATTCTGCCGTCGTATAAACTTCCTGAACATCATCGAGCCCTTCCAATGCATCTAAAAGTTTTTGCATTTTTTCGGCCTCCTCGCCTTCGAGGGTGCTCACTGTAGTTGGTTTGTGGGTTATCTCCGCCACCTCAGGACTTATATTTGCTTCATCAAAAACATCCTTCAGTGCATTAAATTCATTAGGGCTCGCAATTACTTCAATACTACCGTCCTCATTAGATATCACGTCATCCGCACCGCCGGATAAACCAACATCCATGATCAACTCCTCGTCAGATCCTGGCGCGAAAACAAATTGCGCGCAATATTGGAAAAGGAAAGCCACGGAACCATCCGTGCCCAAATTACCACCATGCTTCGAGAATGCGTGACGAACATCCGCTACAGTCCGCTTGGTATTATCTGTTAGGCAGTCGACCATAACAGCGGCGCCACCGATACCATAGCCTTCGTACCGCGCTTCCTCATAATTAACGCCCTCTAAGTCACCTGAGCCTTTTTTTATCGCCCGATCAATGGTGTCTTTAGTCATATTCGCATCTAGGGCTTTATCTACCGCCAAGCGCAGACGGGGGTTGGAGCCGGGGTCTCCACCGGCAAGTCGAGCTGCCACTGTAATTTCCTTAATCAGTCGAGTAAAAACCTTACCCCGTTTGGCATCCGCCGCGGCCTTTCGGTGTTTAATATTCGCCCATTTACTATGTCCGGCCATAACTCCCTAACACTCCTAAAAGATTTAATCCCATAAAGCCTAATTTGTAAAAATCAATTCGAACTTATAACTAAAATAACAGTTAACCCATAAAACTAAACATTAAATCTAAAGTGCATGACATCACCATCAGCCACTATGTACTCCTTACCCTCTAATCTGACTTTACCAGCATCCTTAGCTGGGGCTTCCCCACCATATTGAATAAAATCCTGGTAACTCACAACCTCAGCTCTAATAAAACCTTTTTCAAAATCGGTGTGAATCACGCCAGCAGCCTGAGGGGCCGAACTACCTCGACGAACCGTCCACGCTCGCACCTCTTTTTTACCGGCAGTGAAATATGTTTGCAAGCCCAGTAATTCAAAAGCTGTTCTTATAACCCGATTTAACCCGGGTTCGTCCATTCCGATATCTGACAAAAATATCTTTTTCTCTTCGTCTTCTAGCTCTATCAATTGAGCCTCTAGTGCCGCTGATATTGCGACGACGTTGGCGCCCTCTTTTTCAGAAAGCACCTTCACTGCTTCCAATAATGGATTTTCAGTAAATCCTTTTTCACTAACATTTGCCACATACATCACCGGCTTCATGGTCAGCAAAAAAAATGGGTAAAGCACATCGCGCTCCTCTTTAGATAGATCTATCGTTCGCGCTGCGAGCCCCTGATTTAAAATCGACTCAACCTTTTCAAGCACATCTACAATTCGCTTAGCTTCTTTATCATTCCCACCCCGGGCCTGTTTTCCATAGCGAACCAATTGCTTTTCTATGGATGCCAAATCCGCGAGTGCAAGCTCAGTATTTATAACCTCGATGTCTGAAAGTGGATCAACCTTGCCACCAACATGGACAACATTATCGTCACTAAAACATCTAACAACATGAGCGATTGCATCGGTTTCTCGAATGTTTGCCAGAAACTGATTCCCCAAACCCTCGCCCTGCGAAGCACCTTTTACTAATCCTGCAATGTCGACAAATTCGACAAGTGCTGGCACAGTTTTCTCTGGCACCACCATTGATGACAATTTATCGAGCCGAGCATCAGGCACCTCCACCACACCAACATTGGGCTCGATCGTACAAAATGGATAATTCTCAGCAGAAATTTCAGCCTTAGTCAGCGCGTTAAATAAGGTCGACTTCCCAACATTTGGCAATCCTACGATTCCACACTTCATATTATTTTTTCCTCAATAAGCACTTATACGATTAAGGTGTTCCATTTGATGTGTGTAACACCAGCATGGCTTGACTCATCTTCCCAGCCATGATTTCGAATATCACATCAAGAGATCGCTTTATCGCCCCATTAATCAAATCCTCTTCGACTCTTTGCGGTGCATGAAGCACGTAGTTAGACACCAGACGTTTATCCCCTGGATGACCGACACCAATTCTCAGCCTCCAAAAATCAAGTCCAAGATGATGCCCAATATCTCTGATGCCGTTATGACCCCCATGCCCGCCTCCCTGCTTGAGTTTTACGATGCCAGGCTCTAAATCAAGATCATCATGAATCACTAAAATGTCATTCACGTCGATATCATAAAAACTGCACATTAATTGGGCCGACCGACCGCTCTCGTTCATAAAGGTCTGAGGTTTTAAAAGCCAAGCATCCGCCACGCCAAACTTGGTTCGCGCCACATCTCCCGAGAATTTTGATTGGCGCTGAAATGAAACACCTAAGCTAGAAGCTAATTGGTCACACCACCAAAAACCGACATTATGCCGAGTCTCATCGTAGTTACTACCTGGATTACCTAACCCTATGAGCAGTTTCATACCTAATTATTATCCATCACCGCAATTATAAAAAAAGCCGAGCATCGATCGGCGCTCGGCTTTTTGCTTAAGTAAAGACGACTTAAGCCTCGCTTGACTCGCCTTTATTTTCTGCTTCTTCAGACCCAGCGCCTTCGTCACCTTCTGAATCATCACTTGGCTCATCATCAGCAGCAGAACCTCGGGCTTTTTGTATGGCCACGACACCCAAGTCTTCTCCACCCCTAGCCAAGTGGGCAGACTCTACGCCATCAGGAAGATTAAGTTGAGACAAATGTATCGATTGACCAACCTCCAACGCACCACAATCAACTTCAATATACTCCGGCAAAACCCCAGGCAAGCAAGATACCTCAACTTCAGATTCAATTCGATTTACAACACCTCCGCCGAGCTTCACGCTTGGCGCGCTTTCCTCATTAGTAAAATGAAGCGGAACTCGCATTGTAATCTTTTCTTTCGAAGATACACGTTGGAAATCAACATGTAATATCTCTGTCCTCCATGGGTGCATCTGATAATCTCGCAACAGCACTTTCTCTAATTTTCCGCTTAGAGACATATCGAGAATCGAAGCATGAAATACTTCCTTTTTAAGTTGCTGCAAAGTCTCCTTATGATCTAATTCGATCATCTCAGTCTCTGACTGACCACCATACACTACACCTGGAACTTTACCCGCTCTGCGGAGACGGCGGCTCGCACCCGTTCCCTGCGCAGATCGAACTTCAGCATTAATTTTCATATCTGACATTTTACTTCTCCAATTTGAAAGGGAACTTCCTCGCGACCAATTCAATTCCCATAAAAAAAACACTAGTTTAACCTAGCAAGCAATATCGTTTTTTAATCTATGAACAACGACGACACAGAGTCTTCATTACTAATACGATGAATTGTCTCAGCAAAAAGGTTAGCGATTGAAAGTTGACGTATTTTATCGCACTTCTGAGCCTCATCTGAAAGGGGAATGGTATCCGTCACCACCAATTCATCAATTTCTGAGCTAGAGATTCTCTCGATCGCCTTCCCAGATAGCACTGGATGAGTACAATAGGCCAAAACTTTTTTTGCACCTTTTCTTTTTAGAGCAGCTCCTGCTTGACAGAGTGTGTTTGCTGTATCCACCATATCATCCATAAGAACGCATGTTCTTCCATCTACCTCACCGATAATATTCATCACAGTTGAGACATTAGGCTTCGGCCGACGTTTATCAATAATTGCCAAATCTGACTCTAACCTCTTTGCTAGAGCTCTAGCACGAACCACGCCTCCAACATCTGGTGACACAACGATTAAATCTTCATAGCCGCACTTCCATATATCCCCTAGTAGGACAGGCGCCGCGTAAACGTTGTCAACCGGTATATCAAAGAATCCTTGGATTTGATCCGCATGTAAATCCATGGTTAATAATCGGTCCACGCCAGCGGCTTGCAAACAATTAGCAACAACTTTAGCGCTGATCGCCACTCTTGCAGAACGCGGTCTCCGATCTTGGCGCGCATAGCCTAGATAGGGTATCGCCGCAGTAATACGCCCAGCCGACGATCTTTTGAGCGCGTCAACCATCAGCAATATCTCCATCAAGCTTTCGTTCGTAGGAGTACACGCAGATTGGAGAACGAAAATATCCCGACCTCGAACATTTTCCAATAGCTCGACCATAACCTCTCCGTCACTAAACCTGCCGACGGTTGCGCGGCCCAAGCCTATATTTAAGTGCTTCGCCACTTGCGCGGCCAAGACAGGATTAGCATTACCCGTGAATACCATTAAACTTTCGTAGGCCATACTCTCACAGATCTCCAGAAGATAAATTTTAATAGCTCATCCCACAAAATAACCGAGATAAAGAGCTATGGTTATTGGATTAAAACAAAGCGTCATTAATAATCCGCAATGACTTCGGTAAAAAAATCTGGCTGGGGAGGAAGGATTCGAACCTTCGCATGCCGGAATCAAAATCCGGTGCCTTAACCAACTTGGCTACTCCCCAAAAACTTCTCTGTTTAATCGCCTATCCAGTCTATCAACGGATGGCGATCTAATCCTCGAGCCACAAACCCTAACCATTTCGGCGGGATCTGTGCCATCACAGAGTTCGCTTGTTCTAGCTCAGCAAACGAGCAGAACACACTAGAACCAGAACCGCTCATGGTAGCGGTCCCAAACTGGCCTAGCCACTCTAATGCCGACAACACCTCTGGATATAATCTACATACCGTCTTTTGGAGGTCATTCTGACCCTCGCACAAAGAAAAGTCCGCTATTTTGATAGGTTTGGAATTTCGTGTCAATTCTGGATGACTAAACACGGTTTGCGTAGAAACAAAGCAATCAGGATGAATCACCAGATACCAGGCAGCTCTCACCTCTATGGGTGAGAGCTGCTCACCAATCCCCTCGGCAAAAGCGCTACGCCCGAACACAAAAAAAGGTACGTCCGCACCCAACAATACAGCCAAATTCTGCAACTCACTTTTTGTGAGATTTATATCCCACAATTTATTCATCACCAAAAGAACTGTCGCCGCATCGGAGCTACCACCACCGAGCCCGCCTCCAAATGGGATGCGTTTAACAATATCTAACTCGACACCCTGCTTAATCGAGCCGTGCTTAGCGAGCAAGCGAGCCGCACGTAACGCTAAGTCTTCGGTTTCAGTCCATTGATGCTGCGATACGCGTCTAATTATTTTCTGGGGAGTTAACCGGAAACCAATGGAATCAGAAAAGTCCAACATGTGAAATACAGTCTGTAAAGAATGATAGCCATCCTGTCGTTGACCGATTATTCGCAAAAATAAATTGACCTTGGATGGAGCTGGGAAGTACTTGAACCCGTCTCGAATCATCACAAGCTGAGCCTTTCCCACTTGTCTAAAACGAAACGTATTTTTATATCTTGAAACTCAAGCCTAATCACGCGAGGACGAATGGGATCAATAGTATAGCTCTCAAAAGTGATCTTCCATCCATCTTGTTCCAGATACGTTAATCGCTGCTGCGCATCTCTCGAGGCCATCTCATCTATTGCCGCAAGAGGATTAACCTTACCTCGAGCCCAATATTTCAAACCATCTAAAGGTAATCTCCAACCCAACACACGCTGAGTCAACGCCTCCACGGAGTCCGCCTCGTACACTTGATCCTTCGTCTCGAGAACAGCTCCTGTACGAGGCGAAACCAATATCACGGCAATGATTGATCCAACAGGAGTATAAACGTCTACCGCATCAACGTCGCCCCTGTGACTCCACTTTATTCGAGCAGAGCTGCCTTCACCATCAACTTGAACTGCCACACGTCCGGATAACTCAAAATCTCCGTAGGCACCAGTGCTTTTTAACGGCCTTACCTCATGTAATAGCGAACAGCCAGCGATGAGGACACAAAAAGAAATACAAGATCCCCATGTCCTAATCCACCCCATACCGTTCCACAGTTTCGAGGAGCACGTCATTATCTGGGAATTGATCAAGCGCACCGGTCCACACCGATTTCGCTTCGACTTCACGACCTTGCGCCCAAAGGGCCTCGCCAAGATGAGCCGCTATCTCGGGATGTCGCTCTAATTCATATGCTCTTTGCAGTAAAGAAATACTTTCATCGTAATCTTTGAGCTTAAACTCAATCCATCCCATGCTGTCAATGTAAACAGGATCGTCAGGTGACAGTTCTAAAGCACGGACTAGCAAGGTCTTAGCCTCATCAAACCGATCGGTTTTGTCTGCCAACGTATACCCCAATGCATTGTAGGCTTGAGCGTTATCGGGTTGCAATTCGATTAAGCGCCTCAACCTCAGCTCTAATATGTCTAAACGACCGAGCTGTTCCGCGGCCATAGCTGAACTATAAAGAAGACTGGGGTCATCCGGCGTCGATTCTAACCCCTCATCAAGCACAGTGAAATATTCATCAAGTTTACCTGCCTCTCGGTATATCATGCCCTGGAGCTCAACAAAGAACACAAGGTACTCCGGCGTCTCATTAGCTCTCTGATTGAGATACGCTACAGTAGGTTCGAGCCCTTCTGTCGCGAACTTAATTTTAGCTAGGCGTGTTTGAGCCTCAATATACCGCACCCCCTTGGGCACGCTCGAAAACCAATTGGCTGCGGCCGGAAGCTCGTCTAATTCTTCATCAATGAGGCCTAATTGAAAATAAGCAGACGCTCGGTCCTCATAACCCAGCGAGAGCGCTCGATGCACTCTAGCTTTAGATTCCTCAAATTCACCAACTTCAAACAACACTAAAGCCAACGTAAACCGTATGTTTGCATTACTTGCATCTTCTCGAGCTAAATGTTGGAGATGAGGGATGGCCTCCTCGTACCGCTCCTCTCTGATAAGGTCCGCTACAACACTTGTTCGCACTCCGTTTGCGTCAGGATGTGAATCTAAGAATTCAGACAAAAATCTTATCGATCGCTCACCATCAACTTGACGTAATGCAGAAGCCTTAAGTAATGCTGCATCCTCAGACCTTGGTTTATAAACTAGAGCCTCATCAGCGCGAGCAATTGCGTCTTGTGCAAGTCCAGCTCTCCACGCGGATTGACCGAGCAACAAAGATTTGAGGAAAGAGCCGGGGGTCTGCTGGGTCACCTCTAATAGAAAACGATATCCACCATCACGATCTTGAGCTCTAGCCACCAATTCAGACACGTATTGCAACTTTTTGTCAGGCTCGCTCTCGTTATTGCTCAAAAAATCTTCTACCAGCGGCCTTGCGACCATGAATTCATTATTGCTGATAACAACAGTGAGGTACACAAAACGTGCTTTAATCGAATCAGGATCTAGGCGAAACCAAATCTTAGCCGCCTCTAAAGCCAAATCTAAACGACGTGCAACATTGGCCGCATCAGCAGCCATCTCCGCAATATCTGCTCTTTCTTCGTTCCGAAGAATTTCAACGAGTGTTTCCGCAGAAAGATCATATAACTTGTTGTGTCTCGCAAACTCTGCGATCAAGAACTTGTACATTAACTCGGAACGAAACGCAACATTCCGAGCGTCTCCTCGACGCACGTCTCGCACAGGGATGGACTCTTCGTCCTTTTGGGCAATTTGATATCCATGAATGTCACTACGCAAAGATTGCACGCATCTATCGCAGCCACCTAAACCACCGGGGCCGGTGTCGGCCGAAATGGGACTTGTGTAAAGAAGGGTGCTGATGAACAGCGATAACAATATTTTCATAATTCGCTCACAAGAACATTTGTAAAAGGCGTTATGATCAGTGTTAGTACAAAAAATTCACATTAGCTATCATCCAATAACGCCCTCATCCATCAAAGAGGCACTAACTTTGGTATATTACCTCACTTATTCTGACCAGATTCACAATTGCCTTTAGCAAAAGTTACCGGTTAAGAAATCATAACGAATCGATGCAGTAATGTCCGTTAACATCAAGTTTCAATTTTAAAAATATGGCCGATAAAGATCACTCTCTCACATTGTCAGCTACTGGGCTAACGAGGAAATACGGTAACAACGTTGCGGTCAGTGACGTATCTTTAGCGCTGAGCAAAGGCGAAATTATCGGACTATTAGGGCCTAACGGGGCTGGGAAATCAACGACGATGAAAATGATTACTGGGAACCTCGCACCGACCGAAGGCTCAATAAAAGTGTGCGGTATCGATTTAATCGATGACCCAATTGTCGCAAAAACAAAAATTGGTTACTTACCTGAAATCCCACCCGTTTATAAAGAACTTAGAGTCAATGAATATTTAAAGTTAGTCGCAAAACTACACAAGGTTAATTCTAAGAGACTCGTTTCAGCTATGGATATCGCTAAGGAACGAACAGGCTTGACCGAAATGAGCCAACGGCTAATTGGGTCGCTTTCAAAGGGGTTTCAGCAGCGAGTTGGGATCGCACAAGCCATTATTCATGAACCTGAGGTGGTTATTTTAGACGAACCAACTGTAGGATTGGATCCTAACCAGATCATAGAGATACGATCCCTAATTAAAGAATTGGGGGAAGATCACAGTGTCATTCTCTCTACCCATATTCTTCCAGAGGTCGAGGCAATTTGCGATAGCGTTCAAATTCTACACAAAGGTAAGGTCGTCTTTGATGATGATATTGGTGGCTTAAGAAAATTTAGATCTGGAAAATCAATTCAAGCATCTTTCCGCGCGCCGCCGACTAAAAAAGCTCTTGAAGATAAATTAACGAACGCAAAAATCTCGTTAGTGCGAGAAGGTGTGTACCGTATTTCAGGGCTTAAACTGGAGGATGATCCTACAGATGCAATTGTCCAACACAGCGTTCAAGAGCGATGGGGCTTGTTTGAGCTTGTTGGCGCCCAGGCAAGCGTCGAAGAGGTATTTGTAGAACTTACTACGCAAGACGTATGAAGATACGAGTCACTTTCCCTCACTAAAATGAGTTTTTAAAAACTATAAAATGATTATTGTTATCGCATTAAAAGAACTTAGATCAATGTTTGCGTCGCCGCTGGCCTGGGTTGTATTAGCTTTTGTTCAAGGCTTTCTTGCTAATGTATTTCTAAAGCAAGTCGACACATTTATGATCATTCAAGCTCAACTGGCAAGAACACCCAATGCACCTGGGCTCACAGAACTCGCTATTGTCCCAATGTTCGGGGCTGCCCAAATGGTTTTACTGATGTCCATTCCCTTATTAACTATGAGACTAATCTCAGAGGAGAAGCGTAACCAAACAATGGCTTTGCTTGTTTCTGCACCCGTATCTATGACGCAAATCATAGTAGGAAAATTTACCGCTATGGTAGCGTTTCTTTGCTTAATACTGGCATTAATAGCAACGATGTCATTTTCGTTACTTGCGGGTGGCGCTATTGATTTGGGGCTAATCGCTGCCAATCTGTTAGGTCTGTTACTTCTAGGGATGGCATTTTCCTCAATTGGCATTTTTATATCATGTCTAACTGTACATCCAGTTGTAGCCGCCGTCATGACTCTCGCTGTGTTTATGGGCTTTTGGGTAATTGGACTCGCAGCCTCAGATCCTGGCAGTTGGCTAAATTGGGTATCGATTTCGAAAAGATTCGAAGGATTCTTGGACGGATATGTCTCTCTACCTGACGTCACATTTTTCGTAGTTGTTATTGCACTATTCATCTTTTTATCAATTCGCAAACTTGATTCGGAACGTTTAAGCGCATGAAGATAAACGCTAAATTTAGATTTCAGCTTCTTATTCAAAATGGCATATTTTTAGGTCTTCTGCTTGGCATAGCGGCTACATTAGTTTTTTTGGCAGAGGAATCTAACGTTCGTTGGGACTTGACACATAGCCAACGAAACACGCTTTCTCCGGCGACCTTAGACATACTCAAGAAAATCGAGGCACCAATTCGCATCACAGCCTTTGTTACCACAGATGCCGAAGGTGACTTACGCCAACCCATTGTTAACTTCTTAACGCCTTACCAACTTGAAAAAAGTAATCTTGAATTTGCTTTTATTAATCCTAGAGAGGATCCATTTGCAGCAAAAAAAGCGGGAGTTACCGTTAACGGAGAGTTAGTTGTTGACCTTGACGGCCGCATAGAAAAACTTAAAACACTTAACGAACAAGACCTAACGAACCTTCTCATTCGTCTAATGAGGACTGAGCAACAGGTTATCACTGCACTGGTGGGTCACGGTGAAGGAGATTTTTCTAGACAAGGAAGTAAAGATTTAAGCGACCTCGGAAAAAAACTTTCCTCACGCGGATTTCAGTTGGATATTTTAAACTTCGCGTCCGGGCAAGACCTGAGTTCTCGTGAATCTGTATTAGTAATCGGAGCACCTACTTTAACGCTGCTTCCAGGAGAGGTAAATCGAATAAAAAGATATCTCCAGGGAGGCGGTAATTTACTTTGGATGGTTGACGACGAGACGACAGCAGGATTAGACGCAATAGCCGAGGCACTTGGTGTCGCATTACCAAATGGTGTTGTAATTGATCCCGGCGCTCGCTCACAGAGCGGCTCGATAGCATTTTCGCTCGCTCAACAGTATGCTGATCATCCGGTAACTGAGTTAATGAATGTCAATACAGTCTTTCCTTACGCACGCGGAATTTTCCAGTCAAATAACACTGGATACAGTTTCACCCCATTAATCACGGTCGCCCCACAGGGTTGGATAGAAACGCGCGGTCTCAAGAATGCCACCTACCAGGAAAATGAAGATATTAAAGGCCCAATAACAATTGCAGCCGCTATGGAACGTAATGTTGATGACAAACGCCAAAGAGTGGTCATTGTTGGTTCTGGGAAAGCATTTTCAAATGAGTTCCTAGCTTCCCTGGGGAATTCGGATTTAAGTACCAATATTGTTAACTGGATCTCTGGTGATGATAAGTTGATATCGATAGCGCCTAAATCCAGGATCGATATGTCGTTAAATTTACCGCCGTTAGCAATATCCTTAATTGTTTCAGGATTTTTATTTGCAGGGCCAATCGCATTGTTAATTGCAGGCACTTTCATTTGGTGGCTGCGGCGCAGGGCATGAAATCTCGACTGTTACTCAATTTACTGCTAATAGCAGTTCTTGCATTATTGGGAGCTTATCTGTTTTTGAACCAAGAGCCTGAGGTCGTGAAATCCGATCGCCTCGTGGCCTTAGATAAAAATAAAATCAAACGGATTACGATCGTCAAAAACAGTAGTTTCGAGATGGACTTTACGAGAAGCCAAACCACATGGACCATCACAAAACCATTTCGAGCGCGCGCTAATGCTGAAGTCATAAAACTCGTTCTCGACCTTGCAGAGGCACCCATCATTAATGAGATTAAAGAAAATTCTAAAGATTTTGGATTTGAACCCCCAACATATACTGTGACACTAGATCAAGAAATTATTAAATTTGGCAATATTAATGAGGTAACTAACGAACAGTATGTTCAGGTCAATAAACGAACCTTCCTGACGAAAACACATCACGGGTATAACTTACCCTACGATCCCATCAAAGTTGTAGACAGACGAATATTAGGTGCCGAAGAAATTCCTATAATTTTTGAATCAAAGACATGGCGCGCGGAACGCGGAATCGACGGAATATGGTCTATGACATCTGAAACTAAAAACTTACCGGCGATTGCTCCTTCCAAAATAAAAATATGGGCGATGGGTTGGCCCTACACCACGGCAACCGAAACAACCATTACAGGAAAGTCGCCTGACTATAAATTTGAATCAATTAAAGTTTCATTTGAAAACGGACGCCAAATAACGGTGTCCATAAAAAAGATAAAAAAAGGCTATCTTCTTCGACGATCCGACGAAGATATTTTATACAAGGTAGGAAATGATGCCGGTCTAAGATTAATAGACCCCTACGAGGTCGCACGTACCCTTTAACTAAGAACTTAATTTAATGCCCGAGTTGCCGGAAGTTGAAATTACCAAGCGAGGGATAGAACCTTTTCTAGTAGGTCAAACGATAGAAAAGATTGTCCTTCGTAATCTGAAGCTTCGTTGGCCAATACCGAAAAAACTTCGTACGATTTTACCGAGTCTTAAAATCAGATCGATTGAGCGTAGAGCAAAATATATTCTGATTGACTGTTCCGCCGGTTGGTTGATCATTCATCTAGGGATGTCAGGAAGTCTGCGATTACTCAGTTCCTTGAATGAGGCTCCCACTAAGCATGATCATTACGATCTTTACACAACGAATAACACAATCATCCGTTACCGGGACCCACGAAAGTTCGGAGCACTCATATGGACCACTGGTAATCCCTATGATCACCGCTTGATAAAACACCTAGGGCCGGAGCCGTTAAGTGAAGAATTCAATCGGGAGTTTCTATATCAAAAGCTGCGTTCTAAATCCTCAAAGATCAAGCTACAAATCATGAATAACCAAGTCGTCACTGGCGTAGGTAACATATACGCTAACGAATCGTTATTTCATGCTGGCATAAGTCCAATCCGTCAGGCCAATAAAGTAACTCGCCCAAAACTAGAGCTTTTGATTGTTGCCATTAAGGCCACTCTCGAAAGGGCTATTTGCGCTGGAGGGAGCAGTCTTCAAGACTTTTATTTGACCGACGGGTCTACAGGTTACTTCCAACAACAATACATGGTTTACGGTCGAGCTGGAAAGCCATGCCACAAATGCAAAACAACCATTAAATCAGTTATTTTAGGGCAGAGATCATCTTTTTACTGCCCGAAATGTCAAAAGTAACCTAACTTCGATTTGAGGCAGCTCTCATCAGATGCTCATACTTTTTTTGTAATCCTTCTTTAGTTTCGATACGGCCAGGATCGATGGGGATGCAATCTACGGGGCACACTTCTTGACACTGGGGGTTATCAAAATGTCCAACACACTCGGTACATTTCTCTGAATCAATTTCGTATATGTCCTCACCTTGGTAAATCGCCTCGTTAGGACATTCAGGCTCACAAACATCACAATTGATACAGTCGTCCGTTATCATTAAAGACATCACTGACTCCCAAGAGAACTCATTTTCTGCTTAATGCGTTTGAGAACAATCGGATTAACAAAGGAAGAAACATCACCACCAAATAAAGCGATTTCTCTTACCATCGTTGCAGATATGAAAGTGTATTGTTCTGCAGGAGTCAAAAATAAAGTTTCGACATCTGGATATAAGTTGCGATTCATACCCGCCAGTTGGAATTCGTACTCAAAATCAGAAACGGCTCGCAAGCCTCTTAACACGATTTGAGCACCCTGCCTCTGTATAAAATCCATCAATAAACCCTCAAAACCCATAACCGACACGTTGTCAAAAGGCTGAAGCACCTCCATAGTGACCTGTACACGTTCCTCTAGATTAAACAACGGTTGTTTAGCACGGCTGTCAGCAACTGCCACAATAACCTCATCAAATACACACGACGCACGACGGACAAGGTCCTCATGACCCGCTGTTAGTGGATCAAATGTACCTGGATAAACTACTCTTTTTATTTCATTCTGCATCTTGTCTTTGAAACTCCCATAACGCGAAGTGAACACGACCGGCTTTCGCTACCCTTAGAGACTTATAATCCTGTGGGATTTCGATAGAGTCAGCTGATTCTAAGTAGATTCTACATCCATTAGAGATGCGCTTCGCTAAAACTGCCAATACATCTTCAATCAACGCGTTTTCAGCGAAAGGTGGATCCAAAAAAACGATATCGAACGATTGTTTATTCTGCCTAAGGAAATCAGTCGCATCAGAACACGTAACAGTAATATTTACGACCTCTGTCTTACGACAGTTCTCTAGGATTGCCGCACACGCTTTTGCATTGAGGTCAACAGAGTCAACACGAGTTGCCCCTCTGGAAACCGCCTCAAAGGCTAAGGCTCCACTGCCAGAAAATAAATCCAAACATACTAAACCGTCTAATCTTTGCCCAAGCCAATTAAATAAAGTTTCTCTGACTCGATCTGGAGTTGGCCTGAGGCCCTCCGTATTAGGAAAATTTAGAACTCTTCCTCTAAGGTCGCCCCCAATAATCCTAACCGCATTAACCATTAGGCTTAGTTGATGGTTTTTCGGGTCCGACGATTACCCGCACAGTTTTATCCATACTCATCCGACGACTAATTGCTTCTCTGATTTGGTCAATTGTAACGGCTTCAACCCGGCTCGAAAAACTATCAATATAATTTAATGGCAGATCATAAAGATTAATCGTTGAGTAATAGTCGAGTAACTCACCGTTACTATCCACATTCAGAGCAAATGCACCAACGAAGTATTTTTTTGCGCGTTCAACCTGCTCGGCATCTGGACCATTCTTAATGAACTCCTTAAGTATATTTAACGTAACTTCTAGCGCCTCCCAGGCTTGATCTTTTCTCGTTTGAAAAGCGACGATAAATGCCCCAGGATCTTTGAGCGGACTAAAATAACTTCCTACTCCGTAGGTCATTCCGCGGCGCTCTCGGAGCTCGTCATAGAGAATTGAGGTCATTCCGCCACCACCAAGGATTTGATTTGCAAGCACCAGTGGTAAATGGTCTGGATCCCCTCGCTTGAAGCCCACCATACCAATGCGGATATGAGCTTGCGCTGAGTCATGAGGAATAATGAATTCCTCAGCTTTAGTTGTTGCTATGATTTCTAACAATTGTTCGCGCTCCTTGACCCCCCTTGGTAGACCGTCCGTTATACTTTTTGCTATCCCCCTTGCCTGATCCACGCTTAAATCACCCACTATAGTAACCACAGCATTACTTGCCCTATAAAACCTTTGATGAAAAGCAACAAGATCGTCTCTGGTCAAAGATCCAATTGTCTGCTCTGTGCCAAGACCTGTAGAACGATACGGATGCTCTCCAAACAAAGACTCCGACATCAATTTTGCCGCGATCGAGCCGGGGCGAGTATTGCGTTCTCGCAGTGAGATAATGGAGGCTTCTTTTTCTCTATCTAGTACCTCTGCAGGGAATATTGGATCGGCTAATATTTTAGAAAGAAGTGAAATCGAAGCGGCCAACGGTTCATCATAGGACAAGCTTCTTAACGAGACTCCTGATCGGTCCAAATCAAAGTTACCGCCCATTTGAGATCCCGTCGCTGCAAGCTGCTCTGCTATCGCAGATTCATCATGATGGCTCGTTCCTTTATCAAGCAGCTGCATTGTTAATCGAGCTAATCCTTGTTTGCCTTGGGGGTCAAACGCTGATCCAGCAAAGAAATCTACTGAAATATCCACCATCGGCAATCCTACGGATTGGATGAAGATTACCTTCACACCAGCATCGGTACGCCATTGCTCCCTCGCTTGTCCGTAAGCAATGGATGAATAGCAAAAAAAGAAAGTAACAAAAATTCGAGAAAATAAGCCTATCGAACTCCGCAGGTATTTTGTGTCAGACAACATGAAATCCTCCCCGAATAATAACTAATTAGAAATCTTTGGTTCAAGAATCGCTGTCGTAGTATGACTCCCAACCAAATATTTTTTTGCTACTTCTTGTACCTGAAGAGGCGTGATGGCCTTGAGTTTTTCGTTGATAGCGTCAGGGGCGTCAGGAGCGAATCCTATTGCCCACATACGGCCCATTCGACTGGCTTGGCCGAGAACTGAATCTCCCGAAAATACTTGACCCGCTATTACTTGGGCTTTGACGCGATTTAACTCTGCATCACTTACCCCGCCTTCAATGAGCTTAAGGACCTCATCATTCCAGCCGGCTTCCAACTCCGTTAAAGTATGGCCCTTGACAGGTGAAAATGAGACATAAAATGCTCCTGGACCCCTTCTCAGTCCGTCGTAACTTACACTGACGGAGTGCGCGACTTTTTCCTTGAGCACTAAACGTTTGTGTAATCGAGCCCCCGAATGACCATCTAAGACGCCGGCTAATAAATATAGCGCATAAGGCTCCAAATCTGCAGCAACATCAGCCAGTTTAGGTGCTGGGTAAGCAATAATTTGCGACCGCAGCGTAGTATTTGCCTGAACTGTTATTCTGCGACTGCCAAGGCGTGCCGGCTCTTTCTGCGGCTTTCTTACGGGCAAAAGCTTAGATTCTATGTTTCCAAAATACTTCTGCGCGAGTCGTACCACATTCTCTGGCTCTACATCTCCAACAATAACTAACGCTGCATTATTGGGAACATACCAACGACGGTGCCAATCTGCAGCGTCGTCTATTGTCAGATGCTCAAGATCACTCATCCATCCAACAATAGGAGTTCGATAAGGGTGCGAAACATACATTGCGGCAGCTAACTGCTCCATGAGTAAGCCACGAGGATTGTCGTCGACTCTTTGTCGTCTTTCCTCCATAACCACCCGCAGCTCATTATTGAACTCTTTGTCGCGCAACAACAGGTTTTGCATTCGATCCGCTTCTAATTTCATTGCCAGCTCAAGCTCTGAGCTGTGTAGTTCTTGTAAATATCCTGTGTAATCAGTGGATGTAAACGCATTCGATCGACCGCCAGTTGCCGCAATTTTTCTCCCATGCTCTCCAGGCCCAATGTTGTCCGTACCTTGGAACATCATATGTTCAAGTAAATGAGCAATACCTGTGCGCCCATTAACCTCATCAATACTTCCCGCACGATACCAGAGCATTATTGCCGCAACAGGTGATCGATGATCAGATTTGACAATGATTTCCAGACCGTTGGTGAGCGTATGTTGAAAAATAGACGATTCTGATCTCTCCGCAGCGCAGACAACCCCAGCTGCAGAAAGTAATGATGTGACTAAACTCATTACGAGTACGTGTCCTGATAAATAAATTTTCATAGAGCTAATCACCTCACGTTTTGACTAAGTTAAAAAGTAATAGTTGAAATAAATAACGTGCGTCACTCTCCCAATGAGAGTTTACAATAACGGCTTAGGAGTATCTTTAATAATTCTGATTAACTGAAAGCACAATACAACAGCATGTTTAGTTTTCTAAATTCCCGTAAAGTTTCAAAAGTCTCGGATAATTCCGCTGAAGTTGCCCAACCTGCGTCAGACGTAGGCGCCCGAAGAAGCTGGGCCTCTAGTTTATCTTTGACTCGCTCCAAGCTCGGCAAACAAATTGTGCAGATCTTTTCATCCAACACACTCGTTGATGAGGATTTATTTGAACAGCTTGAAACAGCGCTCTTAACCAGCGATGTTGGAGTTCAAGCGACGCAGCAACTCATTGAAAAGACAAGAGCTAAAACAAAAAAAAATAAGCTTCAAACAGCTTTAGAGGTAAAGTTAGTTCTCAAAACTGAGATGTTGGATTTAGTGAACCGTCTTTGTCAGCCCATGGAAGAAAGACCCGGTCGTCCTTATGTCATTTTGATTACAGGCGTTAATGGAGCAGGAAAAACAACAACTATTGGTAAACTAACGAAACAATTCGTAAAAGCTGAAAAAAGTGTTCTACTTGCCGCCGGAGACACCTTCCGAGCTGCAGCTGAGCAGCAAATTAAAATTTGGGGTGAACGAAACCAGGTGACTGTCGTATCTCAGGAGCACGGGGACTCCGCTGCAGTCATTTATGACGCAATCCAGTCAGCGAAATCCAAAAATATTGATATTGTATTGGCCGATACTGCAGGACGCCTCCCCACCCAAAAACATTTAATGGCCGAATTAGAAAAAGTAAAACGAGTCATGAGTAAAGCTGTCGATACAGCTCCAAATGAGGTCATGTTAGTGATAGACGCGAATACCGGACAAAATGCAATTGAGCAAGTAAAGTCGTTTGATAAGGCGTTGGGTCTGGACAGTATCATTCTAACGAAACTCGATGGAACTGCAAAAGGTGGCTGCCTCTTCGGAATCGCTGAATATAAAAGTATTCCAATAAAGTATGTCGGTATTGGTGAAGGCATCGAGGACCTGATACCTTTTTCAGCGGAAGATTTCATTGACGCAATATTCGAAGAGTAAGCAAAACTATCAACGAAAAAACACATGATACAAACTGAAAATCTGTCCAAGCGATACCCGGGGGGCCACCAAGCTCTCAGAAATGTATCGATTTCCATCCAAGAAGGGGAAATGGTCTTCCTCACAGGTCATTCAGGAGCTGGGAAATCAACGTTAATGAAGCTTATAGGTGGAATTGAAAGATCCACTAGCGGTTCGGTGGCTATTAACGGCACTAAACTCTCATCATTAAATCGTTCGGCATTACCTTACCTAAGGCGCAACTTTGGATTCGTTTTTCAAGATCATAAACTCCTTATTGACCGCAGCGTTTTTCACAATGTGGCACTCCCACTATTAATCTCTGGTTTCTCAAAATCAGAAATAACGACAAGGGTCAGAGCCGCATTAGATAAGGTCGGATTATTAGAAAAGGAAGCCCTTAATCCCCAAACTCTATCTGGCGGAGAGCAGCAACGTTTATGTATAGCACGTGCGGTTGTCAACAAACCAGCAATCTTGCTTGCCGATGAACCAACAGGGAATCTGGATCCAGGTTATGCAGCAGATATTGTGGCGATGTTCCGTGCCTTTAACCGCGTAGGCGTGACGGTAGTCATTGCTACCCATGATCCGGCTATGATCCAAGGGTTAGGCGCTCGGGTCATTGAGCTCAAGCAAGGAGAACTATTAGCATGAATTGGTTTTATTTAAGGTTTAGCGCTTTCAGCGATAGTGTCGTCAGGCTCCTCAAACAACCCGTGACTTCAATCCTACACATACTAGGAATGGGTATTGCGTTATCAATCCCTATGGGATGTTATATGCTGCTCGATGGCGCAGATCAATTTGCCAGAAAACTGAACAATACCAGTCAATTGAATGTATTTTTAGCAGCTGACTCATCAGAGGAAACAATAAAAATTGCTGAAAAGCAACTCACTGAAATATTCGACGGTGACATCGCGTTTATTGATCAAGACGAGGGCCTGATAGAATTATCAAAGAACTCAGAATTTAGCGGGCTGGTCAAAAACCTAGACACGAATCCAATTCCACATCTGTTTGTCCTGACACCAACAAATAGCGACGCCAAAATACTCACTAGCATAGCTCAGACCATAGAGAGCTGGACGTTTGTGGAGGAAGTACGTTTCGATGCCCAATGGGCATTAAAACTGGAATCTTTTATCGATTTATCAAAGATTCTCATTATGCTGGTTGTCTTACTGATAGGGCTCGGGTTCGTAGCAAGTATTTTCACTACGATACAGCTACAAATTACAATCCGAAAGGATGAAATTGAAGTCGCGAGACTTGTGGGGGCAACTGGACGCTTTATACGGCGCCCCTTCCTTTATTACGGATTTATACAAGGATTGCTCGGCGGCTTATGTGCCGTGATCATTATTTTCATAGGTATTAAATACGGGCTTAATGCGATTCAGCCGATGCTTGAACCGTTAGGGTTTTATATCCGGAGCCCTAACGGAGTCACTTTGAGTGCTCCCGTGATTTTTAGCGTAAGCCTCAGCCTTCTGGGTGCTTGGCTATCATCAAGTAATCATCTCAAAAAAATCGATTATTAACAGTTATTTAGTTTACCGCGCAGAACTTTCATGAGGCTTGGCACTCATTAACCGAGAGTGCTAAAATACAGCAACGGAGATAAAATATGACAAATGCGCTTTCCTCATTATCATTACCACCAATAGCAAGCTTGGATCTATATATCCAGGCGGTTAATCGCATCCCCTTATTAACGGCGGAAGAAGAGTCTCGCTTAGCCAAAAAGTTGAAAGAAGAAGATGACCTTGAGGCTGCCAAGCAACTAATTATGTCGCACTTACGTTTAGTAGTCTCGATCGCGCGTAGATTTAATGGTTATGGACTGCCCTTTGGAGATTTAATCCAAGAGGGTAACGTAGGGCTTATGAAAGCAGTTAAAAGATACGACTACGAAAATGGTGCTCGACTCGTGTCATTCGCCGTTCATTGGATAAGAGCCGAAATTCATGAATTTGTGCTCAAGAATTGGCGCATTGTTAAGGTTGCGACAACGAAAGCTCAAAGAAAACTTTTCTTCAACTTACGCAGCATGAAGGCGGGTCTAGATTCTCTTAGCAGCGAAGAAATTGCTCGGATCTCTGAGGAACTAAACGTCAAAGCCACTGATGTCACTGAAATGGAAACACGTCTTTCCGGCTCAGACCTAGCCCTCGATCCACTTTCGGATAGCGAAGAGGATAATTACTCGCCAGTGTCGTACTTAAAGAGCGTAAGCTTAGAACCTTCTGAAGTTCTAGAGCAAAAACAAGCAGGCGTGGCACAAAAAGAAGGGCTTGCCTCTGCCCTTGCAATGCTTGATGATAGAAGTAGGGCAATTATCAAGGCTCGTTGGCTTAATGGTGATAATCAGTCAACGTTACACGAATTAGCTGCTGAATATGGAGTGTCCGCTGAAAGGGTTCGCCAAATAGAAGTGCAAGCGATAAAAAAAATGAAAACCGCAATAGTGCAAGAGGACTAAACTTCCCACGGAAGGTTTGTTTTTATTGTTAGGATTGTCAATTCGCACCTATTAGCAAACGTACATCACTCAAAAGCTTGTCTGCATCAGATCCGTATGGCACAAAAAGACGCACCTTGCCGTTTTTATCAAACACATATGTGCCGGCTGAGTGATCTACAGAATAGTTGTCTGGATTAGAGCCTGCCACCTTTTGATAAATAATCTTAAACTCCTTTGCCACCGCTTCAAGCTCATCCTTAGAACCCCATAACCCTAGGAAGCTTGGATTAAATACCTGCATGTAAGGGCCAAGGCTTTCTATGTTGTCTCGCTCCGGATCAACGGTCACGAAGAGTACTTGAACGCTTTTTGCGTCAGTACCCAAGGTGTTCATCAATCCGTTGAGTTCCGTTAGAGTAGTTGGACAGATATCAGGACAACGCATAAAACCAAAAAATAAAATAACAACCTTGCCCTCAAAATCACTCAAACTCACTCGCTCTCCATGATGGCTGGTTAACTCAAAGTCCCGAGCAAAATCAGCACCACTAATATCAGTGTTAGTAAATCGCTCCTGATTGTTGACGCGATCGTCGCACCCGAACAAAAGAGTGACTACCGCCATGAGAAGTAGAAGCATTACAACATTTCGGATGGAACATGACATTTAAAAGCTAAAGAATCAGGTAATGATCAAACAAAAGCGCCAGAAAAATAAGAGATAAATACAATATTGAATACCTAAACGTAGTCTTCGCGATTTCATCCGTATAGGACTGCCAAATACGATAAGAATAAAAAAGAAAAATTAAACCAAGTATGAGTGCTGACATACCATATAACCAATCACTCATACCGACTGCAAATGGAAGCAGTGAGACCACCAGTAAAATTATGGTGTAAAGGAACACATGTAACCGAGTAAACGCAACGCCATGTGTTACAGGTAACATAGGAACCTCGGCCTTGGCATATTCCTCACGCCGATAAAGGGCAAGCGCCCAAAAGTGTGGTGGCGTCCATGCAAAGATAATCAAAAATAATAATAGAGATTCATGAGTGACCTCTCCGGTTACTGCCGCCCAACCAAGAATAGGAGGCATTGCTCCCGACGCGCCCCCAATAACGATGTTTTGCGGAGTCAATGGTTTGAGTACCATCGTGTAAATAACGGCATATCCCACAAAAGTTCCTAAAGTCAACCACATTGTCAAAGGATTGATGAACGCATAAAGCAAGAACAAACCCAGACCACCAACAACTAAAGACACTGAGACAGTTTCAGTGACGCTGACAGCTCCAGTGGGCAGTGGCCTTCCTCTGGTACGTGCCATTACCGCGTCTATCTTTTGTTCGATTAAACAATTTACAGCAGCTGCAGCTCCAGCTACCAACCAAATGCCAATTGATCCGTAAATTAAAATATTTGCTGGCGCGAGAGACGGCTGCGCTAGAAGCATGCCAATAAACGCCGTAAAGACAATCAGCATTACCACCCTAGGTTTTGTAAGCTTCACATAATCTTCAAAACGGGTATAGAGAGATGCAGTCAATGAACTCAAGATGATGGGTGAGATGAACTCAAGTAAAAATTTAAGTTTAACATTTAGCCGGCACCAAAGTAGGTTATCACTAGTTAATTTTTTTCCATGCTTTAGAAATCTTTAATAGCTTCTTGACATCTTTTTTCATAAGCGATGGGTCGATTGTCAAAGGAAAACGCATCATTAAGTTACCAATCTGGTCAACCAGATAGATGTGGTCTTCAGCTTCAGTTAAATCGCCAAATGCTTGGAGTGCACGCACGTCTGGAATCGTAATGAATCTAGTCCCGTCATATTCATCAATCAAGTCTCTCTCAAGCCTATTGCCGACACTAAAATGAATTCGCTCTAATCTATCTTTTTCAGCACCCTGCGTGAGTCGAATTTGACGCATGAGATACAGCTTCTTGACGCAAGCATCAGCACACTCAGACGAATCAATTGAGACAAAAGACCACAACCCCTTTAAATCAGCGAACGAGAATATATCATCGTCAATCGAGGGCACCTCCAAATCAGAAAGCGGGACTGGTTCGATCAATTCCCCATTATTCACAAACCCATCAGGCTCCCAGAAATTATAAAGTGCAGTTGAAGCTATAACAGGCAACAAACAAATCGTAAGAACGATCCAAGGAATCCAAGAATTATTTTTTTTAAGCATCGCGTTGTTTGATAAAACCATAGTATATGTAAAAGAATATAATTAAGAGGCTAAAAAGCATCCACTGTCCTGCATAAGATAAGTGAGTATTTATCCCAAAGCTGGGCTTGGACCAAAGCTGTTCAAATTTGGTCGTCACACCATCTATTAAAGTTCCTTGAACAACATAGTCAAGAACGGCAATAGAATGCATCGACCGATACCGTGCCAGATCGAGATTCTGCCAAATGTCTCCCTCTATAGTGACATCAGATAACTCCAACGCACCTAAGCCAGGCTTTACTGCAGTTCCGGTTACAAAAACAGGACTACGCGGGACCTCTATGTCTGGCAACTGACCTAATTTTCTGCCGCGAGGGATCCATCCTAGATTGACAAGAATAACGACATCAGATTCGTTAATTGATAACGGCACCAATACTTCGTATCCAGCCTGTCCTCTACGAATACGATTATCAAGTATCATTTTATATGATGCATCAAGTATCCCATACGCCTCTACCCTCTGGAACTCTAATTCCATAAAAGGATCAAACTGTTTGTTTAAATTTAAAGGTTCTTTAGTTTGCATCACGACAAATCTAGACTCTATTTTCTGCTTATGGTCAGCTCTCTTAAATTGCCAATACGCAGCAGACAAAGTTAATCCGAGACCCAACACAGCAATAATGGTGATTGTCCAGCTCGGATGCTTCATACTATACGGTATACATTTATCAAATCAGACATTAAAGGTCGATTAACATGAAAATAATCGTGGTTTTATTTTTAATTGCAATATTCGGAAGCTTAGCTTCGGCACTCGTTTATCTTGTGCGAAACAAGGGTAACTCAGATGGCACCATAAAAGCATTGACAATAAGGATAGGACTGTCTGTAACTCTTTTCGTTCTGCTGATGGCCGGGTCCTATTTTGGAATCATTTCGCCATCAGGACTATAAAAAAACCCATCCGCCAGAAGACGCATGGGTTTTTTGGGAATTAATATGGACTATAACCAATACACAAAAATAAATAAGCCCAGCCAAACAACGTCGACGAAGTGCCAGTACCATGCAACCCCCTCAAAACCGAAATGAGCTTCTGGTTTAAAGTGCCCTTTTACACCACGCAACCAGATTACGATGAGCATAACAGTGCCGAGCGTCACATGAAAACCATGAAAGCCGGTCAGCATATAAAAAGTCGCGCCATAGGCCCCGCTCTCTAATGTTAGATCCAAATCGCGATACCCGTGAATATATTCGAGAACTTGAAGGCCAAGAAAAACAACTCCTAGTGCAATCGTAAGAAACATGAACCAATTAAGTAATCCACGCCTCCCTTCTTTCAATGCCCAGTGAGCAACCGTTATTGTTACTCCAGACGTTAAGAGTAATGAGGTATTTATGGCTGGTAGGCCCCAAGCCCCCATAGGCGTAAATTTACTTTCGACTCCGGGACCATCTGTTGGCCAACTAGCCACGAAACCGTCCCAAAGAAGCGACCCGGTATCTGCGTCGGACAGCCAAGGGACCGATAAGACTCTCATGTAGAAGAGCGCTCCGAAAAATGCAGCAAAAAACATGACTTCAGAAAAAATAAACCAACTCATCGACCATCGAAAAGAGACATCAACCTGCTCATTATATTTACCCGATTCACTCTCTCCGATAACTGCACCAAACCAACCGAAAAGCATGTACGTCATCACAAGGGCACCAACGAGAACCACATACCAACCACCGGCCACCGCGTTCATCGTTAAGACAGCACCAAAAGCCAAGAAAAAAATCCCAATTGAACCGACTATCGGCCAACGAGACGGTTCTGGCAAATAATATCCACCGGATTGCGAACTCATTGTTTATTCCCCTTTATTAATTTCATTTTATGATTTTTCTCTCAGAACCCTATGATCTGACTTACTTAGCGATGACGCTCACAAGAGTAATAACTCCGAATACGAAACCTGCGGCGCATAGCAATCCCGCAATGATGACATGTTGCGGTCTAAGAGCACTAATATGTCGCTCTAAATCTTGCCGTTTCCCAATTCCCGTAAAAGCACAAAAAACAGCACGGACCGCATGAATTGAAGTCCTGAGAGAAGAGTTCATGACTTTGCCTCATAAAACTCATCAGTTACGGCTTGATTCCCAAGCGTCTTTGTTCCCTCTATCTCGAACATAGTGTATGAGAGCGTGACAGTTCCCACGTCTGACGGCAAGCTCGGATCTATAACAAATACCACCGAAAACTCTCGTGTCTCGCCGGCATTAATCGTCTGCTGCGTGAAACAAAAACACTCCAGTTTTTTGACATATTGCGCAGCATGCTGCGGCCCATAGCTTGGAATAGCCTGCGCATCAAAGGAGGAAGTCGTTGGATTCGTTAACCGAAAAGTAGCGTGCACTAATTCGCCAGGATGGACATCCATTCGAATATCGACAGGAGCCAGCTGCCACCCTATATCACTACGGGTATTTGCATCGAATTCCATCACCACCGTTCGACTTTCATCGACCTGAGTGTTCACTATTTCATCCGGTTTGATTAAATCATAGACGCCCGTAACCTCACAGATTTTCTTGTAAAGTGGAACAAGTGCGTATCCAAACGCAAACATAATTAAAGCAACCACTATAAGTTTTCGCAACATGTAGTTATTTTGACTATTTAATTCGCTTGTCTTCATGTTATGTATACCGCACGACGGATAATGAACCCAACAAAAAAAGCGATTGCTACGGTGCCTAAAATCAACGCAGTTTTTTTATTTTTGGTCATTATCAATCATTATTTAATTGAAATTAAATCGCTTTAGATGCGCAATAGTTTTCACACCATCACGCATTTACGTAAGCGAAGACATCCTAATTTCTTAGGTCTGGTGGAGTCTCGAAACTATGATATGGAGCTGGTGTTGGTAAATGTGTCCACTCCAATGTGGTAGCTCCGTCCCATGGCTTCTCTGGCGCTTTTTCTCCGCTACGAATAGCTTTTAAAAGAATGTACAAGAAAAACACCTGCGACAAACCAAACCCAAAAGCGCCAATAGAGGACACCATATTCCAATCTGCAAACTGAAGAGCATAATCAGGAATACGACGCGGCATTCCGGCTAGTCCCAAGAAATGTTGTACGAAAAACGTAATGTTGAAAAATGTTAAAGACAGCCAGAAATGGATTTTACCTAGCTTTTCGTCGTACATTTTACCGATCCACTTTGGCAACCAATAATAAACACCTGCAAACGCCGCGAACAACGCTCCTGCAACCATCACGTAATGAAAGTGAGCTACAACGTAGTAAGTATCGTGAAGTTGGATGTCTATAGGGGTTACAGCCAATACCAATCCCGTAAAACCCCCGATGGTAAATAAGAATAAAAATCCCTGGGCAAATAACATAGGAGTCTCAAAGGACATAGATCCTTTCCACATGGTGGCAACCCAATTGAAAACCTTCACCCCTGTGGGAATCGCGATCAACATCGTTGCGAACATGTAGTAGAGTTGAGCCTCTACAGGCATTCCAACCGTATACATGTGGTGAGCCCAAACCAAGAAAGACAATATAGCGATTGACCCCGTTGCGTAAACCATTGAGGGATAACCGAAAAGCGGCTTTCGAGAAAATGTTGGAATAACCTCCGAAATCACTCCAAAAGCGGGGATCGCAATAATGTAAACCTCTGGGTGTCCAAAAAACCAAAAGATGTGTTGGTAGAGCACCGGGTCACCGCCGCCTGCAGCATTAAAAAAGTGCGTACCGAAATGACGGTCGGTGAGAGTCATGGTAACCGCACCCGCTAGCACTGGCATTGAGGCGACCAACAAATAAGCTGTAATTAACCAGGTCCAAACAAACAAAGGCATCTTCATCATTGTCATGCCAGGAGCTCGCATGTTTAGGATCGTAGTAATAATATTGATTGAGCCCATAATTGAGGACATGCCAAGAATATGAATCGCAAAGATCATCATATCCATGCCCATGCCTTGCTGAATCGTCAGCGGTGCATACATGGTCCATCCGACTCCTCCCGCTCCACCAGGCGCTAACAATGAACCAAGTAGCAGCATTCCCGCTGGCGGCAATAACCAAAAGCTCCAGTTATTCATTCTTGGGAAGGCCATATCTGGCGCACCTATCATCATCGGTATTTGCCAATTAGCAAAACCAACAAATGCCGGCATAATTGCTCCAAAAACCATGACAAGACCGTGTAGTGTCGTCATTTGGTTAAAAAACTCAGGCTGCACCACCTGAAGTCCCGGTTGAAACAACTCCGCCCTAATAACGAGGGCCATCACACCACCGACAAGGAACATCATAAAACTAAACCATAGATACAGCGAACCGATGTCTTTATGGTTAGTTGTCGTAACGTACCTCATGATACCTGTTGGCACGTGATGGTCGTGACTATGATCGTGTACCGCTTCCATTTTGATTCTCCTTAGCCCAATCTCACTACTATTAATTAAAATAATTTAAACTTAATTAGCTCGTGCTGCCGAAATTTCCCTCGGCTGTATGATGTCACCGTTCGAATTAATCTCGTTTCTTTGGTATGCAATTACCGCCGCAATGTCATAATCCGAAAGAATTGGCCCCCAAGCAGCCATCATGGGATTCTTCGAACTTCCATTCAGAATAATGTCCAGATGGCCGTCCATTGAGCCTGTGGCAATTTTTCCTCCCTTGATTGCTGGGAACGTCGGCGGCATTCCAAGACCACCCTCTTGATGACATGCAACACAATTCGCGTTATAAACCTGCTCACCAGTCGCGACCAACTCGGCGACCGAGAAGTTTTTGTTTGGATCAAACGAGGGGGCCCCTGACTCAGCTAATTTTGCCTGCATCCAAACCTCATAGTCCTCCTCGCTTACAACTTCCACTACGATTGGCATAAATCCATGTTCCTTGCCACACAATTCGGTACATTGTCCACGAAATGTACCAACTTTTTCAGCTTTGAAAGCTATATCTCGTATAAATCCAGGAATCGCATCCTGTTTTACTGCTAAACCAGGGACTGACCACGAGTGAATCACATCATTCGCAGTTGTCAGTATCCGAACTTTTTTACCAACCGGAACCACGACCGGATTGTCAACTTCTAACAGGTACGTATCTCCTTTTTCCGCAACACCGTCTATCTGATTCCTCGGCGTAGCTAGCGTACTGTAGAATTTAACCCCTTCATCTATATATTCATAACCCCACCGCCATTGGTACCCAGTTGCTTTAATCGTCATATCAGAGGCGGTTGAATCTCGTGTCGCAAGAAGCAAGCGAGTTGCGGGAAAGGCCATCGCAATCAAGATCACGACTGGAATCACTGTCCAAATTATTTCTATCGTTGTATTTTCATGAAAATTAGCTGCTTTGTGGCCTACCGATTTCCGATGTTTGAGAATAGACCAAAACATCGCACCAAAAACAACTATGGAAATACCTACTATGATCCACATTACAAGATTATGAACCGCTTGTATTTCCTCACCTAGTATCGTGACCACCGGTGTAAAAGATAGATTCCATTCGGCCATAGCCACCGCAGGCAACAAAGCCATAATGATACCAAATGCCCGCACACCAACTGAGCTTTTCATGCTTCCCCCCAACGTACTTTGAATACTCGTAAAAACCATCATTTTAACCTAAAAAAATTAGATCTCTTGCGTAGCAGCTAACGACTTAATTTGATTCATCAACTGTCTTTTTTTTACCGAGGGCAGGAGCCTTCCCACTTCAACTCGATTACCATGCGAACCAACATAAATTTTTACCCGATTCGTTTTGGTTGTTTCTAGAGATATCTGGATCCAATAACGATTAAAAGTTATTTTTTGATATACATCTGAAAAATTTGACTCAAGAACAACTTGATCGTTCTCTAAATATATTATCTCATAGTCGTTGGCCTGTTTTTTTAACCAGAAATAAGCCACGCCGAGCGCAAGACATTCTAGGCCTGCGTAGGGCAACACCAGCCAAAGGCCGTAGGCGGCAAAACCAATAGCAATTGACATCGTCACGCTGCCCAGGCACAAAAAAACAATTTTCACTGAGGACTGCGCTGCCTTGTGCCTACGCATTATGATCTTCGGCTGACTTACAGCTACATTTTTGATTGAATCTTCCAAGCTAACACCATTTGAAAAAAGAACAACTCTAGTACTTTAAAAAATCTTTTTCGCACCTCTAGATTTGACTTTACCATACGAATTTTTCACCCTGCAAGAGCGAACATAAGAAGCGGAACTAAATTACATAAGCGATTTGACTCAAGGAAGCTAACCAACTTTTATGTCAATAATTTTTTGGCCTTTAGGCGAGGTCCTCTCTGGAGCCAACCACGCATGACCAAACACCAATTCAGCAGTCGCCATTATTTGTCCTTTATTTTCTAATTTCGAACGCTCAGATATCGCTATCAGCTCCGCTTTACCAGTCAAACCTTTCAGGTTGTTAAGATGAAATGGCTCGGATCCATGCGCGCGAACATCCTGCAATAGGGTAATAGCATTTGAGTACGTTAACTTTAATTCCTCCATTTCCATGACAGGATCTGAGAACCCAACTCCCATAATTCGATCTCCTAGGTCATGCATATCGAGATGACGGTTCAAACGAAGTCCTCGCATATCACCGAATGGTCGCAGCTCTTTCAAAGTGTCTGGACCCAAAGAGGAAAAAATAAATAATCCGCCGGGCCTTAACACCCGATAAACTTCTTTGAGCAGACCATCTAACTCATTACAACCATCAAAAAATGGTATGTCCAAATTTGAATAAACCAAATCAACGGAGGCTGACGATAGTGGTAGCGCGCTCAGGTCCGCACACAGATTTTCTAGTAGAGGCCTCCATGGTAATCTGAACCGGCGCCTACCTCCCTGAATCACCATTCTCGAGTAAGCGAAATCCATTTTCGAAATTCTTGACGCTCTGGGAAATCGGCTTTCAAGCGAATCTCTCCCGAAACCTGAAGCTACGATGACGTTAGGCTCTAACGTAACGATATCCAACCGCTCAGATAACCGCTTTGCTACTTCATCGTAGAAAAAAACCTGATGGTCCGGGCGTGTGAAGCGACGATTTATCCTAGCCCTAACACGTCCCTTCATTTGATTTATAGCGCGACATCATCGCTCGGAGCCAATCCAAGTCGCGCGAACAGTTCATCATCACCATAAGACGTTGCATTGGGAGTGGTTAATAATTTCTCTCCATAGAAGACTGAATTGGCTCCCGCATAAAAACAAAGCGCTTGCATCTCATCTGACATGTCTGTCCTGCCTGCTGACAAACGAACCATAGCTTTTGGCATTGAAATCCTTGCAGCAGCAATCGTCCTAACAAATTCGATAGAATCTATACCATCCACATCAGCCATTGGTGTTCCTTGCACCTTAACCAGATTGTTAATAGGCACACTTTGAGGATAAGGGTTCATATTTGCTAATTGAGCAATCATCTCGGCTCTGTCATCACGCGACTCTCCCATTCCAATAATTCCTCCGCAACAAACAGAAACGCCAGCATCCCTGACCCTCTGAAGGGTTACATGTCGGTCATCCTGTGAGCGCGTAGATATGATCTCCTCGTAATGGTCAGACGAGGTGTCAATATTATGATTGTAATAATCTAAACCTGCGTTTTTGAGAATCTCAGCTTGACCATTTTTAAGCAGCCCCAAGGTAGCGCATGTTTCTAGACCGAGAGACTTAACGGCAGCGACCATTTCAGCCACCTTAGCTACGTCCCTATCTTTTGGTCCTCTCCAAGCCGCACCCATACAAAAACGACTCGCGCCATTAGCTTTCGCAATACTCGCCGCCTGAACAACATCCTCCAGTTTCATGAGATCATCGTCAACAACGCCAGTATTAAATCGAACCGACTGAGGGCAGTAAGCACAATCCTCAGGACAGCCTCCGGTCTTGATCGAAACTAAAGTAGAAAGTTGTATTTCGTTAGGCTTAAAATGTTCTCTATGAATGTTTTGAGCTTCATACAAAAGGTCCATAAACGGTTTTTCAAACAACTTCTTAACTGTTAGCACAGTCCATTCAGCTTTATTCGCTGAAGGCGCATTACTTCTTGGATGAATTTCTAAAGACTCCACGATCTCATGTTCTCCTATACACTCGTTTATCAATTCACCTCAATACAAGTCAACCACTGACAAGCAGGGAAGTGACATGATGCATGAAGAGGCCACTGGTGATTTACCGAAAAAATAAATATCCATAAAACTTAATTCATAAAGACGTAAGTATAGTCATGTTTCACATAATCTTATATCAACCTGGATCTGATAGAGCCACTGGGATTTCACTGGAATCACAAAGCCCTTGTTAGAGCCGGTCTCGACTACCATGAATTCGCAAAAATACAAAAATACAAAAACTGGAACTTATGGCGATCTGATCATCGAGACTCTCGAGTCGTTGCATTTACAACCAAAGGCTCAAGCAGATACGACCAATTTCAATTTAAATCTGGAGATTGTTTGTTATTTGGACCAGAAACACGCGGACTACCGGACAACATTTTAAAAGAGCTTACAAAAGACTTAAAACTTCGAATCCCAATGAAAGATTCGAGCAGAAGCTTGAATTTATCCAACTCAGTATCTATCGCTGTATTTGAAGCATGGCGCCAACTAGAATTTGATGGGCATCTGTAGTTAGCAAGCAAATCAGTTATATTTCTGACTTAGGTGCCCGAGCAAACAATTCTTTGGCAACATCATTAGGAGATATTTGATCTGATAAGATTCTTGTTATAGCAGAAGTTATTGGTACATCAACTTCAAAACGAGCAGCTAGCGACTTAATCTCGTGCGCTGCATGGATACCCTCAGCCACTTGCCCTAACGCCTTCTCAGCCTCTTCGACAGATTTACCTCGGCCAAGTGCGTATCCCAGCCTTCGATTACGAGACAGATCACTGAAACACGTCAGCGCCAAATCTCCCATCCCAGATAAACCCATAAAGGTTTGAGGTTTAGCTCCTAAAGCAATACCGACTTTAGAAATCTCGCTCAAGCCGCGTGTCACAAGTCCCGCTAGAGCGCTAGCTCCCAACCCTAATGCATCGCTCATGCCCGCAGCGATCGCAATTACATTTTTACCTGCGCCACCAACGGAGACGCCAATGAGGTCATTATTGAAATACGTTCGGATATCGCCTCTGAGTAATAAATCCGAAAATAATCCTACGGACGACTCCTCTGGCGATGCAAGACTCACAATTGTAGGTTTACGTGCACCTACGTCTTTCGCGAAACTCGGTCCAGAAAGAATCCCATACTGGACTTTGGGTGACATCTCCTCAACAACTTGAAATGGCAGCAAACCACTACCTACTTCGAACCCCTTACACGTAACAAGATATGGCGCTTGGTCCCAATTCTGCTCTTGACACGCCTTGATGGCCGAACGCAAACCACGTGTGGGCACAGCCAATACAATCCCCGACACGGGCCGGAGAGCATCAACTAAAGACTCAGTTACTTGGACACTATCCGGCAACATGACTCCCGGAAGGTAGCGTTTATTCTCCCTTTCCTGCTTGATGCTGAGAACTAGCTCACTATTAGCGCTGAATAAAGCGACCTCTGACGATCTTCCAAAGGAGGCGGCCAATGCCGTTCCCCAGGCGCCCGCTCCAATAATCGCAATCTTCATCACGCCTCCCTAAACAACTCAATGAACTACCTTACCGCAATGCTAATCGAAAAAAGCATCAATGCTTAGTCGCATCAACAGCTTTTGGAGACGCTTGCTCCTCTTTGCGCGCTCGATAAACCGCTTCAAAGTTCATTGGTTGCAAAATTACCGGTGGAAATCCTGCTTTCGATACAGCTTCAGATATGGTTTCTCGAAGATACGGAAAAATAATGTTAGGAGCGGCGATCCCTAAAGTCATCTCCAATGGCTCACCACTAAGGTTTCGAATATGAAATACGCCTCCCTGACTGGCCTCGACCAAAAAAATAGTTGCCTCCTTTATTTTCGCGGTCACCGTAGCCCTGACAAGCACCTCGTAATGATCGCCCTCAATAACCTGAGCAGTATTATTCATTGTAATTTCAATTTGGGGTGCGCCTTGTTGTTTAAAAACGGCTGGAGCTCCAGGCACCTCTAAGGACAAGTCTTTTACATATAACTTTTCTATCGAAAAGGTAGGTTTATCGTTGTTTTCACTCATAATTTTTTCGATTTAGCTTTCGTTTTTTGTATGGTCAGGAAATATTTTTTAACAACACATCAAGTTCACCGCCTCTGTTCAGAGAGACAAGATCATCGTATCCACCAACATGGCGACTGCCAATAAAGATCTGCGGCACAGTCCTTCTCCCCGAAATCTCCACCATTTCAGCGCGGCGATCCGGTTGCTCATCTACATTTATTTTTTTTAAATCAGCACCCTTAGAAACCAACAATTTCTCCGCTCGAACACAAAATGGACACCAATCGGTAGCGTACATAATGACCTCAGCAGTCAATGCGTTTGCACCATGAATCAATTTAGCTTCTCCTTTTACGTTAAGACTTACTTCCCCGAAGGCGACGTTGGAAGATTTGCTTGCATCCATGCCGACAACCCCCCAGACAATACAAAAACTTCACTGTAACCCTCTTTTGAAAGCAACTTTTGAGCTACCCGAGATTTCGCCCCGGACCCGCAGATTAATGCTATCGGACGTTTTTCAAATTTTTTTAATCCTTGAGTGCTTTGCTGCAACACGTTAAGGGTTATATTTTTCGAGCCTACAATACTGCCAAGCTCGAATTCTTTCTCCTCACGTAAATCGATAACTGTCGCATGCTGCCGATTAATTAGCTGAACTAAATCCTGAGGCCCTAACGTGGTTTTACTGCCTTCACCCATAATTAATTTAGGAATAATTAGGTACCCGCCACTAACAATTATGGCTAAAACTAGCCAAATGTTTGACGAAATGAAATCCATAATCGACACAATATATCTCCGAAGATTTATGTACCCCCCTTGACAACTTCTGTGCTTACGACCTTAGAATCGACGATTACACTAAGGTAAATCACGGATATATCATCACATTGTAAGTCTGGGGTTACTATTTTAAGTTGAAATTTTACTGAAATTTGTTTCAAAAAACATACAGGGTCATCATACCGATTAAAATATCCAAATTATTATTTAGATTTTTAGGTTGAACAAAATGAAAAAGTTAGTACTTCTGCGCCACGGTGAAAGCCTTTGGAATCAACAAAACAAATTTACTGGCTGGATGGATGTCGATCTCAGCGAAAAGGGTATCCAGGAGGCCAAAGAAGCGGGAGTATTGTTAAAGGATGCTGGATATGAATTTGACCGGGCTTTTGGGTCAGTTTTAAAGCGAGCCATTCGTACAATGTGGTTAGCGCTTGAGACCTTAGATCAGCTTTGGATACAACAAACATTAACGTGGCGTTTAAATGAGCGTCACTACGGCGCACTACAAGGGTTGAATAAAGCAGAAACAGCGGAAAAATATGGAGAAGATCAAGTGCTTAAATGGCGTCGAAGCTATGACGTACCACCTCCTGCGCTAGAGCCTAGCTCACCAATGAACCCAAAGCTTGAGAGCAAGTATCGTACGACACCTTTTGCGGCTCTGCCGCTTGGCGAATGTTTGCAAGACACTGTTGAAAGATTTCTTCCGTACTGGGAAGAAACTATTGCGCCTCTTATTCTGAAAGGTGACAGACTATTAATCGTAGCGCATGGAAATACCCTTCGCGCTTTAATTAAACATCTCGATCAAGTAAGTGAAGCGGATATCGTGACACTAAATGTTCCGACAGGAATTCCCTTAGTCTACGAACTCAGTGATACTCTAGAACCACTGGACAAGTATTATCTCGGAGACAAGTCAAAAGCACAGTTCGCTGCCGCTGCCGTAGCTGCGCAGGCGAAGGGATAGACATCAAAATGAAAGCAGCTAAGATTGTGGGGATTCTGACTGGCATCTTAATTACCTGGCTACATCTAACAACTGCTGTTGCCGATAACCTGCAAAACGAATTAAGGGCAATTGATCGAAAAATCACAACAGAGAAGAAAAAAATCAAAGAGCAACAAGTCAAGCAAAAAAAAGCTAAGCGTGAGCTGAGTAAAACAAAAAAAGAAATCGACCTACTGAAAAAAGACCTCACTTCATTATCAAAAAAAGAGAAAAAACTCCTCAAAGAGTTAAAAGTATTAGAAAAGAAAGAAAAAATACTTAAATCTAAAGTTTCTATTGAAAAAGTTCGCCTATCTCAACTGGTTAAGCAAACTTATATCCTCGGATATGCACCCGATATGCGATCCGCCCAAGGACAGCAAATAGACAACGAAATATACGCCGTTTATCTCAAAAAAATAGCTCTTCAACGTTCAGCTGCCATTAGAGATTTTAATTCGAATATTGAAGAAATAGATCGTCTTCAAAGAAAAAAGTCGAATATTAGAACAAAACTTCGGAAAGTAAAAAAAGACACAAGTAAGCAGAAAAGTGTCGCGGAGCAAAAAAAGCAAAGAAGCTCGTCAGAAATAAGTGCTACCAAGTCCCTAATTAAACGCAGTGAAATTAAAATCAAAGAAAACAAGGAACGGTTAACGGACTTATTCGCAAAACTGCAAAAAATTAAAGAAGAAAACATTAAAAACAATCAATTACCTGACAGGAGCGCGAACGGGAAGCCCTTCCGGGCGCTAAAAGGTAAACTCAGACTACCTGCGTTGGGGACTGTAACGGGAAAGTTTGGTGAAAAAAGGACCGGCAGCGAAGTGGAGTGGGAAGGTATTTTCATTTCATCGAAACAGGGTAATAGTGTTAAATCAATCGCCGGCGGATCGGTAGTTTATTCAGACTGGTTGCGCGGATTTGGCAATTTGGTGATCGTTGATCACGGAAAAGGGTTTTACACTCTCTACGGAAATAATGAGTCGTTGTGGGTACGTGAGGGAGATCAGCTTCAAGCCGGCGACCAACTGGGAACTGTTGGTAACAGTGGAGGTCACAAAGCATCAGGTGTTTATTTTGAGGTTAGACGTAATAGCAAGCCTCTCAATCCGCTGGAATGGGTTACCATTACGAACTAGCACGTAACGGCAGGATTCAGTGAAACGGTCGCTAAATATAAATGCGACAAGAATATTAAGGGGTTCTATATGAGAAGCAAGTTAGGTAAAGCAGGATTGGTTTCACTCGGTCTTGTCGGCGGCATATTAATTAGTTTACAGTTGTCTGCGATCGCTGACCGCAGTGCCGCACCTCTACCCATAGATGAGCTGAGATCATTCACTGAGGTATATGGGCGAGTCAAGAACGATTACGTTGAAGCGGTAGACGACAAAGAACTGATAGAAGAAGCCATCAATGGCATGCTTTCGGGCTTGGATCCCCATTCGGCTTATTTAAACGAAGAGGCCTTCACCGAGATGAAGGTGGGCACCCAGGGAGAATTTGGTGGGCTAGGCATTGAAGTCAGTATGGAAGATGGTTTCGTCAAAGTTGTCGCGCCGATTGAAGATACACCAGCTTGGAATGCGGGGCTGAAGTCAGGCGATTTAATTATTAAACTTGATGACTCAAATGTTAAAGGAATGACGCTTAATGACGCAGTCAAGCTCATGCGCGGCAAGCCAGGATCAGACATCGTCTTAACGATTGTTCGAAAAGGTGAGCCACAACCACAATTGATCACAGTTACCCGGGCTATTATCCAAATTCAAAGCGTGAAATATCGCATGCTCGAAAATGATTATGCATACTTCAGAGTCACGCAATTTCAAGAGCACACCGGCGAGAAACTTGGGCAAGCAATTGTAAAACTTTTCGCTGAGAACGAAGGTCCGATGAAAGGCATGGTTTTAGATTTAAGAAACGATCCGGGCGGTCTACTTACGTCATCAATTGGAGTTTCTGCAGCTTTTCTGCAAAAAGATAAACTTGTCGTATATACCGAAGGGCGAACTAATGATGCAAGAATGCGAATGTACGCTAGACCTGAATTTTACGCTCGGGGACCAAAAGGTGATTATCTAGCTAACGTGCCAGAAGCAGCGAAAACTGTTCCAATGGTCGTTTTAGTTAATGGCGGCTCCGCTTCTGCATCTGAAATTGTTGCTGGAGCTCTGCAAGACCACAGACGCGCAGTAATTATGGGTACTCAAACTTTTGGTAAAGGTTCGGTCCAGACCATTCTGCCTTTAGGGAATGGCACGGCGATTAAACTAACAACCGCGCGTTATTTCACTCCCAGCGGACAGTCCATTCAAGCGAAGGGTATCACCCCAGACATTATCGTTGAGGATGCAACAATAGAGACTAAAGAAAGCTCTCCGCTGATGCGCAAAGAGGCTGATTTAAAAAATAGGTTAGATAATCCTCAAGGGGGGAGTAATGACGGTACCGCACAAGACGAACCAGAGGCAAACGAGGCAAATCCATCAGTAGAACAACCTGCAGACTACCAATTGAGTCAAGCATTGAATCTACTAAAAGGATTGCAAATTTTATCAAGTCGTTAATTCTAAAATCTCAATCCCTTTATCCTATTTTTCAGCTTTAGGATAGAGGGATTAGCTGGGAATACCAAAAACGGCGATATGAGCGACGACCAACTTCTAAGATATAGCCGCCACATTCTTTTACCGGAAATCGGTGTCGAAGGGCAAGACTTAATTCAACAGGGTAATGTGCTAGTGATCGGAGTTGGGGGCTTAGGGTCTCCAGCAGCTCTTTTCCTAGCTGCGAGTGGTGTTGGGGCAATCACTATTTGCGATGAAGATACAGTCGACCTGACCAACTTACAACGTCAAATCATTCATACAACAGACTCTATTGGATCACTGAAAGTAGAGTCGGCACAGCGTTCGATCAAAGCGATTAATCCGAGCGTTCAAATCAGGACTATTAAACATCGGGCCGAGGGCCTTATGCTTAAGAATTTAGTATCTGAATCATCGATCGTTCTAGATTGTTCTGATAACTTTGAAACACGTCATGCGGTTAATAAGACATGTTTTGAATTTAAAAAGCCGTTGGTGTCAGGCGCGGCCATAAAATTCGATGGTCAATTAGCTGTTTTTGATTCAAGGAATCCTGAAAGTCCTTGTTACCAGTGTTTGTTTCCCGAAGAAAATGAGTTCGAGGAAACCCGGTGTGCGGTCATGGGTGTTTTCGCACCACTAGTAGGCATCATAGGAACTGCTCAAGCCTCAGAGGCACTCAAGCTATTAGGCAACATCGGTCGGCCTGCGGTGGGAAAGCTTATGCTTTTTGATGCATTGGAAATGGAATGGCGCTCGATTAAATTAAATAAAGACCCCAATTGCTCAGTCTGCGGCAACGCCATTAAATAAAATAACTATAACATCGTAGCTAGATCAAACATCAGATAACAGCATCCTTATCTGAACTTCACTGTATATAGTGGGGTCCTTGGTATACCGACTCTTCGCAAACTGATGCCAACGACCTATCACGTAAGCCATTAACTGGTTACCCTTCGGCTCAATTTCGAGAGCTGAGTTCATTTCACCTTGATTAATAGCGAATCTCAATGACTGCCGCATGGAGGATTCCAACCTGTCGTGCAAACGATTAATCCGATCCTGCAATCGATCATTCTCATGAACAAGAGCATCACCAATTAATACCCTTGTCATACCAGGATTTTTTTTAGCGAAGCTCAATAAAACATTAACCATAGCGGACACCTGCTTTAATCCACTTTCTTCAGATTCTGATATTTTATTGATTAAGCTAAAAATTGTTTGTTCAATAAATTCAATCAACCCCTCGTACATTTGCGCTTTACTTGCAAAGTGTCGATATAAAGCAGCCTCAGAAACTTGTAGTCTCGATGCCAACAACGCTGTGGTCACCTTTTTACAATTGGGATCTTCCAGCATTTGCGCTAATTGCTGGAGTATTTGTAGTTTTCTGTCGGCGACTCTGGGCATTGGTAAGAAAAATAGCCTATTAGCTGAATTTTTGAAGGATACGAACGAGCAATATACCAACAATACACACCCAACGCGATTCCTCCAAACTCATAATCCTATTGGGATCATTCAACGCTTAATATAACTGACTTACTCGAGCGTCTAGCCAATCCAGTCGCTTTGAGTTGCGCGTTACCCAAACCGTCTTCATCCCCAATCTTTTTGCCGTTATAAGATTAACTAGCGAGTCTTCAACCATAACGCATCGCGAAGCGTTCAGCCTGTGCACCTTCAACAGCTTACGAAAACCAATAACTGACGGCTTAGGATTCATATCAGTGGACTCTATAGAAAATGCATCCGTCATATAACGTCCAATCCCCAGGAGCTTCAGCATTTCTTTAAGATACGCTGCAGGAGAATTAGAGAATATGATTTTTTTACCAGAGATGCCTCTTAATAAATGTCTGAGCCTTGAAGATCGGTAAGTAAATCCGCTTAAATCTCCAATATCATGCGTCACCTTTAAGAAATGCTCTGCATCGACTCCATGGTGCCGAACCAGACCTGTCATTGTAGCCCCATACTGATCCCAATATTTTTTGCGTAGACGGTTGGCCTCATCTCGATCAACACATAAGTTTTGCTCGATATAATTAGTCATTCTTTCGTTGATAAGAGGAAAAATTTCTCTACCGGATTCAAACAAAGTGTTATCAAAATCAAAGATCCACGCCGCTGGTTTGACTTTAGAGTTTTGCATTGCATAACAAGCTTCAGCCAAAAACCTCACGTTACCGGCTGCGGATCAGTGTTCCGACACCTTGGTCCGTCAACACTTCTAATAACACCGCATTTTCCACACGGCCGTCAATGATATGAACGCTATTGACCCCACTTCTTGCAGCATCGAGCGCAGATGCAATCTTTGGCAACATACCACCAAAAACAGTTCCATCCGAAATGAGGCAATCAATATCTCCGGGAGTAACACCAGTTAATAATTGTTCATTTTTATCGAGAATACCAGCCGTATTAGTCATCAAAATCAATTTCTCTGCACTAAGTACTGTTGCAAGCTTACCCGCAACTAGATCTGCGTTAATATTATATGCCTCGCCCTCCTCCCCATAGCCAATCGGAGCAACAACGGGGATGAAACCCTGCATTTCCAAGGTCGAAATAACTCTAGGGTCCACAGATTCAACCTCTCCAACTTGACCTAAATCCAGCGGCTCTCCTTCAGATTGAATATACAACTTTTTAGCCCGAAGCAACCCGCCATCTCGCCCAGTTAAGCCGACGGCTGATCCACCCGCCTTATTAATCAAACTGACGATATCCTTGTTAACATGAGCGCCGAGCACCATCTCCACAACGTCCATGGTCTCTTTATCGGTCACCCTCATGCCCTGAACAAATGAACCATCCTTCCCCAATCGGCCTAGCATGTCATTAATTTGTGGGCCACCACCGTGGACAATAACGGGATGCATACCGACCAGCTTTAGTAACACCACATCACGAGCGAAAGATCGTTTTAAACCCTCATCGACCATCGCATTGCCGCCATATTTAATGACGATAGTTTTCCCATGAAAACGCTTAATATACGGCAGAGCTTCTGCCAATATTTGTGCTTTCTTATGTGCCTCTTCATTATTTAGCGACATTAATAAAACCCTGTTCGTATAACCCTAAAATATAATAGTAATTTTAACCGACTTAGTGCTTTTACAGTTAACGCTAGCTGTTACCTCACGTAGCAGTTTAAAATAATGCGTTTTTACAAAACGTAATGATAGTCAATGAATAGTAGACTTTTTTTATTGTTAACATGCTCACTTATACCAGCCCTTGCGTTTCCAAAGGCAATAGATTCCATAATCTCTAGCGCTTCGATTTATATGCTAGGAGACGTCTCGAGTCGGACAATTATTGCGGAGAAAAAAGCTTCAAAAAACATCAATTCGACGGCTCTAACTCAGCTCATGAAGCTCCACATTATTTTTGACGCACTAGAAGACGGAACACTTAACGCTCAAGATGAATTAAAAATTTCTCGGAAAGCGGCTGCAGCATCAGGGGTTAGTATGTTTCTACATGAGGGGGATATCGTAAAGATCGAAGATCTCATTGCGGCCATCGTTATTTATGGAGCAAATGATGCGACTTTAGCAATCATTGAGGCAATTTCAGGAACCAAAGCACAATTCATTGCTGCTATGAATCAAAAAGCAAAAGAATTAGGACTATTAAACTCGCAATTTACTAGTGTGGTCGGGAAAGCGGTCGAACCACAACTCACATCAGCATCGGATTTGTACCAACTTGCCATCGCAATAATCTTAAACCACTCACAGCTCTACCCTCTCTTCAAATCAAGTCAGCACGAATGGCAAGGCATTATTCAATATAGTTCGAACGACCTGCTGGGAAAAGACGCATACAACGACGGACTCATCGTCAGTAAGGTCCCTTCAGAAGGGACCATTGGAGTCATTTCGAGCGAAAGAAATGGACGACGAATACTATTAGTTATAGCAGACAATAGCTCCGACGGACTATTTGCCTCAAAAGCACAAGAACTAATCAATCAAGCCTTTAAAAAATTCACGACTATTCACATACTAGAAAAGGATATACCAATTTCTCAGCTTGCCGTTGTGGGCGGGAGCAGTGAGATCCTTAATATTGGATCCAAGAAAAAAATATACGTGACAGTTCCAAGAAAAAGTAAACCTGAAGTTAGAGTCACGATTGAGGCCACACAACCGCTTGTAGCTCCAATTGAGTATGGAGATGTTATTGCAAAACTTATAGTGAAACTAAAAACGGATACGATTCTAACCTCTGATTTAGTCGCGTTAGAGAAGGTAAGAAAAGCGGGTATGATGCGCCGAGGGTGGAAAAGGTTAAAATCATGGACAATACATCTACTAGGATCTGAAGAAAGTGATAAGTCTTTATAATCTAATTTTGCAGAACCCATTGTGAATACGATTAACGGCGAAAAAACTGAAGGTATCGAGTATCCAATTTTGTTTCCAATTAAAGTCATCGGGACATCTACACCTAGCTATGAGGAACTTATACTTGAAATACTCAGAAAACATGCACCCGATGTGGATGACCACGAAGTAGTTGCAAGCGAGAGTAAAACAAAAAAGTATACAAGCTTAACCTGCACCTTTTCGGCTAAATCTCGCGAACACTTAGAAGAAATCTATAGCGCACTTAAGGCCAGTCCCCTAGTATCTATTGTTATATAGCAATGATTAGGATACAAGGCAGACCGAAAGAATGAAGTTGTGATAATTAAAACGCTTGGATTACTAGCTTACGAAGAATCGCTCGAAAAAATGAAGAGATTTACTCTTGGCCGCTCGAGACTAACTGAAGATGAATTATGGCTGGTGGAGCACCCCCCCACATATACCCTGGGCCTAAAGACAAAACCAGAACATATCCTTTATCGCGACCAAACAATACCGTTAATTCAATCTGACCGAGGCGGACAAATCACCTACCATGGCCCCGGTCAAATCGTCGCGTATACACTTCTCGACTTGAAGAGGCTAAATTTAACCGTCAAGAAAACTGTTAGGTTATTAGAGCAGACCACTATTAACTTGTTATCATCTTTAGGTATTGCCAGCTATGGGGATGAGGCTAGACCAGGGGTCTATGTCAAAGGTAAAAAGTTGGCTTCGCTAGGGCTTAAAGTTAGAAATGGATGTTCTTATCATGGGGTCGCCTTAAACGTTGATATGGATCTTAAACCTTTTGATAACATCAACCCATGCGGATATAAGAATTTACGTGTGACACAGCTCAAAGAGTTGAATGTTAACCTTCCAGTTGAACAAGTGCGTCAATTGTGGGTCAATCAATTTATACTATCCTTTAGTAGTTAGATTTATTAAGAAGGCATTATGAATAGCAAAATTATCAGAGAGACAGGGGTTGAAAAAACAGCGAGGAATCCTATAAAAATAGTACCCGTCGAGCCGATTAAGAAGCCTGATTGGATTCGAATAAAACTACATACGAGTACTAAATTTCAAGACGTTAAAGCAAAACTTCGTAAGAGCGCTCTGCACACTGTTTGCGAGGAGGCTACATGCCCGAATATTGGTGAATGTTTTTCTAAAGGTACGGCCACATTTATGATTCTTGGTGATCTATGTACCCGCCGATGTCCATTCTGTGATGTAGCACACGGCCGACCTAACGGTGTTGATGAGGCTGAGCCCGAGAGGTTAGCCAATACAATAAAGGATATGGATCTGAAGTATGTAGTCATAACGAGTGTTGATCGAGATGACCTGAGAGATGGGGGTGCGACTCACTTTGCCGATTGTATTAAAGCTATACGCGCTGTTTCACCAAATATCAGAGTCGAAATTCTCACCCCGGATTTTAGAGGGAGACTAGACACTGCTATTAACCTACTAAGTTCGGAACTTCCGGATGTCATGAATCATAACTTAGAGACAGTCCCGCGCCTATACAAGCAAGCCAGACCTGGAGCAGACTATCAACATTCTTTAGACCTACTCCATAAATTTAAAAAAATAAACCCGAAGGTGATTACTAAATCTGGTGTGATGGTGGGGCTAGGTGAGTCTGATTCGGAAATTGAAGAGGTTCTGCACGACTTAAAGAAACATGAAGTAGACATGGTCACGATTGGACAATACTTACAGCCGACAAAAGGCCACTTACCGGTTCATCGCTACGTGCACCCTGATCAATTTCAGCGATTCGAAGCAATAGGACTTTCCATTGGATTTAAACATGTGGCATCAGGCCCATTAGTTCGGTCTTCTTATCACGCGGATGAACAAGCTGGGTCAAGCCTCACTTAAAATTACTGAGCATGGCGCTCGTGATTTGCTCTGAACCCAGTTGACTAAGACAATCACTCCCGCTGTTCACATGTCGATGACAGCCCTCCTGAAGACAAGGAACGCAATTTCCAGAACCTTGGACCAACGTCACATTGCTCAAGGACTGAGATCCTATCTGTGCCCAAGGACTAACCTCACATACATGTCCAGCAGGCCATGGTCCCCAAACCAATGGACTTGAAGGACCAAAAATCGCGATAGTCGGCGTGCCTGTTGCCGCGGCCATATGCGTCACAGCAGTATCTGTCCCAACATAACAGCCCGACGAGTAAATTAGTCGAACTAGTTCATCAATTTTGGCCCGATTCAACAGATTGAGTACTCCATTGTCATTAAGATTAAGTTGGCTTAACACTTCAGAATGCGGTTCATCAAAAAGTCCTGATAAGACGACCCCAATGTCATGATCAAGACATGCCTGAATTAACTCTTTCCAACGATAAATTGGCCACTCTTTATAGCGAAACTTTGGGGTTAAATGCATCACTACGTAGCGATTTTTAAATTGCCACTGATTGAATTCGTCAGCATAATGATCTCTTTCCATTAAATGCTCGGGGATCTGTGGCGCGATTTTGTGTTTGCCTAATAAACTTGCGATGATATCGCGGTACATCACTAACGTATGACGTCCAATTCCATCAAACTCCACCACACTATGCAGTAGGCACCTCTTCCATGCGGATTGCTTACGACTGACTATGGTTCCATAACGTTTCTTACCAAATAACCAGGAATAGAGTGTCGGCCTATCGCCTGGCAATAACGATATGGCGATTTTGTACTGCCGATAATGTTGGTATATAAACTTAAGATGTTCCGCTAGACTAGTTCTCTCGGCAATAGAAATCACATTATCTACTTCCGGAGAAGACAATAGCCCGGACTCAGTGCCACGAAATACCAACGCATCCAGTTGAGCATCAGGATAACGAGCTCTTAGTGCATGAATCGCCGACGTCGCCAAAAAAACATCGCCTACCCGTCGCGTACAAATAACTAAGATTTTCAATCAAATTTCTCCCAAAAGAGCACTTTCAATCTTTAACAGTCTATTTGTCTAAGGCCAACGTTCGCCTCTATACGACCCGAGCTCATTATGGCCCTCAGCATCTGACTATTTCGCTCCAGACCACCTCGGTCATTCTCTGGATGCCATAGGTGTAAAGTTGGTGTAGCTTGTCTGGCATTTTTATGCTTCACCCCACTTTTCAAAAGGCGCACAACCAAATCTGAGTCTTCTAGACCCCAGCCTCTATATTGTTCATCAAAACCATTGACCCCAAACAAATCAGACTTCCAGGACGAAAAATTACAAGTCTTGACGCCCTCCCAACGTTTAGGCGATGATTTTCTATAGGGCATGAGCCAAACAGATGAGAATAGTGGTAGTACTCGGTTAATGTCTCTAGCACAATAATGTCTGAGTATTGTCCAAGTATCCCAATGGCCTAATCCAGCGGCCTTCGTCAATATATCCTGAGTCAGCTTCCGACTTAAAAGCACTCGACTGCCCGATAAAAAATAGCCCTTTTCGGCTAATTTTTTGTGATTCACCACAAAGTTTGCTCGCGGAATACAGTCGCCATCAGTAAAAATTAAATACTCACCTTGCGAAGCCTTTATAGCCTTATTCCGTATTGCGGCAGCCCTGAATCCAAGGTCCTCATGCCAAACATGTGATATTTCAAAAGGTGCCTCTAAACTGAGTCGCGAAATAATATCTCTAGTCTGCTGGTCTGATCCGTCATCGGCGACAACAAGATCAAAATCAATATCTTTCTGCAAAAAAAATCCTCGAACGACAGAATCAAGAGCGTCAGGACGATTGTAAGTGGTAACGATAACTGTCGTTTTCAACGTTTTAATTTATTTAAGTAATAAAGTTTGACATACTTGTAGTAGGCGCCTTCTGCATTAGAGACAGCGAGAAAAAATCCCTCAGCCCCATCTAAAAATCCATATTTTATAACGTATGTCTTTAAAAAAGCGCCTAAGCCATGGATAACTGCCCGGAGCAAGCCGCCCTGTTGACTTTGACTTGCGAGCTGCTGAGCACCCAAGGTCGAATAACGATTCATCTTATCAAGGACATCATCTGGGGAGTGAAATGAATCGTGAAATAAATAACCATTCAATCGCTTAGATTGTCCTTTATAAAGCAATCTCTCGTGCACAAGACTGTCACTAAATCGAGCGGCTCCATTACGAAACAATCTTGGTACGAAGTCTGGAAACCAACCCGAGTGACGCATTTGCTTCCCACAATATTTTGAAAGTCTAGATAATTCGTAAACATCCTCTGCGTGCGATATGCTCGTTATCCGTAATATCTCAGACACCAGCTCCTCACTCACAAATTCATCCGAGTCTATCGACAAAATCCAATCTGACTGAGCGAGTCCAATGGCTTCGTTTTTTTGTGGACCAAACCCGCGCCATTCGGCCGTATGGAATTTCGCGCCTTTTTTTTGTGCGATCTGAGAAGTTTGATCGCTACTACCACTATCTAATATGATAATTTCTGAGGTCCACTTCAAGGCATCGAGGCAAGCCTCTAGCGTCCTATCAGCATTTTTAGTAATGATCACTGCAGAGATAGTTTGCCGACCAGCCGCCCCGTTTTTACTCTTCTTATCTATCACTTCATCGTCAGTCATCGCCAAACAAAATCACCACTTTGCCTTAATCCATGGATAGTCATATTAAAAGCCTGTTTTTCGGTCTTCCTCCAGAAAGATTCATTTTTCTTTCTTCTAAAACGTCTTATTTTTCTCTCGAACCAATTCATACCCAACATCTTGTAGTTCTGTCGATTGCCAAGAGCCTGGGACATGGCTAGGCCTTTTTCTTTTTTCATCTGATCTTGCGTAACCGAGCCAAAATGATGAAACCATACCGCCCCAGTTATCGCCGTTGGAATTCGCGCCTTTTCAAGCTCATTAAAAAAAATTGTATCCTCGTAACCTAACAATCGAGGTTTGGGAGTGAAATACCCTATATTCTCCCAAACACTTTTATGAACAGCCAAGCAAACAGCATGCTTTGCCCCTAAGCGCGCTACACCGGACATACGTCGCTCTGCCTCTTGAGCAAACTCTTGAAAATGATAATCCAAAGGACCCTCAATCATCGCTGGGCTGATTACTTTAACGTCGAGCTCTTGCGCGGACTCAATCAATCTCTCAGCCCAATCCTGAGTCACCAGAACATCATTATTCATAATAATAGTCCACTCGGCCTGCTGCGCCAAAGCCCCTTGATTCCATGCAATACCGCACCCAAGGTTATATTTATTGTATATAACCTCCCCAAACGGCTGTGTTTTCAAATACTCTCGGGTCCCATCATGGCTGCCATTGTCCACAACAATCACTCGACTCATGGGTGTTCCTGAAGAAATCAAACTGCTAACACATTGTTTTGTGAACTCAACGGAGTTATAGCACGCAAAAGTAATTGAGTAATCATGCATATTTTTACACCGACCTTTTGTAAAAGCATCTATTAGAGTAGAGTTTGGTTAAAGACCACATCTTTATTAATAGTCTAAGCCCTATAGCGTGCCTGAACGTAAAATTTACGATTGTTTTTGTTTTTTCAACGAGGAAATGTTGCTGCAACTGCGCATGGATACGCTCTGGGATTACGTTGATTACTTTGTTATCTCTGAGGCTGCTTACACTCATAAAGGACTATCAAGAAAAACCGTCTTCGACATTAGTAAATTTGAGAAGTATAAATCGAAAATTCGTTATCAGAGATTGGAAACACGCCCACCTGGAGAAAATGAATTTTGGAAAAACGAAAACTATATCCGAAATAATATCATTACAGGGCTGTTCGACTCGAGGCCAGACGACCTAATACTAATATCCGACCTTGATGAAATACCAAAACCAAGCAAGATAACCTTGTACGACCCACAATTCCTGCGTGGTGATTTTCTTCAAAATTACTATAGCTACTATCTGAACAATCTATGGATAAAAAACATAAATGTCGCACATTCGGATGGGGTTATTTGGAAAGGGTCAAAAATAACGACCATTCATCATTTCGAAAATTTTTTCCACGCTAACGCAACAAGCGTCAGGAGTTACAAGTCGAATGGCCCACTACGATCTTTAAAAAGAGCTTGGTTTAATAGGCGACGAGTTCAAGACATCCCTGATGGAGGATGGCACTTTACTTGGGTTCTAGCGCTCGAAGATATAATTCGTAAGATGGATAGTACCGCCCACACCTTTGACGACCCAAGATTCAAAGACAAAGCATTTTTAGAAAAAATAATAAAATCTAACAGAGATTTTCAAGATCCCGCCAAATGCTATTTAGCGATGGAGATCGATGACTCATTCCCCGAGCCCTTGAGACGACATCCGGAAAAATATGAGAAATTTCTAATGCCCCCATCAATCAGCTGAAAAAATCAATAAGTACCTTTGTAAACCATCAATATTGACGCAACACTCGCCATAGAATACCTTTCAAAGAATGCCAAGCAGGAAAGTTAGAGTGCCGATAACTCCACCGACGCGAGGTCGCTCTCAGACGGCTTTTGACCCTCATCCAAGAGTCAATTCGCTTCTCAAATAATTCACCTCCATACTTAGGATATCGATTAGATTCGGGATGCGAGAAAGTATAAATATCATTCTTAAATTCCTTCGATCTGATTACGTACATTTGGTCCGAAAATCCGTACCCATAAGCAAAGGTTTCCTCCAAAAAAATCGCATCTTTATCTACCTCACTGAATTTGAGGTCCCACGCAAGATTAACAACAGAAACTTCATCCCGTGCTCGTAGCAGCTCGATCGCAGTATCAAACCAGGTGAGGGGCACACCATCTTGCACAGTTGAATCGCCAGAAAAGTGAGCTAAATACTCGGTGTTACATAAATAAATAGAGACTAATTCAGCGATAGAGTAGTAATACCCTACCCCTAAATGCTCTCTATTCATTTTAAAAAAATCTAGAGCAACCGTGGCATAGTCGTCAACGAATACGTAGTCATCTAGAACTCCGTCATGGATCAGTTGGTCTGCGTAACGAGCAACCTCTGTTGGACGATCAACATTATTAATTAAAAGTAGACGTTTTGAGGCAGTTCGGCCGAGACCGAGCATCACTTTTTTGATAAATCCTTTTTTTAGTATGAATCTCCAATCTTTCTCCCACACCTTGGTCTCGACTGTAAGTGACATCTTTAAATCCTCATTGCAACCAGATCTATCTGGGTTATATTTCATATTAAGCAATTGATTGCCCTCGGAGTAAAATGAGGGAAATTATTAACGAAATTACATAAGTAATTAACCGTGAACGCGCCAAAGCGAATACTCATCGTAAAAACTTCCTCACTGGGTGACCTTATCCATAACTTTCCAATGGTCTCGGATATTGGCACTCAATTCCCGACTTGTAAAATTGATTGGCTTGTTGAGGAAAACTACATACCGCTAGTTAGATTACACCTTGGGGTCGAGCGCATTATCCCCATCGCACTGCGCCGGTGGCGAAAATCAATATTTTCAGCTTCAACGTGGACGGAAATAAAAGATTGTATTTTTCAAATTAGAAAGTATCGATACGATTTAATCATTGACTCACAGGGCCTATTAAAGAGTGCGGTGTTTGCGTTATTAGCAAAAGGACTCAGTTGTGGATTCGGACCTCGTTACTCCAGGGAAAAGCTGGCAGGGATGACTTACAACCTCAAGATCAGCGTGAGTCGAGAACAACACATGCTAAACCGGTGTCGGCAATTAGCGTCACTGGCTTTAAAGTATCCATTAGCTAACGATTCAGATTATGGCCTAATCAAACAGAATAGCTCGGTTTTAAAGAGAAAAAATGTAATTATTTTTTGCTCCTCGGCTCAATCCAAAAAATTATGGCCTACAGCGGACTGGATACGGGTTTGTAACTATCTAAGATCAAACGATTTTAACTGTCAATTTACGTGGGGTAGCCCTGACGAAAAAAGAGCTTGCGAACACATCATATCGTTATCTGCCGGAGAACTATTAGTCAAGATGCCCATAGACGACTTAGCAATGCTAATTAGCCAATCTTGCTTAGTAGTTGGACTAGACACTGGACTTTTGCATCTTGCTGCAGCACTCGAAGTACCCTCAATTGCTATTTTTGGTGCTTCTGACCCACTGAAAACTGGTCCTCGGGGGAGCGGGGTCATCAAGATATGTGGCTCGAAGAACCGCTTCCCAACTGCGGAAGAGGTTAAAGCAAACATAAACAATGTTATAGAAACGATAAATTAATGTTCCTGCTATACAAAATTCTGAGTTGGACAATATTGCCGTTCTTAGTTGGGAGGTTAATTACTAGGAGTCGCAAAGAGCCTAGTTATCGGAGACACATGTTGGAACGATTCGGGCTATCGAACCAACAGTCATTAGTACCGGCAATTTGGATACACGCTGTATCTATTGGTGAAGTGCTTGCATGCCAGGGCCTAATTGAACGCATGGGCCGTCGGTTCACAGAATTTGACATACTTATAACTTGCACTACACCCGGAGGGCGGGAAACTACAAAAGCCTTCACTTCAAAAAAGATACGCGTTTCCTACCTACCTTTCGATATCAACCCATTTATTTCTAACTTCATAAAGAACAATAAACCGGTGTGTCTTTTAGTGATGGAGACAGAAATCTGGCCAACACTTTTTGAGCGATGCTCAAAACACTCTATTCCCATTTTCATATTGAACGCTCGATTATCCAAAAAATCCATGCAAGGCTACCTCAAAGTGAGGCGGCTAACTTCTCTCACTATGGAAAAAGTTAGCGGCGTACTATCACAAACAGAGGAGGATGCTGCGCGACTGAAGCGAATTGGAGGACAAGAAGTAATCGTCACCGGTAATCTCAAATTCGACCGGAAAGCCACACCAGATCAACTCAAACTTGGACATAGTTTAAGACAATTATTTGGCGAAAAGCGACACATCATCGTTGCGGCCAGTACGCACGAAGGAGAGGAAATCGCAATAATCAATAGCTTTATATCTCAGTGTTCCCAGGACTATCTACTGGTGCTTGTACCAAGACATGAGAGGCGTTTCCCGGACGTTATGACACTCATTAAAAGTAAAAATATGTCATTCGTTCGGCGCAGCGATAACAGACCAGTACCCGCAAATTGTCGCATCGTATTAGGGGATTCTATGGGAGAGATGTATAGCTATTATGCTTGCTCTGACCTTGTAATTATGGGAGGTAGTTTTATCACCAATGGGGGACAGAATCCCCTAGAGGCGTTATCGATTGGTAAGCATGTTATCACCGGACCCTCCACCTTTAACTTTAGTCAGATCGTAAAAAAAGGTGTTGCCGCAAAGGTCATTCACTCAGCAGACAACAGCGACTCAGCCATGCTACTGGTAGGCAAGTTATTACCGAGTCTAAAAAAACCAAACGCTAGCCATGACGCTCCCATCCAATTCGTCAATCAAAACGTTGGCGCACTCCAAAAGACCGTCAATTATTTGGAAAAACAGATGAATACCTGGCGAAAATATTAAATTATCGTATTTCAGATCGTTAGTAACACATCAACTTTTAGATCGTGTGCCTCGCGAGGTACGTCGGGAACGATTTGAATAGGGAAGACGGGAGCCACCGTAACTGACGATTTAGGCAAACTGGACATTGCAGAATCATAATAGCCCCCACCGTATCCCAGTCTAAACCCTTGCTTAGAGAAAGCAACGCCGGGAACAACCATAAAATCTATTTTAGAATAATCTACAAGTTGACTTTTTTCTGGATCAGGCTCAGGAATACCCCAACGTCCACTCAAAAGCTCGTTAACATTACCGCTAAAAGTACGAAAGGAAAGTAAACGACTAGAACACTCAATTTTTGGAAGTACAATTTTTTTACCAAGCCGCAATGACTCATTAATCACTATATCTGTCTGAAACTCACTCCCAAATGATACATAAGCTGCTACGACTCTAGATTGCTTAAAAGAATTCATGCTTAAAATGCGATCAGAAATAGCTTCAGAAATCCCGATACGGTAGGCTACAGCTAAACCATCACGCTTTTCTAAAATCAATTTTCTTAATTGTATTTTTTGTTGCTTTATATCCATGAGAGCTTATCGAGTATTGAGCGAGATCAAAACCATAGATAATGATTATCCAAAGGTATTTATATTAAAAAAACGATCTTACTGACGTTATTGAAGAGTAATGACAAATTTATCGAATATTAAGTCAACCGAAAGTAGTTAGTCTGCACTATACTATTCGTATCAACATAAATTATTTTTCGTATTTTCCGTTCCGGTTTAAGGAGTTTCAAATGAACGCGAACCCCAAGTTTCTCAATTCCGAGGCTGAAATTGATCAGGCTTCGACTTCCTCTTTCCCTAATTCTAGGAAAGTTTATGCAGCTGGATCAACTGATGACATCAGAGTACCGATGCGAGAAGTCAGACAATCGTCCACGGCTGGCGTCGACGGTAACGAAGAGAACCCTGCTATTTTCATATATGACACATCAGGTCCCTACACAGACCCTGAGGTAAAAATTAACATCCAAGAGGGCCTGCCGGCCCTTCGAAAAGGATGGATCGAATCGAGAGAAGACACAGAAATCCTCAGCGGTCCTAGTTCAGCTTACGGAAACTTAAGGTTAAATGACGCGGAGTTAGAAGCGCTACGATTCAAACTGCACAGAAAACCACGCAGAGCTAAGGCAGGCATAAATGTTACACAAATGCACTACGCTCGCCGCGGCATAATCACACCAGAGATGGAGTTCGTGGCTATAAGAGAGAATCTTCAAAGAGAAAAATATCTAGCTAGGCTCTCAGAGCCTCAACGCAAACTCATTGCAAGGCAGCACCCTGGAGAATCGTTTGGGGCAAATATTCAATCAAGCATCAGTCCTGAATTTGTCAGGGAAGAGGTGGCTCTTGGAAGAGCAATTATTCCCGCTAATATTAACCATCCGGAAACTGAACCCATGATCATCGGGCGAAATTTTCTAGTCAAAATTAACGCCAATATTGGTAATTCTGCCGTTTCGTCAGGAATTCAAGAAGAGGTTGAAAAAATGACATGGTCCACCCGCTGGGGTGGCGACACAGTTATGGACCTTTCAACGGGAAAACATATCCACGAAACGCGAGAATGGATAGTCCGAAATTCACCTGTTCCTATCGGAACGGTGCCTATTTATCAGGCCTTGGAAAAAGTCGATGGAAAAGCAGAGGAGCTTTCCTGGGAAATTTTTAAAGACACCTTAATTGAGCAAGCCGAGCAAGGTGTCGATTACTTCACCATCCATGCTGGCGTGCGTTTACCATATATTCCAATGACCGCGGATAGAATGACGGGCATTGTGTCGAGAGGCGGCTCAATTATGGCTAAATGGTGCTTAGCGCACCATAAAGAAAGTTTCTTGTATGAACATTTTGAAGATATCTGCGCGATTATGAAAGCGTATGACGTCTCATTTAGTCTGGGAGACGGTTTGCGTCCTGGATCAATTTACGATGCAAATGATGAAGCTCAATTTGCTGAGCTAAAAACTTTAGGCGAGCTCACTAAAATCGCTTGGAAGCATGACTGTCAAGTTATGATTGAGGGTCCTGGACATGTACCTATGCACATGATCAAAGAAAACATGGATCTCCAGCTTGAGCACTGCGGCGAAGCTCCTTTTTACACGCTCGGACCATTAACAACGGATATTGCCCCGGGTCACGATCACATTACATCAGCAATAGGTGCTGCGCAAATAGGCTGGTACGGAACCGCTATGCTCTGTTATGTGACTCCAAAGGAACACCTTGGTTTGCCTGACAGAAATGACGTTAAAGAGGGCATTATGGCCTATAAGCTTGCCGCTCACGCGGCTGATCTTGCGAAAGGACATCCAGGAGCCCAGATGCGAGATAATGCGCTGTCAAAAGCACGCTTCGAATTCCGATGGGAAGATCAATTCAATTTGGGGTTGGATCCTGAAAAAGCGAAAGATTTCCATGATCAAACGCTACCTCAGGAAGGGGCAAAACTAGCTCACTTTTGCTCAATGTGTGGCCCACACTTCTGTTCTATGAAAATCTCACAAGACGTTAGAAATTACGCGAATGAACAAGCATCCGAAGGGATGAGACAAAAATCTAAAGAATTCATTGAATCGGGAAGCGAGCTCTACAAAAAGGCTTAGCCTGTTTTGCGGAGCAATATTGGTCATACGCGCTAGGCAATTAGACGCGTAGTCAGATAGGCTAACGATTAGGTATTGAACTCCATATGGACAATACAATCACGGTTATCTTAATTGGAATATTGGAGGGACTCACAGAATTCTTACCGATATCTAGTACCGGACATTTAATCATTGCCTCCAGCCTTCTCTCGCTCAATGGGTCTGAAGTGAGAGCATTTCTTGTTGTTATTCAGCTAGGGGCAATTCTCGCGGTATGTTGGCATCAAAGGCTCACGATCTGTAACACGTTTAAGGAGTTGCCTACTAAAA